>JAICKR010000004.1 GCA_025927835.1 Jatrophihabitans sp. | reverse complement strand
GTCGATCGCCCGCGAGCCGGTCCTCGCCTGGTTGACGCGCACCGATGCGCCGTCGTGCAGGGCGATGCCGTCGATCGAGCGCCAGCCGTCGTCCAGCTTCGACACCAGTTCGCCCAGCGTCTCCTCGCCCTCGAAGCGCACCACCGAATCCAGTTCCGGGATCATCCGCAGCAGCTCAGCGGGGGCGAACGATGCGTAATGCCCGCCGATCGTGATGTGCGCCCGCACTCCCGCCGCACGCAACGCGCGGATCACCGCGCCGAACTCCGGAACCATGTACTGGAAGATGAGCGAGAAGCCGATGACGTCCGGCTCTTCGGTTCGGACGATGTCCAGCAGCGGGCCGGGGTCCGCGCTGAACGCAGCGATCCTCGTGTGGTGGCCGTCGGCCAGCAGCCTGCTGGACAGGTACCGGATCCCCAGGTTGTCCTGATCCTCGAACCCGACCAGCAGAACTCTGCGCGTTCGCACTACTGGCCGGCGCGCTTCGAGGCGAGCGCCTCGACCGACTTCAGTGCCGCCTCGCCGCGGTTCATGATCCCCCGCATCTCCGCAGCGACCCGGGTGAGCTGAGCCTGCGACATGCTTCGGGCCCGCTCGACCACTCCGACGAACAGGTCGGGCGCCTTGTCGGCGCCGCCTGCCGCCACCTTCTCGATCCCTTCGAGCACCGACTCGACGAAGATCCGGTACGCGGCGGGGTCGCCGCGGTCGAAGTACTTCGTCCACCAGCCGGGCTCATCACCGGGTCGCTTCACCTTGCCGCGGACGGGTGTCACGTAGCCGGCGAGGATGGCGGCACCCTCAGTCGCCGCGTAGTGGTTGTCGGCGTCGCCCGCAGCGCCGGCCGGCACGCCGAAGATGCCGGTGCTCGTGGTGACGTCGTCGTCGTTCTCCTCGAACACCGAGCTGTCGTCGCCACCCGCGATCAGCTTCGTCCACGAGCCGAACTCGCACGAGTCGGCGCCGTCGGTCATGTGGTCGAGGGCGTGGACGGTGCCTGCTCCCCAGGTGGTGTTGACGACGTGGTCGTTGCCCAGCCACGGCCACGCGATGTCACCGGCGCCGGGGCCGTTGTGGAACGTGCTGGCCGGCGGCGCCGCGATCGGCGTCGGGCCGAGCACGGCGTGCCCGACGTGATACGCGGCTGCGGTGACGTAGGGCCCGCCGTTGCCTCCGGGTGTTCCGTACCACGCGGTCGCGGACCAGTTCGTCCACTGGTCGGTGTGGTCGAACGTCCAGTGCACCGTGCGCTTGTTCGTCACGTGCCGGCCGGTGTCCCAGAACAGGAACGGTTGGGTGCCGACGTACGCGGCGGCCGTGATCGGGAAGTCGATCGACCCGGTGAACGTGTCGTTGACGCTGAACCCGGACGGCAGATCGGTGCCGCTCGGATAGTTCTTGCAGGACGCGTGGAAACTCGACATCAGACACCCCCTGATCTGTCCGGCACCGGTTGCCGGATCGCGCGAACGTTCCAGTGCGCTGGATCGAGCTTTGTGATGCGGATCACACCCTAGTGCCAGGCTCGAGATTCCGTCCAGACTGGAAATCGAGGTGGCGATCGCCCTTTCTCAGGACGTGACGGGGTGGACGTCCGACATGAGCCATCGCCCGCCTACTTTTTCGACCGTCACCGCGAGCTGCTGCGGTGACGGAGTCGGGTCGCCCGACCGGTAGCCGTTCAAGGCAACGAGGATCACCGCGCTCGTGTCGTCGGCTGAGGCGACCGCGCACGCCGTGGCCTCGGCGTGCAGGTCGAAGTGTCCGGCGCGCAGCGCCTTCAACGTCCGTGCCCGCTGGGCTTCCATGTCCTCGCGCAACGGCGCGGTCGTCATCGAGAGCGTGCGTTCGTAATCGGCTTCGAACGTGCTTCGGTGGTAGGTCGTCAGAGCGGCGGCTCCGACTTCGGCGGACGCAGCCGCGTGGGCGAGGTCCGGCGTTCCTGGCGGCGCACAGCGTGCGGCGCCGCTGGTCCTCAGATCGGTGAGCAGCCATCGTCCGCCCACGTTCGCGACCGTCACGACCGCCTCGAACGGATCGGTGCGCCCGTTCGGATACTCGGTGTTGGAAACCGCGAGCTTGCCGAAGACGACGAGCTTCGCAGTGTCGGTCGTCATGCTGGATACGCCGACATCGACCATCTCCGCGTGCTGCCGAGCGTGCAGCTTCGGCGCATTGACTTCGATCAGATCGTCGATCGTGCTCCTCATCTGTTCCGTGAACGATCCTGTCGTCACTGCGAGGGCGTCCCGACGAAACACGGCGAGATTGCGGTAGTCGTAGGTGTTGGTCGTTGCGACGTCGCTGCTCGTGTCCGAAAGAAGCGCGCGGACGGCATTCGGATCGGTGAACGCTGCGCCGACCGCGACGACTCGAGTCGACTTCGACGTCTGCGGGGCAACAGATGCGGTGGGCTTCTGCGCGGCCACGGTCTTCGTGTCGTTCCCGTCGTCCGTCGCGACGAGCAACCCCGCGACGAGCCCACCCGCGACCACGACGTTGCCGAGGATCGACCACCAGAAGGCCGTCCAGTACCTCCGGGTCGGACGGCCCTGTCGCCGCTCGCTGCGGGTGTTCCAGATCGCCGGGATCAATCCGAGTACGCCGAGCAGCAGCGTCACGACCACGGTGGAGGCGATGCCCGGCGGCGGCGCCTGCGTCGGCGGTGGGGGTTTCATGGCTCGACTGCCTCCTCCCGCCACAGCGGAGTATCCGCCCGAAGGCTAGCGATACAGGGCGGGTTCAGGTCCGCAGGTAGGCCAGCACGGCGAGCACGCGGCGGTTGTTCGCCGCGTCGCTGTGCAGGTCGAGCTTCGTGAAGATCGCGCTGACGATCGGTTCCACGGTCTTGATGCTGAGGTGGAGCTCCTCGCAGATCGCGGAGTTCGACCGGCCGCGGGCCATCAGCTCGAGCACCTCCCGCTCCCGGCGGGAGAAGCCGTCCAGATGTCCGGCTCGCCGCTGCTGCGCGATGACGTCGGCGAGCCCGATGTGATCGATCACCAGCGAGGCCTGCGCGGCAAGGTCGTCGAACAGCCGGCTCTCGGCAAGTGACAGCTGATCCGTCCCGGCGCGGTCCACGCTGAGCGCGCCCACCTCGGTTCCGCGATTGGTCACGAGCCGCATGTGCACCGCCGGTGATCGCTCGAGTTCCTCGATCGTCGTCACCGCGATGTCGGCGTCCGTCTCGGGCCAGACGCCGATCGCGTGCACCTTGTCGCTGCCCATCCACAGCGTCGCGCCCGGAGCGCTGAGTGCCTCCGCGACCGTCCGGGCGAGCTCGGTGGGCAGGTTGGCCGGATCGACCTCGGTGCGGGACAGCCAGGTCAGCGCCGAGTAGGCCATCACGTGCTGGCCGTGGACGATCGCCCAGCCCGCCGCGACCGGGACAAGCGTCGCCGTCAGCAGGCCGGCGCGCGGCGAGCCGGCAGCGACCAGCCCGACCGCGAGGGCGATCAACGACACCGCGGCTGCCGCCAGCAGCCAGGTCAGCTGGCGGCGCACGGCCTGCCCTGCCGCGCGCCACCGAACGACGACGGTGACGACCCACAGCAGCTGGAATGCGGCGTAGGTCGGATGGGCGATCGCGGACCACAGATCGGCAATGCCGGAGGGCGACGTCGAGTTCACCGGATGTTCGAGCGTCACGTCCGCCGAGCCGTACTCGACCGGCCAGATCGCCGACAAAGCGGCACACGTCGCCGCGAGAAGAACGACAGCGCCCGCCACCCATCGCCACGCCGGCGCCGGCAGCCGGCCGTCCGGGAAACACAGCACCGAGAACGTGGTGAGCGCCAGCGCGGCAGCCGTCGGCCAGACCCCGAGCCAACCCCACCAAGCAGAACCGGGCGCGGTCGGCCGGTGCCCGATCTGCCGGCCCAGGAACAGCACCGCCTCGACGACGCCGGTGGCAAGGAAGAGCCGTCCCTCCCGATGCCCCGGACGCTGAAAGAGCACGTACCCGCCGACGACGGTGAAGGCCAGCGCGAGCAGCCCGTTGTGCAGGTTCGGCAGCCACACTCCGCGCGCGAGCCCGAAGCTCACCGCGACCACGACTCCGCTGAGCAGCAGCAACGGCGCCCGGCCGCGGGCACTCCAGGAACCAGCGACGATCACGATCGTCATGCTGGCACGTCCCGCGCGGCCGGCGGCCCAGGGTTTTCCCTGCGGCTGCATTCCAGGGCTTACCCCGTGGTGGGCGCGGCGCCCGCCGGGCGAAGGTTCCCTACGACGCCGACTACGAAGGGACCTGCCATGCACGCCACCATCGCCGCGCCGGTGACCGAACCGGCCACGACCACACCGACGAGCAGGATGCTCACCGCCTCGCTCCTCATCGCCCCGCTGATCTACCTCGTGGCGGACTCCACCTACGCCGCACGAGGTTGGGACGACGGCACCGCGGGGATCATTCACGTGCTGGGCGCGATCGGCTACGGCGTCGTCGTCCTGCGGGTGGCTGGCTGGCTGCCGCCGGCATCGAAACTGGCCGCGTTCATCCTGCTCGTCGGACTGATCGGCATGGCCGGCAACGTCGCCTACGGCTTCGAGGCGATCCACATGTCCCTCGGCGACACCCAGCTGGTCGACCGCTCCGGCGCGGCGAACCTGATCAAGCCGCTCGGCCTGTTCTTCCCGGTGTCGCTCGCGCTCATCGCGGCCGGGCTCGCCAAGCTCGGCCACCGCTGGCCGGCCGGGCTCGTGCTCGTCGCGGCGATCGCCTGGCCGGTCGCGCACATCGGGAACATCGCGGCGCTCGCGGTGCCGGTGAACGTCGCGCTCGTCGTGGCGTTCGGCAGCCTGGCGTGGCCCGCCACGCGGGAGTCCTGAACGCGCATCGTTACCGAGGCAGCGGCACTGCTCGTGCCGTGGATCAAGCCACGACGACCCGGCGGCTCAGTACGCCGCCGTCGTCGAAGGAGCCGGACGAGACACCCGTGCGTCGAGCATGGTGGTGCGCAACGGGCGGCCGTCGAGTGACAGGTGTGACGCGGAGTGGTTGGGCAGCAGCTGCCAATCGGTGACGTCGTCGACGATGCCGGAGGAGATGACGGCCGATGCGCCGTCGCGCTGCCGTACGCGCAGGTCGAAGTACGGCGGCCAGCAGAGGATGTCCTTCGGGCATTCGTCGGGCCACAGTGCGATGTCGGCCGGCAGCAACGCGTGGTCGTGGTGGTTGACGAGGTGCAGCGCGTCGGGTCCCAGCAGCATGCTGTTCCAGCTCGAGCCGCGTAACCCCGCCGCGTGCGCGCGTGCGATCACGGTGTTGACGGCTTCCGGGACGGACCGTCCCCCATCGATCTCATCGCGCAGTGCCAGGAACCAGCGTTCGCTGTCGGTGCTACCGACCGGACGCCGGGCCGAAGCCGGACCGAGAAGCTTGTCGACACTGGTGACCGGGGCCACCGCGCCGTTGTGGATCAGCGCCCATTGCCCGTCCGTGAACGGATGGGCGTCAGCAGCTTCGCGCCCGAGCCCCGGCGTGCCCAGCCGGATGTGCAGCACGGCTGACGTGACCGCGAGTTCGTCGACCACGCGCCCGAAGTCGCGGTCGTCGCCGGCCGGCAGAGCCGCGCGGTGGACACGGACACCGTCGCCTTCGCGCCATGCCACACCCCAGCCGTGGCAATGCACGGCGGACAGCGCCCGCAATCGCTCGATCGCCGCATCGCCGAGCAGCTCTCGGGCGGTCACCGGCACCGCGGACACCCAGCCGACCATGCGGCACATCAGACGTACTTGCCCATCCCGCCGGCCACGTCGATCACGGCGCCGGTGATGTAGGACGCGCGCGAACCGGCGAGAAAAGCAACCAACCCGGACACCTCGTCCGCCCGGCCGAAGCGGCCGAGCGGCACCTCGGCTTCGGACAGGCGGCCGAAGAACTCCTCCTTGCTGCTGTCGGGGGCGCGGCGGCGGCGGATGTTCTCCCACTGCGGGGTGTCGACGAAGCCGATGTTGACGCTGTTGACCAGGATGCGTTCCGCGCCGAACTCCTGGGCGAGCACCTTGTTCAGGTTCAGGCAGGCCGCCCTGATCACGGTCGTGGCGAAGAACGCCGGGTCCGGATACTTCCCGTACACCGCGTTGACGTTGACGACCCGCGGCGCCGTGCTCTCTCGCAGGTACGGCAGCGCCGCCCGGAAGCAACGGATCTGCGAGAAGAGCTTGACGTCGAGATCGCCGCGCCAGTCCTCCTCGGTCAGCGTTTCGAAGTTGCCCGGATGCGCGCCGCCCGCGTTGTTGACGAGGATGTCCAGCCCACCGAGCCGTCCGGCCGAATCGTCCACCAGCGTCTGCACCTGCTCGACATCCGTGACGTCGGCGACGAGATCGACGACCTCGGCGTCGGGGTGGCTCGATCGCAGTTCGTCGGCGGCCCGCTTGACCTCGTCCGGCGTACGGGAACAGATGGCTACCGACGCGCCTTCGGCCAGCAGTTCGGCGGCCACCGCGAAGCCGATGCCCTTCGATCCGCCGGTGACGAGCGCGCGGCGGCCGGTGAGACCGAGGTCCACCTCAGACCGGCGACTCGTCGACCGGCGCGCCGGTACGGATCTGCTCCCGCGCATGCTCGATCAACGTCGCACGAGGAGGCGTGAACATGTCGATCTCGCGGCACGGCTTGTCACCGGTCCGCGCCCCGTGCGGCACCCACGACGGAATCACCGCAACATCACCGACCCGCATCGTGCGGGTCTCGCCGTCGATGGTGAAGTCGAACTCGCCCTCGGTGACGACCACGACCTGCTCCTCGGCATGGACGTGCATCGGCGCCTCGGTATGCGGCTCGAACGACACGAAGTTGACCAGCGACTTCTCACCGAGCACCGGCCGGAACGTGAGCCCGGGTACGTACTCGACCGTCTCGATGTCGGGGACGTCGACGAACCGGCCCTTGGCCGTCGGCTCGCCGTCCGCGTCAACACTGAAGTGCGGGTGGGACATGCAGATCCTCTCGGTACGTCACGGGCGGGAGTAGCCGGCAGCGGAAGCCAGTCTGGCGATGCCTTCGCCGATGTCCGGTTCGCTGACGCGGCTGTAGGACAGTCTGAGGTGCTCGGAATCCGCGATGCCGGCGAAGAATCCGGCACCGGGGACGAAGGCGACGTCGTCGTCGCGCGCACGGGCTGCGAGCGCGGTCGTATCGACGCCGGGCAGCCGCAGCCAACAGAAGAAGCCGCCGTCCGGATGCGACCAGGTAGCGCGAGTGCCGGCGAACTGTTCACTCAGCGCGGCCTCCATCGCGGCCGCGCGGCGCTGATAGAGAGCTCGGGCCCGTGCGAGATGCTCGTCGTAATAGCCGGCGCGGACGAACTCCTCGAGCAACCGCTGGCCCAGCGCGCCGGCGCACTGGTCGGAGTTCTGCTTGGCGAAGACCATCTGGGCGATGATCGGCGCCGGGCCTGCGGCCCAGCCGAGTCGGACGCCGGGAAAGAACGTCTTGGAGAACGTGCCGATCTGCACGACGACGTCCGGCCCCAGCGACCACAGGCTCGGCGCGACTTCGGCGCTGAAACTCAGCTCGCGGTAGGCGACGTCCTCGACGATCAACACCCCATAGCGCCGGCAGAGCTCGACGAGCGCCGGTCGTCGGTCGGCGGACAGCGTCCAGCCGGTCGGGTTCTGATGCTCCGGGATGACGTAGAGCAGCTTCGGACGCGCCCCGCCTTCGAGCAGACGCGCCAGTGCCTCGACGTCGAGTCCGTCGGAATCGATCGGTATCCCGAGCACCGTCCCGTCGAAGCTGGTGAAGCCGGTGACTGCTCCGACATAGCTCGGTTCCTCGACGACGACCGTGTCATTCGGGTCGAGCATGCTCTTCGCGATCAGCGTGATGGCGTCGATCCCGCCGCTGGTCACCATGAGCTCGGATTCCGCCGGGCGTCGGCCCTGGCGTTCCTCGAGTTGGTCGCGTAGCTGCGCGCGCGTGCTCGCGATGCCTTCCGTCGGCGCGTACTGCAGCGCAACGGAGGCGTCATCGTGCAGGAGCTTCTCCACCAAGGGATGGAGCACATCGGTCGGGAACAGGGCGTGCTCGGGGAAGCCGCCGGAGAAGTTGATGATCCCCTCGGCGTTGGCCGTCGCGAGGATCGCCGACAGGGTGCCGTCGCGACCGCGCGTCCGGACGGCGAGCCGCCCGGTCCAGTCGGGCGATTGGGGGTCGGTGGCCAACCGTGGAGCAGAACCCGATTCCATCTTGACAGCGCCTTACGTTCGCCAGACGATTCTGTGCACGAGCTTACGCTCAGCAGCAATACTGCACCGCTACCTTGCTCCTGACAACCGATTCATACTTCGGCACGCATGGACGGAAGGCGAGATGGCTCAAGCGAAGCGCCGGTCGGTTCAACCGACGGGCACCCCGCTGCGGACCATTCGTGACCACGCCGCGACACCGTCCGCGCCGATCGCCCTCGACGCGGTCGACCTGCGCATCCTGCGCCTGCTCAGCCGCGACGCGCGCTTGTCGCAGCGCAGCCTCGCACGCGAGATGCAGATGTCCGCCCCGGCGATCGCGGAACGGATCGCTCGGCTGGAACGCCGGCAGGTGATCACCGGCTATGGCGTGCGTGTCGACTGGAGCGCGCTCGGTTATCAGACCACCGTCTACCTGACGATCACCGCGGTTCCCGGCTACCAGCTCGGACTCGTCATGGAGGAACTGTCGAACATCCCCGAGATCGACGAGGTGCTCCTCGTCACCGGGCCGTTCGACATGCTCGTCCGCCTACGCGCGCGGGACGAGGGCCATCTCCGCGATCTGTTGCTGAACCACATCTGGCAGATCGAAGGCATCCAGCGCACCGAAACGTCCATCACCATCGCCCAGATGAAACCGAAGAACACCGCCGAGGAGCTGTTGACCGCGATGCTCGACAACCAGGTGGCGCGCGCCGAGACGACCGCCGGGACGACGCAACGGAACGCGTCCCGATGAAGCAGCCAGATCCGTCCCGGACCGCCGGCGTCGGCCAGCACGATTTCGTCAGCACTCATCAGCTGCACACCGACGAGCAACGCGAGGCCGCCGACGAGGTCACCGCCCGGATCCGTGAGTCGGGTCTGCAGACGATTCGGGTGATCATCGTGGACCAGCACGGCCAGCCGCGGGGGAAGTTCCTCTCCCCGGACGCCGCCATCGCCGCATTCCGCAACGGCCTGGACTTCTCGGGCGCGATCTACAGCCTGGATTCCGCGAACACCGTGTTCCCTCCCGCCTTCGTCCGCGGCGGCGGGTTCGGGATCGAGGAGTTCACCGGCTTCCCGGACATCGTCATCGTGCCCGACCCGACGACCTTCCAGGTCCTGCCGTGGTCGCCGGGCACCGGGTGGATGCTCTCCGACGCGTACTTCAGCAACGGACGCCCGATGCCGCTCGACCCACGCCGGATCCTGCGCAACCAACTGGAACGCCTCGAGCAGCGTTCGTTGAGCTACCTCAGTGGCCTCGAGGTCGAGTTCTACATCACCCGCCTCTGTGACCCGAACATCTCGTTGGACGCGACCACGCAGCCGGCTGCCGTGCCGCGCGTGGAACCGTTCCAGCTCGGCTACCAGTACCTGTCCGAAGTCCGGCTCGACTCGGTCAACGAGACGCTCATCGCGCTGCGCGACGGCCTCGGTGCGGTGGGGTTGCTGCCGCGGTCGATGGAGGACGAGTGGGGCCCCGGCCAGATGGAGTTCAGTCTCAGCCCGCGGCCGGGGCTCGGCACGGCCGACGCGATGGTCCTGTTCCGGAGCGCGATCAAGCAGATCTGCGCGCGGCGCGGGCTGCTCGCGACCTTCATGTGCAAACCCATCCTGCCGAACTTCTTCGCCTCCGGTTGGCACCTGCATCTCTCGTTGCTCGATTCGGCCGGGGAGAACGCGTTCACCGCGGAGGATGAGGTGCTGTCGGAGCTGGGTGTCAGCTACATCGGCGGTCTGCTCGAGCACGCCGCGGCGATGACCGCGTTCGCCACCCCGACCGTCAACGGCTACACCCGCTTCCAGCCGTACTCGTTCGCCCCGGACCGGATCTGCTGGGCGGTGGAGAACCGCGGCGCGATGGTGCGGGTGCAGGGCGGGCCCGGTGATCCCGGCACGCACCTCGAAGACCGGGTCGGCGAGCCCGCGGCCAACCCCTATCTCTACCTGGCGGCGGACCTGGCTGCCGGCCTCGACGGCGTCGAACGGCAGCTCCAGCCGCCGGCGCGGATCGAGGAGGACCCGTACGTGGCCGAGGCGAAGCCGCTGCCGACCTCTCTGGACGAGGCGCTCGACGCCCTGGACAAGGACACGCTCTACCGCGAGCAGTTCGGAACGGAATTCGTCGACTACTACCTCATGATGAAGCGCGCGGAGACAGGTCGGCATCGTGCCGCCTGCGAGGCCGCCGACGATCCGGACGACGCATCCGCCGCCTGGCAGATGCGCGAGTACTTCGAGTTCTACTGATGGCGAGCGCCGCGGGCTCGCCCGTACTCCAGCATGTCGTGCTGTTCAGTTTTCCGGACGAGCCGACGGCCGAGCAGGCCGGCGACATCCACTCCTACATCCGCGAATGGCCGGACAACATCCCCGGAATCCGAGCCCTGCGGTTCGGTGAAGCCCTGTTCACCGACCGCGCCCGCGGCTATCAGTACCTGCTCTACATGGAATTCGACAGCGTAGAGAAGATGCGCAGCTATCAGGCCCACCCGGTGCACCAGAAGTTCCTGTCCTGGGTCATCGACAACAACATCACGCCGCTTGCGTTCGACTACTTGCTCACCGAAGACGCTGTGCTTCTGCCGAAGGAGTGACGATGGCCGTCCAATCCAGCACGCAGCTCGCCCCGGACCAGCAGCTCGCCAAAGGCTCGCTGACCCTCCCCGACGCGATCGCGATCTCGGTATCGGTGATCGCGCCGGGCATGGCCTCGTTCCTCAACGTGCCGGGCGTCGCGGCGACCGCAGGCGGATCCACCCCGCTGGCCTTCCTGCTCGGCGGCATCGGCTGCCTGGCGCTGGCCTTCGTGGTCATCGGCTTCACGCGCCGGATGGCTTCGGCGGGCTACGCATACACCTACGCCAGCCGCAGCCTCGGGAAGTCCGCCGGATTCATGGCCGGTTGGCTCTACGCGTTCGGGTTGGCCTGCTTCGTGCCGATGACGATGGCCGGTGTGGCGTACCTCTTCAGTGATCTCGTCGGGCTGGACGAGAGCTGGTGGTTCTGGCTGTTCCTCATCGGCATGGCGCTGCTGGTCGGGCTGTCGATCGTCCGCATCAAGGTCACCACTCGGCTGCAACTGCTCATCGGGGTCCTGACCGTCGCCGTCATCCTGATCATCAACCTGGTGACCACGGCGAAGGGTGGCGCGCACGGCAACACGGGAGCGCCGTTCACCTTCTCGCACACCGTGAGTGGCGGCTTCCACGGGGTGTTCTACGGGATCATCCTCGGCGTCACCTCCTACATCGGCTTCGAAACCGCCGCGGACTTCGGCGAGGAGACCAGGAATCCGAGGCGAAACATTCCCATCGCGATCATCGCGGCCACCGTGTTCGCGATCCTGTTCTACCTGTGGACGACCTACTCGATGGCCATCGGGGACGGCGTCGACAAGCTCTCCGGCGATCCATTGCCGCTGAAGACGATCGCGGACCGCTATCTGACCGGGTGGGTGGGCACGCTGACCGAGATCGGCGCCATGCTGTCGGCGTTCATCGTCTGCGTCGCCTGCGCGACGGCATCGACGCGCACCGTGTACGCGATGGGTCGGGAAGGCGTGGCCCCGCGCTGGCTGGGACGTACCCACCACCGCTTCCACACGCCGGCCAACGCCACGCTGCTGGTCGCCACCGCGAGTGTCGGCATGGCATTGATCAGCTGGTACGGGTTCACGGACGACCTCGGCGCCGGGCCGGCGCTGCTCACGTACTTCTTCTGGGCCACGCTGGGCACGCTCGTCGTGATCGTCGTCTACATCATGCTGTGCTTCGGCGGCATCATCTTCTTCCGACGCACGCACAGCCGCTGGAACCCGCTCGCCCACGTGGTCGTCCCGCTGATCGGCGCTGCGGTCTTCGGCGCCGCGCTCTACGGATCGATCTATCCGGTGCCACCCACTCCGCTCGACTACACGCCGTACGTCGCGTTGGCGTGGATCGTGGTCGGCCTCCTCGTGCTTCTCGCGCTGCGTTCTCGCAATCCCGAAGCCGTGGAACGTATCGGGTCGATCCTCGGCGAAGAGGGCGGTGAAGACGCCGCGGATCTGGACGACCCGAACGCGCTGGGCAAGGCGGCGCCGATCATCACGTGACTGAATCACCCGCGCTGCTCGACGACCACGCTCATCCCTTTCCGCTCACACCCGAGCCGTTGGACCTCGGGGAAATGTCGCTCCTGGTCGGCGATGCCGCGCAAGGCCGGCGCCAGCAGGCGGCGCCGCACCGGCTGATGCTCGAGATGCTGTGCCACCGGTTGGCGGCGCTGCTCGACTGCACGCCGGACGACGTCCTGCCGGCGCGCGAGCAGGCGGCGGCCCACGACTGGCCCGCCTACGTCCGGCGCCTGTTCGCCGATGCCGGCATCGGCGGCATGCTGCTCGACGGCGGGCCCACACCGCTCGGGCCCGGTGATCTCGCCAGGTACGAGGCCGTGTCCGGCGCGCCCACGTGGTCCTTGCTGCGTGTCGAAGCGCTCATCGACCCCCTTCTGGCTCAGGGCGCCGACGGCCGGCACATCGAATCCGCGCTTTCGGACTTCATCGAGTCCGGCGCCGCCAACGGGGCGGCGGGGCTGAAGACCGTCCTCGCCTATCGCACCGGACTCGCGGTGGACCCGACGGTCACCGCGGAGCAGGCATACCGCTCCGTGGCGACCGAGGGACCGGTCCGGCGGCGGGCCAAGCTGCTGCGCGACTACCTGCTGCGCCGGACGTTCGCGCAGTGCGCCGACCTCGGCCTGCCGATCCAGATCCACACCGGCTTCGGCGACTCGGAGATCCGGCTGGCGGACGCACATCCGGTGTTGCTCGACGACGTCCTGCGTACGGCGGAAGGTGCGGCTGCGAACGTCGTGCTCATCCACGCCGGCTATCCCTGGCACGAGCAACTCGCGTACCTGACGTTCGTGCATCCGAACCTCTGGGCCGAGTTCTCGCTGGTGAACCTGTTCAGCCCGGCGACGACGGCCGACCGGCTGCTGCGCCTGCTCGACCTTGCGCCGGTCGACCGGGTCCTGTTCGGCACCGACGGACACGGGGTGCCCGAGACGCACTGGTTCGCCGCCGGCGTGCTGCGCGACGCCTGGGCCGTCGTGCGTGAACGGCTCTCGGCGCAGACGCGCAACGGATGGCTGGACGACGCCGCCGAGCGGATGTTCAGCGGCAACGCCCGCGAGGTGTATCAGCTGACCAGCTGATCTCAGCTGGGCAGTGCCGCTTTCAGGTACGCGGCGGTGCGGCTGGCGGTCGAGGCGGCGACCTCGGCAGGCGAACCGATGGCGACGATGCGCCCGCCTTCGTCGCCACCGCCCGGACCCAGGTCGATGACGTGGTCGGCGCCGGCGACGACGGTCATGTCGTGCTCGACCACGATCACCGTGTTGCGGGCGTCGACGAGCGAGTGGAGCAGAGCCATCAGTTGCTCGACGTCGGCGGGGTGCAGGCCGGTCGTGGGCTCGTCCAGCAGGAACAGCGTCCGGCCGCGCCGGGCCCGTTGCAGTTCGGTGGCCAGCTTGATCCGCTGAGCCTCGCCGCCGGAGAGTTCGGTGGCGGGCTGGCCCAGCGTGAGATAGCCCAGCCCCACGTCGCGCAGGGTGTCCAGGCTGCGGGCTACGGCGGGCACGTCGGCGAAGAACGACGCTGCTGCGTCGACGGTGAGCGCCAGCACGTCCGCGATCGAGAGATCGCGGTAGCGCACCGCGAGAGTCTGCGGGTTGTAGCGCGCGCCGTGGCACACCGGGCACGGCGAGTAGGTGCCGGGCAGGAAGAGCATCTCGACGGCGACCGCGCCCTCGCCCTGGCAGTTCTCGCAACGGCCGCCGTCGACGTTGAACGAGAAGCGGCCGGCCTGATACGCGCGGCGACGCGCCTCGTCGGTCGCGGCGAACAGCTTGCGCACCCCGTCGAACAGCCCCGTGTAGGTCGCCAGGTTCGAGCGTGGGGTGCGCCCGATCGGTCGTTGGTCGACCTCGACCAGCCGGTCGATCGCCTCCAGGCCGGTGATCCGCTGCGTGCTGCCGGTCGTGTCGTCCTCGGTGTGCGGCGCGTCCGGGTCGTCGTCATCGGACGCGCGCGCCGCGCCGAGCCGTTCGCGCACCGCGGCGGCGAGTACGCCCGTCACCAGCGTCGTCTTGCCTGATCCGGACACGCCGGTGACCGCGGTGAAGACACCCAGTGGGACGCCGACGTCGACGTCGGTCAGGTTGTGGTGCGTGACGCCGCGCAGTTCGACCACGCCGGTCGGCACCCGGTGCCGGGGCGCGAGAGCAGCCGGCCCGTCGAGGTAGCGAGCGGTCACCGACTCCGCCACCTGCCCGAGCCCGGCCGGCGGGCCGCTGTAGAGGACGCGTCCGCCGTGCGTGCCCGCGCCCGGGCCGACGTCGACCAGCCAGTCGGCATGCCGGATGACGTCGATCTCGTGCTCCACGACAAGTAGCGAATTGCCGGCAGCGCGCAGCCGGTCGAGCACGCCGAGCAGCGCCTCGGGGTCGGCGGGATGCAGCCCGGCCGACGGCTCGTCCAGCACATAGACGACGCCGAACAGGGTGGATCGCAGGGCGGTGCCCAGGCGCAACCGCTGCAGCTCGCCCGACGACAACGTGGGCGTGGCCCGGTTCATCGCGAGGTAGCCCAGCCCGAGCTCGGTCAGCGCGTCGATCCGGGCCAGCAGGTCGGGCACGATCGTGCGCGCGACATCGCCGTCGCCCACCTGCGGCAACCGTGCGGCGAGTGCGGTCAGCGGCAGTGCGGTCAGCTCGGCGATGGTCGAGCCGGTGACGGTGACGGCCAACGCCTCGGGTCGAAGTCCCGCGCCGCCGCACACCGGGCACGGACGCACCTCGACGTGCTGCAGCGCCTTCCTGCGCAGCGTCGCGCTCTGCGTGGTCGCGAGCGTGTGGAGGACGTAGCGGCGCGCGCTCTGGTACGTGCCCTGGTAGGGCCGCTGGATGCGGTGTGCCTCGCGCTCGGCGTGCACGGTCACGATCGGTGTCTCGTCGGTGAACAGGATCCAGTCGCGCTCGGCCTGCGGCAGTTCCCGCCAGGGCCGGTCGACGTCGTAACCGAGCGTCGCCAGGATGTCGCGGTAGTTCTTGCCCTGCCACGCACCGGGCCACGCCGCCACCGCCCGCTCGCGGATCGACAACTCCGGGTCGGGTACCAGTGAGGCCTCGGTGACCTCGTGCACCCGGCCCAAACCGTGGCACCGCGGGCACGCGCCGGCCGGTGTGTTGGGGGAGAAGGCGTCCGAATCCAGCCGCGGCGCGCCGGCGGGATACGTCCCGGCGCGGGAGAAGAGCATCCGCAGCGAGTTCGACAAGGCGGTGAGCGTGCCCACGGTCGACCGGGACTGCGATGCCCCCCGCGACTGCTGCAGCGCGACCGCCGGCGGCAGCCCGGTGATTTCGCGGACCTCGGGTGTCGCGACCTGGTCGATGAGCCGCCGTGCATAGGGCGCCACCGATTCCAGGTACCGCGCCTGCGCATCGGCGTACACGGTGCCGAAGGCCAGCGACGACTTGCCCGACCCCGAGACGCCGGTGACCACGACCAGCGCGTCGCGCGGGATGTCGACGTCGACGTCGCGCAGGTTGTGCACGCGCGCGCCGCGGACGCGGATCATCGCCTGCTCGGTCACCGTCATCCGCTGACGTGCACGGGGATCGTGTCGTCCCACGGCTGCGCGGTGACCATGTCGGCGACCCGGACGTGGCCGCGCTCGAACTCGCCCGTGGCCGCGTCGACGAGCCGGTACTCCTGGCGCTGCCGGTGGATGGGCTGGGCGTCTATGAGGACGACCCGCACCTCGCCCGGCTCGAAGGCGCAGCGGCGCTGCAGCGCCTCGATCAGCTGTTCGTTGTGCATGTGGCCGTCGCCGAAGTTCCAGCCCACCGCGGTGCTGCAGATGCGCTCGCCGTCGATCAAGATGTACTCCGACTCGTCCAGCCCGGCCATGGCGCGGTGGGCGAGGGTGAACATCGCGCGGCCGTGGCTGTTGAACGCGCGGAACGCATAGCCCATGTAGAGGTACATCTCGGCCATCTGCGGGCTGCCGTAGACCTTCGCCATCTGCGACTGCGGCATGCTCGCGATCGAGACGACCTCCTTCTCGATCTTCGCCGACGCGGACGGCTTCACACACCACAGGCCGACGTCCCAGTTGCCGGCGTAGTACCGCATGCCCGGCAGGAACGAGATCGTGCGCGGGAAGAGGTTGCCGAGGACGACCGTGCCGGCGACGAGCGCGAACAGCAGGAACGGCAGCGGGCTGGTCGCGTCGCCGAGGCCGGCGTGCGGGTGCCCGACGAACAGGGCCACGACGCTGAACATCATGAAGACGTTCCACTCGAGCGGCACGCCCATCGGGATAGCGGACAGGATGCCGAAGTGGAAGCAGAGCATGACGATCGCGGCGACGGTGCCCAGTGTTCCGCCGTGGCTGAAGAACAGCACGATCGGGACGAGACCCTCGATCGCGGTGGAGATGTGCGCGATCAGCCGGGACGGGAACCCGGGTCGCAGATCGTCCGGGAAGTGCTCGAAGAACCGGCGCTTGAGCCACTTCGGGCGCAGCACCGGGTTGTTGCTCATCATCGTCGAGATCACGAACGGGAAGTGCTTGGTGAGCTTGGACGAGGCCGCGCCGAGCCAGATCGTCACGCACACCCGCTTTGCCGCGATGATCATGTCGACACCGGACTGCTGGGCGAACAGGAACGCCACGGTGAGGCTGCCGTACACCTCGCCGCGCGCGGCCAGGAAGATCACCTTGTCGCGCAGGCCGAGCACGGCGAGCAGGCCGACGACCGTCCAGATCTGCCAGCTCGGCAGCACCCCGACCGACGTGCCGAGCTCGGGCATCGGCCCGGTGCCGTCGGAGCACAGCGCAATGACGAGGGCGACGAGCAGCGCGGCGTACAGCAGCACATCGAGCGGCGTCCGGGTGTCGCCTTTCGTCAGCGGCACCCGGCGCGGCCACGGCGGCAGCCGGATCGTCCGCGGCCGCAGCCAGTAGAGGATCGATCCCATCGGCGGGATGTAGCGGTTGTTCAGCGGCCCGAACCCGCAGCCCAGCCCGACGACCTCGAACAGCATCGTGAACAGCACGACCTTCTCGAAGACGATCGGCTCGGCGTACCAGTGCCGGACGTCGGTGAAGCCGTCGATGCCCGTCGTGCTCAGCGCGACCAGCCAGGCCGTGAGCGTGTAGACCAGGATCTTCACGACGTAGAAGAGATGCAGCACGACCGGCGTGCCGAACCCGACCTCGGCCCAGTGCCGGGCCATCGGCACGATCCGCTCCGCGCGGGTGCCGGTCGACCATTCCGCGTGGTCGATGACCGGCGTGGTCGGCTTCAAGAAACCCATCTGGACCCCTCGATCGGCGCTGGTCGCCGCAACGGCGCACCGAGCGCGCGCCATGCTATCCAGCGGCTGTCTGCCCAGAGCGAAAGCCGGACGCCCGGCCGGTTCGGCGGCCTAGGGTCGACAAGCATGTGGACCGATCTCGTCACCGATCACACCCTGCAGCTGCACGACGGCCGCACCGTCGGATGGACGCAGAGTGGTGACCCGGAGGGCCGTCCGGTGCTGCGCGTGCCGGGCACGCCCGGCTCTCGCTGGACGGTGCGCGCCGACCAGCAGCCGTGGCTCGAGCGCAAACTGCTGATCATCACGACCGAGCGTCCGGGCATGGGCGTCTCCACCGCGCTGCCGGGCCGCGGCTTCGCCGAGCACGCGGACGACACGGCCGCGATCCTCGACCAGCTCGGCATCGAGCGGCTGCCGGTGTACGGCGCGAGCGGCGGTGCGCCGCACATCCTCGCGCTGTGCGCGCATCATCCGGATCGCGTCAGCGCCGCGACGATCCTCGCGGGCGCGGCGCCGATGACCGATGCGGAAGCCGAGGACGTGCTGCCGATCAACCGGCAGGCCAGGATGCTCGCGCTCAAGGACGACATGCCCGCGCTGCTGGCGTTGCTGAACCCGATCCGCGAGGCGATCGTCGACGACCCGCTCGCCGCGTTCGCGGACATCATGGCCACCGCCCCGCCCGAGGACCTGGCGATCATGTCCGACCCGGTGTGGCAGGACGCCTTCGTCCGCGCGACCCGCGAGGCGCTCGCCCAGGGCGTGGACGGATGGGCCGACGAGACGATGGCGATCATCAAGCGCTGGGCCGACATCGACCTCGGCGCCGTCCGGACCTCGGTGCTGTGGCGACATGCTCCCGACGACCACAACGCGCCGCTCAGCGCGGCCCGCCGGCTCGTCGACGAGCTGCCCGATGCCCGGCTCGAGGAGTGGACGGGCGGCGGGCACCTGGTCGCCTACCACCGCGAGGGCGAGATCCTCGACGAGTTGCTGAGCCGCGCAGAATCCGCCTGAGCCCCCGCCTTGACCGCCCGGCGACCACCTGGTCACATTGGTGCGTGGGTTACGACGCGATCGTCCGGGGTGGCCGCTGGTTCGACGGTACGGGCGCTGCTTCCGCGGTCCGCGACGTCGGCATCCGCGACGGGCAGGTCGTCGCGATCTCACCCGATCCGCTCGAGGCCGGCGCCGACACCGTCGTGATCGACGCCGCCGGCAAGTGGGTGCTGCCGGGGATGATCGACATTCACACCCATTACGACATCGAGGTGCTCGAAGGCCCCGGGTTGCCGGAATCGGTGCGCCACGGCGTCACGACGATCGTGATGGGCTCCTGCTCGTTGTCGACCGTGTACGTCGACGGGGTGAACGCCGGAGACCTGTTCGGCCGGGTGGAGGCGATCCCGCGCCGGCACGTCATCTCGGCCGTCGACAAGGCGAAGACCTGGACGAGCGCCGCCGAGTACATCGACGCGCTCGAACGGCTGCCGCTCGGGCCGAACCTGGCCGCCTTCCTCGGGCACTCCGACATCCGCACCGCGACGATGGGCCTCGACCGCGCGACCCGCAAAGAGGTGCGCCCGTCCCGCGCCGAGCTCGCCCGGATGGAGGCGATGCTCGACGAGGCACTGGACGCCGGCCTGCTCGGCATGTCCTCACAGCAACTGCTGTTCGACAAGATCGACGGCGAGCACTGCCGGTCGCGCACGCTGCCGTCCACCTTCGCGAAGCCTCTGGAGCTGCGCAGGCTGAACGCGATCCTGCGCCGCCGCGAGCGGGTGCTGCAGTCAGGCCCGGACATCAAGAACCCGATGAGCGTGGTCTCGAACCTGCTCACCTCGCTCGGCGTGGGCCGCAACAAGCTCAAGACGTCGCTGCTGTCCGCGGCCGATCTCAAGGCGCTGCCGGTGATCATCCGCGGGATGGGCCCGGCTGCGCGCGCGATCAACAAGCTCGGTGGCGACTTCCGCTGGCAGCACCTGCCCGTGCCGTTCGAGGTGTACGCGGACGGGATCGACCTCGTCATCTTCGAGGAGTTCGGCACCGGTGCCGCCGCGCTGCACCTCTCGGACGCCGTCGCGCGCGACGAGCTGCTGCGCGACGAGGCGTACCGTCGCGCGTTCCGCAAGGACTACGAGAACAAGTGGGGGCCGCGCGTCTGGCACCGCGACTTCTTCGACGCCGAGATCGTCGAGTGCCCGGACGAGACCGTGATCGGCAAGTCGTTCGGCCAGGTCGGGCGCGAGCGAGGGGGAGTGCACCCGGTGGACGCGTTCCTCGACCTCGTCGTCGAGTACGGCACCGCGATGCGGTGGCGCACGACGATCTCCAACCATCGTCCGGAGATCCTCAAGAAGATCGCGGTCGAGCCCGGCGTCCAGCTCGGCTTCTCCGACGCCGGCGCGCACCTGCGCAACATGGCGTTCTACAACATGGGCCTGCGCATGCTGCGCCACGTCCGCGACGCCGCGGAGGCGGGCACGCCGTTCATGACGATCGAGCACGCCGTGCATCGGCTCACCGGCGAGCTCGCCGACTGGTACGGCATCGACGCCGGGCATCTGCGGATCGGCGACCGCGCCGACCTGGTCGTGCTCGACCCGGAACATCTCGACGCCGAGCTCGACAGCTACCACGAGAACCCGGTCCTGCAGTTCGGCAACCTGTCCCGGATGGTCAACCGCAACAACGCTGCCGTCCCCGCTGTGCTGATCGGTGGACGGGTCGTCGTCGCCGGCGGCGAGCCGACGCCCCTGCTCGGCGCCGAGCGCACCGGCTCGTTCCTGCGCGTCGGCGCGCCCGTCCCGGCGCCGGCGAGCAGCGCACAACCAGTGACGCCGACGAGCGTCTAGCCGCACCGAGCGTCACAGCGTTGCCGCGCGAGAGCTCCCGCCGGCTTGGGTAGAGAGGTGTCGATGTCCCCACGCGCCATACCGGACCTGCGCCGTCGGCTCCGCCGCGCGGGAACGCAGAGCACGTTGCGCGCCCTCGAGCTCTACTCACTGGCGGTCGCCCGGCGCGGCCGGCTGCTGCGCTCCGAGGTGCGCGCACTGCGGGCGATGCTCGAGTGGCAGATGACCCGGCCCGACCTCGGCGTCGATCCGGCCACCCGGATCGAGGCGGTGCGGTTCCGCCGCGCCGACGGGCAGGTGCGCGGCGAGTGGGTCGAGGCGCCGGGTGTGACGACGCGCGACGATTCGGTGATCCTCTACGTCCACGGCGGGGCGTTCGTCGCCGGCTCGACGCGCTCGCACCGCGGCCTGGTCGGCGAGATCTCCAAGCGGACGGGACGGTCGTGCTTCTCGGTGAGCTACCGGCTCGCCCCGGAACACCGATTCCCGGCCGCGGCCGACGACGTGCTGCGCGCGTACTCGTGGCTACTGGCGCAGGACCTCGACCCGCGCCAGATCGTGGTGATGGGCGATTCGGCGGGTGGCCACCTTGCACTCGGGCTCGGCCCGCGGGCCAGCCGTGCCGGCCTGCCGGTGCCGGCCGGCATCGTGGCGTTCTCGCCGGTCATCGACGTGTCGATGGAGTTGTGCGTCGCGTACGAGCAGGCACACGGACGGGACGCCCTGTTCGCCGGCGCGGGCGCGGGCCGCGCGGCGATGTCGGCGTATCACCGCGGCACGCCACCCGACCATCCCGAGCTGGCGCTCACGCAGGACGACCTCAGCACCATGCCGCCCGTGCTCATCCAGGCGAGCGAGTCGGAGATGCTCGCCGGTGACGCGCGGGCATACGCGGAGGCGCTGGAGGCGGCCGGCGGCGACGTCCGGCTGCGGTTCTGGCCACGCCAGTACCACGTCTTCCAGGTCGCGCACCGGCTCTCGCGCAACGCGTCGGAGGCTCTCGACGACGCGGCCGCCTTCGTGCACGAGGTCGTGCAGCGCCCGCGCGTCTGAGCCGGGGCCGTTTGACCCACCCGGGACGGTTGGGAAAAGAACATCTTGCCGCGAATCGCCCATAGGTGTGAGATGAGGCGCATATGCGCCCACAAGGTGCGAACACCACGATTCGTGGAAGGGGCCCAATGCGACACCGGCGTCGTCTCACCACATTTCTCGCCCCGCTCGCCGCGGCACTCGTCGTCCTGGGCAGCGCCATCGCCCTGCCCGACAACGCAGGAGCGGTCACGGCCACGCAGTGCGCCGCCCGTCCGAACAACACGGCGTCGAAGCTGCTCGAGTGCATCCGCACCGACGAGCTGTGGGCGTACATGAAGCAGTTCCAGCAGATCGCCGACGACAACCCGGGGCCGGACGGCCACCCGTCGCGCAACTCCGGCGAGCCGGGCTATCTCGCGTCCGCGCTCTATGTCGCGAACCTCATGACCGACTGGGGCTACTCGGTCCACATCCAGACCTACCAGTTCCCCTATTTCTCCTGGGTCGGCACGCCGACCTTCCGCGAGGTCTCGCCGACCGCGCAGGACTACCCGCTGGGCACCGGCTGGAACCCGGGCCAGGTGAACGGCACGACGACTGCCGCCATCCAGCCCGCGGGCGGCATCGTCATCCCGCCGACGCCGACCGCGAGTTCGACCAGCGGCTGTACCCCCGCTGACTTCAGCGGCTTCGTGGCGGGACGTGTCGCGTTGATCCAGCGCGGCGGCTGCAACTACGGCGTCAAGATCCTCAACGCGCAGGCGGCCGGCGCCAGCGGTGTCGTCATCTTCAACGAGGGCAACCCGGGCCGCACCGGCCCGATCAACGGCAGCTTCCTGGACGCCGACAACAACCCGTTCGATCCGTCCGTCCCCGTCGCGTTCTCGACGTTCGCGATCGGCAGCGACCTCCTCGACCAGTACAACCAGGCCGTGGCGAACAGCACCGCGCTGCCGGTCGTCGACCTGGACACCCACTTCACGGTCAACGACAACGCCAACGACTACAACGTCATCGCCGACTCGAAGTACGGCAACGCCAACCACACCGTGGTGGTCGACGCGCACCTCGACGCGATCTACGGAGCCGGCATGCTCGACAACGCGTCAGGCTCGGCCACGATCCTCGCGATCGCGCACCAGATGGCGCGCGTGCGTCCGGCCAACAAGCTGCGCTTCATCTGGTTCGGCGGCGAGGAGCTCGGGCTGCTCGGCTCGCAGGCGTATGTCAACAGCCTGTCGCCGACCGCCCTGGGCAAGATCGGCTACGACCTGGACGCCGACGTGACTGCCACGCCGAACTACGACCTCGGCATCCTCGATCCCGCGGCTGTCGACTTCTTCGGCCGGACGGTGAGCACCCAGTTCCCGGCGAACATCTACGCGCCGTCGAAGATCGCCCGCGACCAGGCTGTCAACTACTTCGACTCGCAGGGCATGAACCACATCTTCTTCTCGCCGGTCGGCACCGACGCGTACACCTTCAACCAGGCCGGCATCGCAGCGAGCGGCGTGCTCACCGGGCAGGACTGCTGCAAGACGCAGGACGAGGTCGACCTGTTCGGCGGCTACCTCGGCAACTACGAGGGCACGGTGCCGAGTACCGACGGCGGGTGCGTCGACAACCCCTTCCGCTGGTGCGACAACCTCGGCAACAACAACCAGATCGTGATGACGGTCGTCTCGCGGGCGTTCGCGCAGATGGTGGTGCACATGGCCTTCGCCAACGTGGCCGGGATCCAGGCGGCGGCGACGCACGCAGCCCGCAACGCGCCGAAGGTGCGCGCGCCGGCCGTGCGAGAGGAGGCGCAGCTCCCGGCGCGCTGAGCCGACGGGCGCGCCGGCGGTACGGCGCCCGACGTGCTGGGCAAGATCCGCGCGAGGGCACTGTGACGCGGGTGCGTGCAGGCATCCCGGCGGAGGTGCGTTGACCGACTCGACTCTCGCGCCGCGTGGTCGCGCCGAACGAGAGGAGCCACCGCGTCGTCTGACCGCGCGGCTCGATCGGTTCCAACGTCGGCACAAGCGAGCCGCCTTCCCGCTCGCGGTCGTCTACAAGTACGCGGACGACTTCGGTGGCTACCTGGCGGCGGTGCTCGCGTTCTACGCCTTCCTCTCGCTGTTCCCGCTGCTCCTGCTCGCGTCGAGCATCCTCGGGCTGGCACTGCGCGGCGATGCGCACCTGCAGCACAGCATCCTGCAGTCGGCGCTCGGACAGTTCCCGGTCATCGGTGGGCAGCTGCACCAACCCGGCCGCTTCGGCGGCGGCACGACGGGCATCGTCGTCGGCATCGTCGGCGCGGTGTACGGCAGCCTCGGTTCGGCGCAGGCACTGCAGTACGCGATGAACACGGCCTGGGCGGTGCCGCGCAACAACCGTCCCAATCCGTTCAAGGCACGCGCGCGCAGCCTCGTCCTCGTCGCCGCAACCGGAGTCGCGCTGCTCGCCACGACGGGCCTGGCCGCGATCGGCACGACCGACGTCGGTTCGTTCGGTTGGGCGCTGCGTGTGGTCACGATCATCGCGGCGTTCGGCATCAACGTCGCGGTGTTCCTGCTGACGTTCCGGGTGGCGACGACCCGCGACCTGACGATCCGCGACGTCATGCCGGGTGCGCTCATCCTCGCGACCCTGTGGCAACTCTTGCAGAGCTTCGGCGCCACCTACGTCAACCACGTCGTCCGCAACGCCAGCGAGACCAACGGAGTGTTCGCGCTCGTGCTCGGCCTCTTCTCCTTCCTGTACCTCGCCGCGACCGCGACCGTGCTGTGCGTCGAGATCAACGTCGTGCGCGTAGACCGGCTCTACCCGCGCGCGCTGCTGACGCCCTTCACCGACGACGTCCAGCTGACGCATGGCGACCGCAAGGCCTATGCCGGCCAGGCGCAGGCGCAGCGGGCCAAAGGATTCGAGACGATCGACGTGCGCTTCGACGACCGCGAACGGCGGACACCCGACAAGGGGGGTGACGGAACGCGGTCCGGCGGTTAGGTGATCCGGTCCGGCACGCGCTAGATGCCGAAGGCGGATTTCAGATCGGGCGCGGTCGCGCCGCTGCGCAGGAGCGGCGCACCGACGTTCGCGTCCAGCCAGCGGGTCAGGCTGTAGTGGGTCGCGGCGCTCGCCACGACCTTGCCGCTCAGTCGCGGATCGATGACCACGAAGGCGACGTTGTTGCCGGCGGACGAGTCGTCCTCGTCGAAGGTGATGACGATGGTGAGGTTGCCGGAGGTGTAGTCAGGCCCGCTCATCAGCTGCGGCACCCACCCGTTGAGCCAGTTGTCCGCGGTGAGCAGGCTGCAGTCGTGCGCGTCGTTGCACAGGTCGGGGATCATCATGCCGGTGTTCGGCAGGGTGCCCGCGGCGATGTCGTTGCGCAGATTACCGGTGCTCGTGGTGCCGAGCGGCACGTCGTTGGCGTTGCAGTTCGCACGCTGGGTGGCACCGTTGAAGTACGCCCACGGGTTGTGCTTGACCGCGTAACGGCCGGTGTTGCTGAGCATGCAGTTGCTGGTCATGCCCTCGGCGTAGGTCTTGGCGTGCAGACCGGCGGTGATCGTCTGGTCGAACACCGAGTCGCCGCTGATCGGGTGCGAGCTCGGGGCGTTGTCGTCTGCGACGCCGAACGTGCTGCCGCCCGCGATCGCGAGGTAGTTCGGCAGCGACGGGTGCGTCACCGCGGTGTAGGCCGTCGCCTTGCCGTACGTGTTCGCCCACGACGCCAGATGCGGCATCAACGTGATCGCCTCGGTCTGGCTGTGGTTCTCCTCGATGATCACCATCACCTTGTGCGCGGGCGGTGGGGGAGTCGTCGAGGTGCTGCTCGACGGCGTCGTCGGAACGGTGGTCGTCGGCGTCGGGGTGCAGGTGTTCTTGCCGTGGCCGCACCCAGTGGGCTTGGCGCGTGGTGCCGCCTGATGACTCGGGGTCTTCGCAGGGCTGGTCGTGACGCCGTAGACGAAGCTGCCCACCAGCGTCAGTGCTGCGACCCACAGAGCGACGAATCGTGCCCGCATGTTTCGAGGCTAACAGTCAGAGGTGCAGTTGGTCGGCGTACATGATGCGCCGTCCGAGCCGCAGGCCGTCGGCGACGACCGCGCCCTCGTAGGGCACCGGGTCGGCCGGCAGCCCCTCCCACTCCTCGACGACGACCCGCCACTGCGAGTTCGCCCCCGGCCGCACCGGCGCGATCGGCTTGGGCAGCGTCAGCTCGCCCGCCCACGACACGGTGGCGCCGGACATGCCGCGTACCGGCAGCACCTGCGTGTGGACGGTGGTCCAGCCGAGGTCGGTCGGTACGGCGCGCACCCGCTTCTCCAGCCGGGCGATCATGACCCGCGACTCGAACAGCGCGACCACCCCGTCGTCGCGCGAGTTGGGCAGGTGCGGGATGCCGACCGGTCCCGTGACGATGATGCGGGCCGTATCGGCGTCGGGCCGGGAGAGCAGCGCGGTGCGGGGTGGGAGCAACTGGACGAAGTCGCACTTCGCGACCGGCGACAGCGCGAGCCCTGGCAGCGAGCTCGGCTGGTAGCGCGCGACGGACAGGCGCAGGAACGGCCAGAACGCCGTACCCGGGTCGACCGCGATGTCGACGAACCACATGTTGCGCTCGGCCGACCACTCGGGTCGGTACCCGAGCACGTACGCCTCCGGCGTGCCCGGCAGATCGACGAGGTGCTCGATGGCGGGTCGTCGCACCGGCCGCGCGTCCTCGTCGCTGTCGTCCAGACCGCTCGCCTGTAGGAAGTCGGTGAGCGGCAGTTCGCCGCGCTCGACCGGGCCTTGCTGGCGGAACACCGGATCCGCACCCCACTGGCTGACCTCGTTGCCGGTCAGCGCATCGGGCCCCGAACGCAGCAGCACACCGAGCAGCTCGCCGTTGCCCGACGCGAACCACGGCCGCTCGAGGTAGATGCGCACGCCGCACGCCCGGGTGCGGGACAGCGCGAACGGCTGATTCTGCTCCGTCTCCTCGTGCCAGCGCAGCAGCGGCAGCACGTCGTGCACCACCGGCTTCGGTGGGCGCGCGCTGCTCGGCACGTTCACGCGCCGCCATGGCCCGGCGACCGACTTGTCGTCCGTCGTGGGGAACAGGTGCGGGTCGAAGTACTCCGCGAAGCGTGTCGTGCCGCGCGCTCGGTAGTCGATCATCCGGTGCTTGGTGTCGCCGAGGTGGTGCTGTGCGGCGTGCACATGGACGACCGTGCCGTCCGGCAGCGGCAGGTCGAAGTCGGCGTCAGCCAGGACGGCGAGGTCCTCGTCCGCGGCGACCGTCGTGTGGCAGGCCTGCGCGTTGGCGTCGACCCGTTCGACCGCGGGCTTCGTGACGTCGTCGACGATCTCGGTCCACTTCGCCTCGATGTCGAGGCGGTCGGTGCTCGCGCCGTGGACGTCCACACCGGCGACGAGCGTGACCGTCGTGCTGCCGGCGGTGCGGGTGGGCCGCAGCAGCGTGAAGTGCGGCGCGAGCAGCGGGCGCGGCACGGCGTGCACGAGCCGCAGCGACGTGGCCGGCGTGAGTGCCCACAGCCACCCGTCGACCGCTGCCTCGGTCAGCATCGGATCGGACGCCACATTGGCAGGCATGCTGCGCCACAGCCCGAGCAGGTCGAGCGACTTCTCGAGCAACGAGCTGCTCAGCCGCATGCGCAGCTGCTGCCCCGCAGGCAGCCCGAACGTGACAACAGCACCGTCCGCCTCGGCGCGCAGCGTGTCGGAGCTCGCCAGCACCATCCGCCACGGGATCCGCTCGGGCCACGCGCCTCCGTACGGCAGGTGCGTCCCCTCCATCGCGAGCAGGCCGGAGAGCACCGTGCCCTTGCCCGCGTCCGGGAACATGAAGGACACCCCGTCTGCAAGCGGGTCGGGCAGGTACGGCAGGGCCAGGTCTTCCTCGGTGTGAATCGCGTACTGGCCGCGGCTGAGCCCGTCGCCGCGCGGGATCTGCGCCGGGTCGGTGTGCAGCGGGTCGTCCGCCGTCGGGCCGGTGACGAGCTCGATGCCGACGACCGGGTTGCGCACGCCCGGCTCCGCCAGGTCGGCGATCGTCGTGTCGGTCAACGTGCCCGACTCGCGCAGCGCGACCGCGAGCGCCGCCTTGATCGACGCCGGGTCGCCGGCACCCATCGCGGCGTCGAAGAGACCGTGCAGCTCGCACTCGTACTGCGTGGCCTTCGGCGGGACGAGATGCCGTTGCGAGTCCGCACGCCAGTTCGTCGCGTAGTCAGGCGTGGCGGCTTGCACGGACGCGACGTACTGATCGGGCGGGACGACCGTCATGGTGATGCCGTCCGGGCCCGGCCCTTCCACGCCGGAGCGGATCACGAGGGTGAGCAGCGATTCGGCGTCGGTGTAGGCGAAGCGGGGAACGACGGTCGGTTCGAGCACCGGATCCCAGCGCAGGAACGGACGCGGCGCGGTGACCCCGTCCAGCAGGCCGACGTACACGCCGCCGAGCCCGACCTGCTGCAACTCGGGCAACGACGCCGCGGAGGTGGTGAGCGCCTGCGCGAACGTCGCCGACGCGACCTGCGTGTCGGTACGGCGGACGAGCTCGGGTGCCGCGTGCAGCTGCGTCGTCATCGCCTGCTCGACGAGCGCCTGACGCGCAGCGGCTGCCGGCGCGGGCACGCGCGCGGTCCGGCGCGCCTTGATCACCCGATCCAGCTCCTCGTGGCCGGTGATGGTCGCGACCTCGGCAACGCTGCGTGGCGCGTCGCTCGCGTCGAGCTGCAGGCCCTGGGGCAGTGGACGTGCTTGCAGAACGGCGCCGCGCAGTTGGCGCAGATCCTCGGACAGCGTCTTCGCGGTGGCACCGGCGCCGAGCGTGGTGGGACCCAGCGCGCTCAATCGCTCGGTTGCGGCCGCTTCGGCGGCGTGCGATGCCAGTGGCCCGTCGGGCGCGCTCGCCCTCGCGGGGGCGTTCCCCGCGCCGGCTGGGGGTCCGGTTCCGCTGACCCCGGACGTGCCTGCGTCCGCCGGCCCGGCGACGGTGTGCGGCGAGCTGTTCCCGGCGAGGTCGACGGCCCACGCCCGGAACGAGTAGTTGCGCCCGTAGCGCAGCCGCGGCAGCGTGCCGGGCTCCACCTTCACGGTGTTCGCGACCGGGTGGTCCGGGTCCGGAACGGGGACGGGCGGGTCGACGAGCTTCTCGTGCTCGCGGTCGTGACCCGGATCGTCGTCGTGCACGACGACCTTGCCGGGCCGAGGCGCCGACAGCGACCACCCGTCCCAGCCGGCGAGGACCTCGTGCAGGTTCAGCGGCGCGTTCGGGTCGTCCCCGCTGCGCGTCAGCGCCGCGCCCTGCAGGAAGCCGCAGTCCGGGGCCTCGCTGAGCACCGGCCCGCCCGCGCCGTCGATGTCGACGGTCAGCAGTCGCCGGTGCAGGGAGTGCCAGATCTTCGACACGTCATCCCACACCTCGAGCCGCACGCCGCGGGCGACATCCTCGAGGTAGAGCGGTGCCGCCTTGCCGGACGCCAGGTCCGCGTCCTTCTTCGGAGCGTCGGTGAGCTGTTCCTTGACCGGGGTGGCGCGGTCGTTGCGCGCGATCGCGAATCCGGTGGCGCGCAGCGTGGACGGCGCCGCGTTGCCGGGATCGCCGTTGGCCTCGACGGCGGCCATTCGCGGGATGTTGCGGACGTACTGCTCGAGCTTGAGTCCGGACGCGTCCGGGTCGAGATCGAGCAGCGTGTAGAGGTCCTCGTCGCCGAGCCGCAGCATCGCCTGGTGGTAGTCGCCCGTCGACACCGCGGTGAAGGTGCCGCCGGCCAGTTGGCAGCTCACCCGCGGCTGCGTCGTGATCGGATTCGCCAGACCGGGGACGGTGACCTGCGCGGTGATGTCGGCAAGCCCGGCGAGCTGACTCACGTCGATGACCTCGAGGTCGATCACCAGGCCCAGCTTGCGCAGCAGCGGCGACAGGTCGCCGATGAGGCTCGCGCGCCGGTGGAAGTCCGGCGGCGGCTGCACCACCGGAGGCGTCCTCGCGCCGGTCGGCTTCGCGTGGTACTCGCCTTGCTCTTCGGGACGGTCGTAATAGCGATGCGCGAGATGCGCATCGCCGGCCAGCAGCATCAAGTAGCGCAGCGACGCGTCGACATCGGCGACGAACGGGCCATGCGCGGTGCCGCTGTCGAGCAGTTTCGTCACCCGCGCGTCGAGCTCGGGCTGGGACTCCAGCAGGTGCGCGACCGACGAGTCGCGCACGTGGAACAGCGCCTGCAGCAGAGGCGCGGCGAGCAAACTCTGGCTGGTCGACGGTGGCGTGACGGGCGAGGAGTACGTGCTCAGCGCGTGCGCCGTCAGGGCGTGCGCCTGCATGCGGTGCGCCGGGAAGGTGCGCCACTGCTTGCTCGCCGGGTCGGGTGTGTTCCATGGCAGCACGGGTAGGTCCTCGGAGAACACGCGCGGCCACAGTGTCGTGTCGAGTTGCGCCCACTGCGGCGTGACGGCGATCGCGCGCGCGGCGCCGCCGGAGGTGTGCCCGGTGACGGTAACCGTCGAGCCGGCGAGCAGGTCCGTCCACCGAGCGATGTTCGGGAAGTCACCCACCTCGCCCTGCGCATCGTTCGGCGTAAGCCGGTGGGTGATGAACAGCGAGATGTGCCGGTGTTGCGCCGGGTCGGCGCTGAACGGCAGTGCGGTGACGAGGAAGGATTCGATGACGGCCATCGCTCACACGCTCGCAAACGCGTCGCAGTAGTCGGTCCAGTCAGGGACTCCGCCGTCCGGTGCGCCGGGATCGGGCAGGTCCTGCCCGCCGTTGGTGATGCCGAGCAGCTCGGCGAAGGTCGGGTCGCCGTTCGAGCCTGCCAGCGTCCGCTGGCACGACACCTCGACCGAGAAGGAGAAGAAGAAGATGGTGACCTCGATCTGGATCGAGGCACGTCCGGTCAGCTTGCCGGTGTCGAACTGGTAGGTCAGTGAGAGTTCCAGCGTGATCGACGCGGAGAAGATGCCGCCGAGGACGTCGACCTCGCCGCGGATGCGGAAGTAACCGGTGAGCGAACCCTTCTCGCCCTCCAGCCGCAGGTAGACCCCGATCGTGATCGATACCGACCCGGAGGCCACGCCGAGGTCGATGCCGAGCTGGGCACACGCCTCCAGCGACATCTCGAGCAGCACGAGGCCCTTGGGCGAGAGCCGGATGCCGACGAACCCACCGCCGCCGACGCACATGACGGTGAGCCGGAACGGCTTCTCCCGCGTGCAGAAGTAGAAGCCGACGGTGACCGCGTCGCCGAGGAACGGCACGTTGACGTCGGCGCCGAGGGAGATGTTCTCCAGGCTGAAGACGCCGACGCCGATGCTGGGCAGCGCGAGATCGAAGCCGGCCTTCACGCCGCTCGCGTCGACGTCCACATACGGCGGGTCGCTGAACCCGTCCGACGGGATGAGTGTCTCGAGCGTCTGGATGAACGAGAGCGCGCCGAGCCACTCCATGTTGCGCATGACGACGTCGACCTCGGGCTTGCTCCCGTTGCTGGCCCGGAACGACAGCCGGTCGATCGCGATCGTGATGAGCGTCGAGTCCTCGAACAGGTTCAGCCCGAAGTCGGACAGCTGCGCGAGCACGTCGACGCCGACCCCGTCCTTGCCGGACGCGCGCGCCTCGATGGAGAGGACGAGGCCCTGCGGGTCGACGTAGAACAGCGCCTTGTCGGCAGGGCCGTCGGGGTAGTTCTTCAGCGGCGGCTGCCAGGTGAAGCTGCACTTCAGTGCGAGGTTGCTCGGGTCAAGGCCTTGAACGAAGGCGACGATCGACTGGATCTGCTTCGCGATCTTCGCGACATCCATGAGCGGCGCCAGTGCCGCGACGAGCCGCTGCAGCTGCGCCTTGACGACCGGCGGCAGCTGCAGCGTCTTGGTCTGCTGGTCGAGCGTGGTGAGCACTGCGGCGAGGTCGGTGAGGATCGCGGTCGCGTTCGTGGTGAACGTCGCGACGTCACCGGAGGACGTCAGCGCAGAGATGTCGCCCGTGAGCGCGGCGAGCTTCGGCGCGAACGCGGCCTTGACCGCGTCGAGTGCGGTCTTCGCGGCGTCGGCCGCCTGCTGCTGCGGTGCGGTCGCCGCGTTGACGGCCAGCGTGCTGAGCTCGGTGACGCCGTTCTCGAGCGTCTGCTGCAGCGACTGCAGGTCGGCAAGCAGCTGTGCGACCTCGTTCAGGGTCTCGGTAACGAAGGACGGCGCCTTGTCGAGACCGACCGCTTCGAGGATGTCGACCAGGGAGAAGAGCCCGAACAGCTTCGGCAGCACCCCATCGAGGAACGTCATCGGGTCGAACGGCTGCTTGCCCGCCGGCGGGTTGACGATGCTGTCGACCTGACCGACCGTGCCCAGCGCCCGCGACAGACCACGCACCGGCAGGCTCGGCTGCAGGAAGCCGCCCGACTTCGCGGTGCTGGCCGCAGGGCTGCCGTCGCCGAACTCGATCGGCGACATCGTGTCGAGCTCGAGGAAGACCTGCGGGGTGCCGTTCACGCCGCCGAAGCCGTGGTTCAGGTACGGCGTCGCGTAATGGACGTCCACGGCGTCGGCTGCCGGGGCGAGGTGTTTCATCGCCGGGACGACGATGTTCGCGCCGGACAGTTTCGGCGTCGAGGTCGGCGCAGTCGGCGTGCCGGGTTCACCGGTGAAGCGCAGCGCGTGCGTCTCGAACGCGGTGTCGCCCGGCTTCCGGCTCTTCGCGAGCGCGATGGAGCGGGACAGCCCCGGGATCTCGCGAGGGGCGGGTTTGCCGGTGTCGGGTTTCACGTACGAGTCGCGGACGAGGTTTCGCTCGGCCTTGGTGCTGCCGAAGGATGCGCTGACGAACATCAGCGGCGCCTGCAGCACGACGCGCCGCTTCTCCTGGTCCAGACAGTCGAGCGTGAACTCGAACTTGACGCCGTCCAGCGTCGGCCAGAAGAGGTCCTGGTTCTTGATGGCGTTGGGGTTGGCGAGGTCGTTCGGGTCGTCGAGGAACGGTGTCACGACCGGACGCAGCTCCACTTTGCCGAACGGCATGTCGAGGCTGTCGTAGTAGCGAATCGGCTCCTTCACGAGGATGAAGAAGTGCTGGTACAGATAGGCGACCGGCGGCACCACGTCGGGGTCGATGCGCCGCTCGGTGACCTTGATGAACGACGCCTTGTGCCCGAAGGGGTAGAGGTAGCCCGGGTAGACGACCTTGACGAACTGGTCGCGTCCCATCGGCGCGATGTGGTCCCAGGACTCGATCTTGCCCGGCAGCGCCCCGTAGAGGTCGGTGTCCCACGCGCCGTGCAGATCGAGCCACGCGCCCTGGCTCGACAGGTACAGCCGTTTGGCGTCGACCGGCTGCGGTTTCGCGATGGACGTGTCGGCGCTCTCGGTCACGAGCACCGATCGGTCCCGTCCGTTGAGCGACGTGCGGAACGGGTGGCTGTTGATGTCCGACACCGGCCGAGCGCCGGCGTCGTCGCGCGCCCAGACCGCGCGGATGGCGCGCTGCGGGTCGTCGCGTTCGTCGATCGTGATGTCCCCGTCCGGGTCGATGTGGCGGACGCCGAGACGGCTGTGCCACAGCTCGATCCGGTTCACGTCCTGCGGCGCGTGCACCGGCTTCGTGGCGTGCGTGAACCCGCCCAGCGTGCTCGGCGAGATCATCAGCCGCCACGGCGCTTCGATCGCCGTCTCGTCGAATCGCGGCGCGCGAGTGGCTCGCCTCGGCCCGGGGTTGATCGTGATCGGGCCACGGGTGACGTCGCCCAGCGAGGAATGGGCGACCGTGTCGATGGCGCCCGCGTACGCGAGCAGGGTGCGCGCCGCGCGTAGCGACGCGGAGTGGGTGATGAGCTCGTCGACCGTCTGCGGCGCGGTCTGCCTGCCGCGGTTCTTCACCAGGGAGATGCCGTTGCCCGAGTACTGCAACACGGTCCCGTCCTCGAGCGTGACGAGCGGGAACTTGATCACCCGGGTGGCCGCCGGGCGCGGCGTGGCCAGCGGCACGACGCGCAGCTGCAACCGGCTCAGCGCCGCGAGCACGCCGTCGGTGCTGAACGGTATGCGCTCGTCTGCCGGGACGTCGTAGGCAAGGCGGGACGGCTCGGCGACCAGTACTTCGACCGGCGTGTGCCGAGCTTCGACGACGTGTGGCGGGAAGCCCTGTTCGAGGAACGCCTGCTCACCGACGTGTTGGAACGTGTAGCTGACGATCATGAACGCGTCGTCGCCCTCCGGCACCAGTGCCGGGCCGAGGTCGTCCTTGACCAGGTCCATCGCGTAGCAGCGCACCGCCAGCACGACGAGGTCGTCGGGGCGCACGATCCGGAACTCGACGTCGGGCTGTGGTGCGCCCGGTAGCGGCACCTGCAGCTCGATGAGCTGCGCCGTGCCCTGCGTGAAGGTGACCGGCTTGACGGTGCCGACGGTCGCTGCCTTCGTCGCGGTCTTCTTGGCCGGTACCGCCTTCTTGACCGCCTTCTTCGCGACCTTCTTCACGGCCTTCGTCGTGGCCTTGTTGGTGCGCGGGCGAGGCGGCATGGCCGTACCTGCCTCTCTTCGGCAAGGTGTTGCAATTCCGGCATTGCGAACACGCGCGTTCTATCGACACACGGGCCACAACGTCAACGATGCGCACCCACTCGGCACGCAATCACCGAGTTCCCCGTCAAGATCGGTCCACCGACGCCAGCACCGTGCTCGCAGCCGGTCGGCCCGATCGGGTGGCGCGAATCTCGCGCCACCCGACCGGTCGCTGCCGATCGATCAGGCCCGGGCGAAGGCTCCTGCGGCGAGGACGCCGTCCGGGTCGTACTGCTCGGCCACCGAGGAGAGCCGGGCGAGCGTGGCCGGGCCATACGCTCGCCGCGCAGTCACTGCGTCGTGCGGCGGTGCGAAGTTCGGCCACACACCACCGAAATCCCACTCCGACAACGACCGGAACAGGGCCGCTGAATGCGGAGCGACGCGCGGGTCGAACGCGATGCCGATGGTCAGCACGCTGTAGCCGGCGCCGCGATGGTCGAACGCGGACGGGTGCGCGCCTTCGCGGCCCAGCGCCCCACCGGCCTGCCGGATCTCGACCGCGACCTGCGGCGAACCCGAACCCGGGCCGACCAGCGCGAGCAACCGCTCGACCGCTTCGTCGGTCAGTGACGTCAGCAGCATGCCGCGGTCTGTCACCGGCATCGGGTCGACGGGGTCGGCGTGCACCGAGTCGATGGCCTCGTACGGCTTGACCGCCACGTCGTCGAACAGCATCGGCGCGACCGCGCGCATCGGTGCGAGCAGCTGCGCACCGTCCGCGGCGTCGCCGACCCACAGGAACCGGACGCCGATCGACGTGCGGCCGGCCAGGAACGGCGGGAACTCCGGGCCGTCCGGCAGCTGGAGGATCACGAACGAGGTCGTGGCCCGCTCGGGCAGTGCAACCGACCACGAGCGCCAACGGTCGATGACGGCGGGGATGTCCGCACCGTCGAAGTAGAGCGCGCCGCCGTAGAACGTCGGCACGTCCAGCAGGTCGAACTCGACGGCGGTGACGATGCCGCCGACGCCCTTGCCGCCGCGCAGCGCGAAGAACAGGTCGGCGTGCTGAGTCGGCGTCACGCGCCGCAGCACGCCGTCACCGGTGACGACCTCGAACGCCCGCACCCGGTCGGAGGCGAGGCCGAACGTCCGCGCCATCGGCCCGACGCCGCCACCGGTCGTGTAGCCGACCACGCCGACGTCGCTCGACGACCCGTTCAGCGGCGCGAGCCCGTGCGGGGCGGCCGCCTCGATGACCCGCGCCCACTTCACACCGGCGCCGGCGCGCGCCCACCGCTCGGCCGGGTGCACCGTCAGCTCGTCCAGCTCCCGGGTGACGACGAGCAGGTGCCCGGCGAGTGAGGAGATCGCGCCGTGGCCGGTGGCCTGTACGCCGACCGTCATGCCGTGCCGGCGCGCGAACGCGACAGTCTCGCTGACGTCGGCCGCGCTGCGTACCGCGACCACCGCGGTCGGCTGCATCTCCACGGCGACATTCCACGGGGTGACGAGCTCGGCGTATGCGGCGTCGCCGGGCTCGGCGACCGTGCCGGTGACGACGGCGCGCAGCTCGTCGAGGACTTCGGTCAGGGAAAGTGTGTACGTCATTTCGGTGCCTCCAGGTCACGTCGTTGTGTGTGGAGACAGCCTGTGGCGCACCTCTTGGGACGCGGTTGCGCCGGCGTTGAGCCAGAACTTGCGACGGACTTGAGACAGCTACAGGTGCGGCCCGACGAACAACCGATCCGGGTCGACGGCGGCGCGCAACGCGGACAGCCGCGTGTGCACACCGGGCGGGAACGCCTTACGGGTGTCACTGCGCTCGTCGAGCATCGGCAGGTACTCGCGGCCGTTCTGCCACGGCTGCAACGCGTCCAGCAACCGCACCGCCTGCTCGCGTGCCTCGTCCCACTCGGCCGGGTCCGGACGCAGCCCGAAACCGAGGACGAGGAACTCGCCGTCCAGCGACGACAGCGCGGCGCCCTCGTTCGGGCGGTGCAGCGCGCCGCCCAGCTGACGGAACTCGGTGATGTCGGGGCCGTCCGCGGCGCCCGGGCCGGCGATGTCGAGCACCGCGGCGATCGCGTCGTCGGGCAGCCCGCTCATCAGCCGGCTGCTGGCGTATCCGGGGGTCGGGCCCTCGGGCTCGAGGTGCAGCCGGACGAGCGACGGCGCCGGTACCCGGGTCACCGTGTCGAACTCGGGACGCAGCGCACGCAGCGGCGCGAGGATCGCCGCCGCCTCGTCGTCGCTGCCCAGCACCGCGCCGTCGATGACGAGCAGTTCGCGGAAGTGCAGCTCGGCCGGGATCTGCGGCATCGGCGGTGCGGTCACGAGCCGCAGCGACGTGGTTGCCGCGTCGGGCGCCGTCGTCGTCCACTGCGCCCAGGCCGGAAGGACCTGCTCCATCCGTGTCCGGTCCCAGGCGAGGAAGCCGGCGACCACCGTGTCCAGGGGGTAGAGCTGGAACTCCAGGGCGGTGACGACGCCGAGCGGCATGCCGCCGCCGCGCAGTCCCCAGAACAACTCGGGCTCCTCGTCGGCGCTGGCCCGCACGACGCTGCCGTCGGCGAGGACGACCTCGGCGGCGGTGATGGAGTGACATTGCAGGCCCAGGCGGCGCGCGTACCAGCCGATGCCGCCGCCGATCGAGTAGCCGACGACACCCACGTCCGGGGCGGACGGGTGCAGCCCGACGAGCCCGTCGCGCCCGGCGGCCTCGGCCAGGTCGCCCCACAGCACGCCGGCGCCGGCCCGCGCCCGGCGCGTGTCGACGTCGATCGACAGCTCGTTCAACCCGGCGGTGTGCAGCAGCACCGACGCGCCGAGGTGACCGTCGAGGGGAGCCGCGCCATGCCCGGTGCCCTGCGGCGCGACCTGCAGGCCGGCGCCCCGGGCCGCGCGCAGCACGTCGGCAACCTCGCGCGGCGAGGCGGGGTACGCGACCGCCGCGGGGTGATGCTGCACCTGCAGGTTCCACGGCGAGCTCGCCATGTCGAAGCCCGGGTCGCCGGGCAGGTGCACCGCACCGCCGCAGAGCCCGCGCAGCGACTCGGCTGCCGCAGGCGGCGGTGATGCGGTCGTGGATCTGCTCAACGGACGGTGCTCCTCACTGTCGGCAAGGTGACACCATCGTCGCCCCGCGGACTTGCGGTCGGCTTGAGACGGCTCACCGGACGCCCCCGACGGCGAGCTCACCCAGCGCGGTCTGGACGGTCTGCGGGGTGAGGAACAGCGCCTGCGCGATGGCCGCGACGTCCAGGCCGCGGGCGGCGAGCGCGGCGACCCGCTGCTGGGTGGCGGACGGGCCGGGGGTGCGGACCGGGAGGTCCGGGGCGTCCACGCCGTGCCGGCGCAGCGCCGCGCAGGCCCGCTCGGCGACACCGTGCGCATCGCACGCGACGGCGCCGTCGACCGCCTGGCGCAGCAGCGCGATCGCCTCCGGCGCAGGGGTGTCGGGGTGCTCGGCGAGCGCCAACCGGGCCCGGCTCAGCACGTAGGCGGCGTCGGTGTTCTCGAGCAGCGCGACCGATTCGACGAAATGCTCACGGCGTCCGGTCGTCCGACCGAGGTCGGTGAGGCTGAGCCCCAACGCGGACGGCGCGCCCCAGGCACGCAACAGCGCGACCTCCTCCTCGACGAGTGGCAGCGCCTCGTCGGCGCGACCGAGCCCGGCCAGCGCGGCCGCACGCACCCGCCGCCACGGGTTGAAGGCAGGGTTGACGACGCCGACCGGGTCGCGGATGTCGTCCAGCGCGGCCAGCGCCTCGACGAAGCGTCCGTCGCCGACGAGCATGCCGGCGCTGACGAGCCGCAGCAGCCGGCCGCCGTCGCCGTGGCGCGCGTCGTCAGGTGCGGCGCCGAGCAGCGCCCGCGCGCCGTCGAGGTCGCCGCGGTCGAGATCGATGCCGACGAGCGCGCCGTAGGAATAGGACAGCCCGACGCCCGACCCGCCCCACATCCGGTCCTGCTCGTGCGCCTCGCTGATGAGTGCCTTGGCCTCGGCGAGTTCGCCGCGCCGCCAGCGCCACACGCCTTCCCATTGGTTGACGGCGAGCACCGCGAACAGCGAGCCGCGTGCGTGCGCGGCGGTGCGGGTGCGCAGCCAGAAGTCGCCGAGGTCGTCGTCGGCGTACATGCGGGTGGCAGCGGCGATGCACCAGAGCAGCCCGGTGTCGCCGTGCCAGAGCCGGTCGTCCGCGGTCGCCCGTCGGGCGAGGCGCACGGCACGCTCGCGGTCGGTGCCGGCGAGCATCGCCTCCCACCCGAGCGTGGCGCGCAACATCTGCGCGCCGACGCCGGTGCCGGTCGGTTCCGGCACGTCGTCGTCGCGCCACAGCGCCGGGTCGACGGCCTGCATGAGCCCGCCGATGCGCAGCAGCGCGGTGAGGCCGTCGCGCGCATCGTCCATGCCATCGGGCACCCGGCGCATGGCGTCGCGGGCGAACGTGACCGCCGCGCCGCGCTCGCTCGCGAACACCTGCGTGTGCGCGATGGCGGTGGCGATGCGTACCTGGGTTTCGGGGTCGTCGGCGCGTTCGTAGGCGGCGCGCAGCCGCTCGGTGCCGGCCCGTCCGTCGACGAGCGCCTCCTGGAGGCCGAGTTCGAGCAGTACGTGCGGGCGGGCGGCGGCATCGGGTGGTTCGTCGAGCGCGCGGCGCAGGTAGGTGACGGCGCTGTCGACCGCGCCGCGATCGGCGGCCCGCCCCGCCGCCGCACGCAACGTCCGGACGGTTGTCGCGTCGCCGCGGGTCGGGGCGAGCAGGAGATGCGCGCCGACCTGCTCCGGGCCGGCGTCGCGCGCGAGCAGGAGTGCGGCCGCACGCTCGTGTTCGAGCCCGCGCTCGACCGAGGGGACGTCGCGATAGATCGCCTCGGCGACGATCGGGTGGACGAAACCGAGCGTGTGCTCGTCGCGCAGGATCTCGGCGCGGGTGAGGGTGGCGACGGCCGCCGCCGTGTCGGCTTCCGGCAGCGCGGACAGCGCGGCGACATGCGGCAGCTGTGCGGCTTCGCCCAGCACCGCGACGCTGCGCGCGACGCGCCGGCACGGCTCGGGCATCCGGCGCAGCCGCAGCAGCACCTGGCTCGACACCGCACGCGAGCCGACGGCCAGCACCGCCTGTGCGTGCGAGGCGTCCGGCTTCACGTCCGCGGTGACGAGGGCTTGCAGCAGCTGACGCAACAGCAGGGGGTTGCCCGAGGTGGTGCGGTGGCAGGCGGCGACGAACAGGGGCGCGGCGGGCCGCCCGTACGCACGCGCGACGAGCCCGCTGGTCGCGTCCTCGGTCAGCGGTTGCGGGCGCAGCAGCAGCGTGTCGGTGTCCCAGGCGAGTTCGGCCACGAGGTCGGCGATCTCGTGTGACTCACCGGTGCGCATCGTCGCGGCGATCATCGTCGGGACGCCGGAGATCCGCCGTGCGACGTAGGCGAGGTAGCGCAGCGACGGGGCGTCGGTCCACTGCAGGTTGTCGATGCCGAGCAGCAGCGGGCCCTCGGCGGCGAGCTGCGCGGTGACCGCGTAGAGCGCGTGCAGCACGGCGAGCGAGCCCTCGCTGTGCTCAGCGGCGAGGTCGAACACCGCCCGCGCCGGCGCGGCTGCGGCACAGAGCATGTCGTCATTGATGGCGGGTTCGAGCAGCTGGCGCACGACGCCGTAGCCGAACGCGCGCTCCAGCGGGCTGCCCCGGGCGAGCAGGACGCGTACGCCGTGCTCGCGGGCCTGCGCGCCGAGCTCGTCGAGCAGCCGGGTCTTGCCGATGCCGGCCGGTCCTTCGATCAGCACGCCGGTCGGCTGGCCGCCGGCGAGCCGCGCCAGCGCCTGCTGCAGCTGCGCCAGCTCGGCGTCGCGCTCGGCGAGGTCGTCGACGGTGCGTTCCATCACGAGTGCGGCGGTCGGGACGAACACCCTCGGCGCGGGCGCCCGCGCGTCGAGCGACGGTGCCTGCGCGAGGATGTCGGCTTCCAGTGCGCGCAGCGCGGGCCCGGGGTCGACACCGAGTTCGTCGGCGAAGGTCGTGCGAGCCCGGCGCAGCGCGGTGAGCGCATCGGCCTGCCGGTTGGCCCGGTAGAGCGCGAGCGCGAGCAGTCGCCAGCGCTCCTCGCGCAGCGGCGCCTCGACGACCATGGTCTCGAGCTCGCCGACCAGCACCGCGGCCTCGCCGCGGTCGACGCGCGCCTGCGCCAGTCGTTCGCGGGCGACCGAGCGCAGCTCGTCCAGCCGGACGATCTCCGGTTGCGCCCACGGCCTGTCGGCATAGTCGGCCAGCGGCGCACCCCGCCACAACGCCAGCGCCTCGGTCAGCCGCTGGACGACGTCGCCGCCGTCAGCGGTCAGCAACTGCTCGAAGCGCCACGCGTCCACGGCATCCGGCGCGAGCCGCACCGCGTAGCCGTGCGCTTGCCGGGCGATGACACCGGAGCGGGTGCGCGCGGCCGCCTCGGGCTCGAGCCGCTTGCGCAGGTGCGAAACGTAGGACTGCAGGCTGGCGAACTCGTTGGCCGGCCGGTCGTCCGCCCACAGGTTGTCGATCAGCTGTTCGGCGCTGACGAGCCGTCCGCGGCCGATGACGAGCATCGCGAGCACGGCGCGCTGCCGGGGTCCGCCGAGGTCGAGCAGGGTGCCGTCGTGCGACGCGGTGAACTCGCCGAGCACCCCGATCTCGAGCCCGCGACCGTCCGACACCGCACTCCCTCCCGGGTGGCAAGCCTAGGTAATCGACGCGCCGCGCACACGTCCCCGAAGATCGATTTTCCGGCTCGGACGGTGAGTTCGTACCGGCTTGTCGGCGATGTCCCGTGCGCGGGAACGGCTTCGCCCTGCGCCGCGGTCGATCATGCGGCGCAGGGCGAGGACGGGAGTGCATCAGACGGTGGCGAGTTCGGCCTCGGTCACCAGCTGGGCCAGCTCGGCGTCCGGGTCGCTCTGTCGCGTCGGGCGGACGAGCAGCCAAGTCGCCAGCGCGCCGAGTGCGGCGATGGCGGTCGCCACCCACACGGCGTTGTGGAAGCCGTGGACGAAGGCAGCCTCGCTGTGGCTGGTGGCCAGCGCCTGGCTCGGGATGAGCGCGCCGAGGACGGCGACGCCGAGCGCGATGCCCGTGTGCCGGGCGGTGTCGTGCACGCCGACCGCGAGACCTTCCTGGCCCTTCGGCGCGGTGCTGAGCACCATTCCGCTGAGTACCGGATTCACGATGCCGCAGCCGAACATCGCGACCAGTTCGGAGGGCAACAGCGCGGTCCACGACGAGTCGGCGGTGACGAGCAGGCCGAGGCCCATACCGGCCGCGACGAATACCAGGCCGACGGTGAGCAGGATGCGGCTGTCGATGCGGGTCACCAGCGACGCGCTGGCGCCGGCGACCACGAAGCTGAGCATCGTGCCCGGGATGTAGGCCGCGCCTGCCTCGATCGGCGAGAGGTGCGTGACGCCCTGGAAGTAGAACGTCATGTACACGAAGATCGCGAACAGCGACGCGGAGATGCCCATCGCGGTGAGCTGGATACCGGTGAAGGTGCGGTCGCGGAACAGGGTGAGCGGAAGCATCGGCTCGGCGATGCGCGACTCGACCGCAAGGAACGCAAGACCGAGCACACCGGCACCGATGAACTCGACGACGGTGGACGTCGCGCCCCAGCCGACCTCGTTGCCGCGCAGCAGCGCGAGGATCACCAGGAACAGGCTGCCGGCCGACAGCGCCTGGCCGATCCAGTCGGGACGGCGCGGGTGCGGGTCCCGCGACTCGGTCACGCGCAGCGCGCCGAGGATGCAGACGATGCCGATGGGCACGTTGAGCCAGAACACCGAGCGCCAGCCGAACCAGCTCGTCATCGCGCCGCCGACCAGCGGACCCACGGCGAACGACGCGCCGATGGTCGCCCCGTAGATCGCGAGCGCCTTGGCGCGTTGCGTCCAGTCGGGGTAGGCGGTAGCCAGCAGCGCCAGCGAGGTGCTGAACATGGCCGCGCCGCCGATGCCCTGAATCGCGCGGGACGCGTCCAGGGTCGCGATGTTGGCCGACAGCGCGCAGACGATCGAGCTGACGGTGAAGATGCCGAGACCGACCAGGAAGGTGCGCCGCCGGCCGAACCGGTCGGCCAGCGAGCCGGTGGTGAGCACGGTGGCGGCCAGCGCGAGGGTGTAAGCGTCGATGATCCAGGTGACGCCGGACAGGCTGGCGTGCAGATCGAGCGCGACGCGGGGCAGCGCGCTGTTGATCACGGCGATGTCGAGCATGAGCATCGCGGTCGCGATGCAGACGACGGCGAGCGTCGTGCCCGGGCGGGCAGGTGAACGGCGAAACATGATGGCTCCTAGGACGTCGGGTTGCTGCTCGACAGCCTGGGAGCGGATGGTTGCGGCGTACTTGCGGCGGCCTTGCGGACGTTCTTGAGGCGTTACGGGCGTTCGAACACGGCGGCATCCGGATCGCTCGCCAGGGCGCCGACCGCCCACGACGCGCAGCCCGTGCCGAGTGGCTGCGCCGGTGGGAACGTCGCGTCGTCGCCGTCGAGGCAGCTCTGCCTGAGTCCGCGGAGTTCCGGTCAGGAGTCGGCGAGGTAGAGGTCGCCGTCCTGGAGCGACACCTGTCGACGACGCAGCGGCACGACCTTGGTCAGCCCCTTGAACAGCGGGCCGAGCCCGGGGATCTTCGCAAAGACGCCTTGCGGGCCGCGGACCATCCGGCCGGTGCGGACGTCGTACGCGGACCGGTGCCACGGGCAGACGAGGCAGCCGTCGGCGTCGATGCTGCCGCCGGCCAGGTCGGCGCTCAGGTGGCGGCACCGCCGGCTGACCGCGAAGTAGGCGCCGTTGTTGCCGACCGCGTAGCGATCCACTCCGCGGATCGTGCCGGGCGGGAACTCGACGGCGGGACCGATCTCCTTCATGGCAGCTTCCTTCTCTCGCTGGCCGGCTGTGCTCGGACGAGTGTCGGTGATCGCCTCTCAGCTCTGAGAACGGCCCAGCGCGGTGCCCGGTTCGATGGACACCGCCTGGAAATGGCTGCAGTAGTAGCAACGCGGCGACGGCCGTCCTCGCCGACCGGTGATTGCGCTCCTCCTAGCGCTTTCCGCAATCGGATGAGATCGTTTGCTCGCCGCGTTGGGGGGCCGACGAGGAGGATTCCATGCCCAAAAGGCTCACGTCCGCTCTAGCGTCCATGGTGCTCGCCGGCGCCGGTTTGGTGACCGTCGCGACGATCGCGCCGAGCGCCGCCTCGGCCGCGAACGCCAACGCCGCGATCACGACCCGAGTGATCCACGGCGTGCAGAAGACGCAGCTCAAGCGCGAACCTGGCGCCGGGGAGTTGGCTCCGGCCATCGGCCCCGAGGCCGAGGCGACGAAGGAAGCGGTGGCCAACCGCAGCGAGAGCTCGAACGCGAAGGTCACCCGGGGCGGACCCGGCCTGGCCGGCATCCCGACCGCCAGCAGCCCGGTGCAGGACGCGGTCGGCGCGCAGTCGTTCTCCGGCATCAACCACCACCAGCAGCGGCTCGAGGTCGCGGGCGGCAACCAGTGGTCGCTCGAACCGCCCGACCAGGCCCTGTGCGTGGGCAACGGCTTCGTGTTCGAGGCTGTCAACAACGCGATCGCGGTCTATGACGCCGCGTCCGGTATGCGGTTGCGGCTCGAGGCGCTCAACGAGTTCTTCCAGTACCCGGTCGAGATCAACAGGTCGACCGGTGTCGCCGGCCCCAAGCAGACGACCGACCCGACCTGCCTGTTCGACCCGACGACCGGCCGGTTCTTCCTCACGATCCTGACCTACGACGCGGACGCGGCCGGCAACTTCGTGCCCGCCGGCACGAACACGCTCGACACCGCGGTGAGCACGACGAGCAACCCGCTCGACCCGTGGACGATCACGCACATCGACGCGACCGACGACGGCAGCAACGGCTCGCAGAACCATGCCAACTGCCCGTGCCTCGGCGACTACCCGCACATCGGCGTCGACGCCACCGGCTACTACATCACCACGAATGAGTACCCGGTCTTCGCGGACGGCTTCAACGGCTCGCAGATCTACGCGATGTCCAAGGCCCAGCTGGCCTCCGGCGCCTCGTCCGTGACCGTGACCCAGGTCGACACGACCCGGGCCGCGCCCGGCGGCAAGCCTGGCTTCACGATCTGGCCCGCGCAGTCGCCGACGACCGGTGACTACTCGGCCGAGGCGGGTGGCACGGAGTACTTCCTCAGCACGGACGCCGCCGAGGAGACCGGCAACACGGCGGGCTCGTCCACCGATCTGCTGACCTGGTCGCTGACCAACACGTCCAGCCTGGCCACTACGCCGAGGCTCGGCTTCCACGTCGTGACGTCGACGGTCGACAAGTACGCGGTGCCGTTGCCGTCCGACCAGAAGGTCGGGTCGGTGCCGCTTGCCGACTGCCTGAACATCACGGCGTGCGCCAAGCTCACGCTCGGCACGCCCGACAAGTTCAAGGAGACCGAGCGTCCGCTCGACTCGCTCGACTCGCGCATGCAGCAGGTGACCTACGCCGGCGGCACCCTGTTCGGCAGCCATGGCACTGCCGTGGACGTCGGCTCGCCGGCGGTGCAGAAGGCCGGCATCGCGTGGTACATCACCGCGCCGGCCACGGCGGACAACGGCAACCTGTCGACCTCCGTCCTGCACAGCGGACGGGTGGCGGTCGCCGGTAACAACCTGCTGATGCCGGCACTCGGCGTGCGTCCCGACGGCTCGTCCGTCATCGGCGTCACGCTCGCCGGCGCGAACCACTACCCGAGCGCGGCGTACGTGAACCTGTCCGCGGCCGGTGTCACCGGTCCGGTGCAGGTCGTCGCCGAGGGTGTCGGCCCGGAGGACGGCTTCTCCGGTTACCGCGGCTTCGGCGGACGCCCGCGCTGGGGTGACTACGGAGCGGCCGCGGTCGACGCGTCCGGCAACCTCTGGGTCGCCAACGAGTGGATCGGGCAGACCTGCACGTTCGCGCAGTACACCGCCACTCCCTTCGGCGAGTGCAACGGAACGCGCTCGGCCCTCGCGAACTGGTCCACCCGGATCAGCCGCGTCGGCAACCCGTAACGAGTAGCGCGCGGCCGCCGGTCTCGAAAGGGACCGGCGGCCGCGTCGTTCCTCGAGCCCTGGCTGCGCGGCCCGCGCCGCCCCGCGCTGATAGCGTTGTCGATCACCCGAGTACGCGCGCAACATGGCGCCGCCACTCCACGGAGTAATGACGCTGCGCGCGCGGCGTGATGTCAGGAGTGCTGAGCGTGAGCGCGTGTCGTGGGCCCTCTGCCGGCCGAACGTGGCTCAGCGATCGGCTGCGCGTCGACGACGTCGGCGAGGAGCCCGACTACCGGTTCTCGCTGGCCAACGAACGCACCTTCCTCGCCTGGATCCGGACGGCGCTCGGCGTTATGGCCGCGGCGGTCGCCGTCGTCCAACTGGTCTCGTCCTCCGACCTGCACGGCTTGCGGCGCGAGGTCGGCGTCGTGCTGGCGGTGCTCGGCCTGATGGTCAGCGCGGCCGCCTATCCGCACTGGTTGCGCAACCAGCGAGCGATGCGGCTGCGTCAGCCGATGGGCCGCTCGCTGCTGCTGCCGGTCGTCGGCGTGGTGCTGACGGCGGTCGGCGTAGCCGTCTTCGTCATCTCACTGGCGGGATGATGGTCGACGGCCGGCCCGCACAGCCCCGCAGCCTCTCGCCCGCGACAACCCCGTGACGATCACGGCGAGCGGCATGGCGCTCGCCACCGCCGCGTTCATGTACGTGTGCGCGCACGCCCGGCAGGCCAACGCCCGCGCCACGCCCACCGCGCCGAACCCGGGCTGGATGCTGGCCACCAGCCTCTGTTGTGTCGCCGCTGCGGCCGTGGCGCTGGCCGGCCTCGGCTGAGTCGTCCGCCGCGCCCCGGTGAGGTAGCTTGCCGACGAGAACCTGTTCTAGTCGGGGAGGTCGCGTGCCGTCGGGTGCCGAGATGCGCGCTGTCGTCGAGTCGTACCTGGCCCTGGTCGGGAGCGGCACGGCGGAGGAGATCACTGCGTTGTACGCCGCGGACGCGACGGTCGAGGACCCGGTCGGGACGCCGCCGCACGTCGGGCGCGATGCCGTTCTCGAGTTCTACAAGGTGATCGAGCCGATCAAGCGTGCCACCGAGCTCGTCTCGTTCAAGGCAGCAGGCAACGTCGCCGTGTTCGAGTTCAACATCACGACATACTTCCCGGAGTTCACGATCCAGCTGAACCCGGTCGACATCATGACGTTCGCCGAGGACGGCAAGGTCAAGGACATGAAGGCGGTGTGGTCACCGGACGACATGGTCCGCACCACGGTGTAGCGCAAGCCTTGTCCTGGCGCGCGCACCGGACGATCATCTGCAGCCACAGTCAGTAGGCGACGGGGGATCCAGGTGAGCGAGCTTCCGCCCGACGGTGGCGCCGGTCCGATCGACGAACGGGCCGAGGTTCGCGTCCACGGCATCGGCTATCACGACGACTGGAGCGGTCTCGGCCATCCGGTCGCGGCCGTGCAGAGACTGCCGCCGGTCGTCACCGAGACGTGGCGCGGGCGCAAGGACAGCCTCGAGATCGCGGAACCGCCGACCATTCCGGCGCACCCGATCCGGCTGGTGAACTGGTCGAAGACCTCGCGCAAGAACGCCAAGCTGCTCTGGTACCTCGCCCTGCCGTTCACCCTCGTGAACGTGGCGGCGTACATGGGCCCGAGCGAGACGACCACGTGGGCCGAGCGTGCGCGGCTGTGGCTGAAGGTCAGCGTCTGGGTCTCCGGCCTGGCTGTCACCGCGCTGGCCACGGCATGGCTCATGGCGCTGGCCGAAGGCGTCCTGTGGTTCGACGTAGCGCTCGGCGTGCACGCGCACCAGATCGCGTGCGCCGTGGCCGCCGGCGTGCTGCCGCTCGGGGTGGTCTTGCGCAGGCTCACCCGCGCGGACAACTGCACGAACTGGACCTATGTCGGCGCGCACGTCGCCGTGGTCGCGGCGTTCGGTTCGTACATCATCTTCGGCCGGCCGGCGCAGTACGCGCCGTGGCTGCACCTGCGCGCGATCGTGCCGGCCAGCCAGGCCCCGGACGCACCCGGGCTGGACCGGTTGGACGCGATGGTCGCGGTGTCGGTCGCCGCGATGGCGCTGTGCGCCCTGTGCGCGGTGGGCCTGCTCTTCTGCCGGGCCCAGATGGCGCGAGAGGCGCGCCGGGCCGATCTCGACCAGGCGCGGCCGACGTCGACGGAGGAGCGGCATGCGCTGCCGCCGGCGCTGGCCGGCGCGGCGCTGCTCATCGCGCTGGCGCCGATCCTGCTGTGCCTCGTCGGCTCGATCGTGAACGTCTGTCTCGGGTGGGCGACACACTGGGTCGCGTCGGTGCTGCGGCACGGCGGCGTCCACCTCACCACCGGGGTGGACGCGCCCTCGCTCGTCATCCGGCCGGGGTTCGTGGCGGGCCTCGTATCGGCGCAGAACCCGAACGGCAACGCGAACTACCCGCTCGACATGGTCGGCGTGGTGACGCTCGGCATCCTGCTCGCCGTCGTCGTCGCGTTCGGACTCGTGTTGCTGTTCCACCCGCGCGGCCCGCGCTACTACAGCCGCGTCGCGTCGCTCGACCAGCCCGACGCGGGCGGCATCATCCCGGGCGAGGTCGACGCGTTCGAGTCGCTCGCCGCGCGTACGACGGCCACGCTCGCCGAGACCATCGTGCCGACGATCGTGCTGTCCGCCGTCATCATCGGCGTCGCCGCATTGGTCGGGGTGCTCGTCGACCTGCCGATCACCCCGCGGGTGCGTGCGGTGACCGGGTCCCTCCTCGTCGAGGCGCTCGTCGTGCTCATCATTCTGATCGCTGTCGGCAGCCTCCGGTCGCTGCACCGCAAGGTGACCTTCGTGGCCGACCTTGCGGCGTTCTGGGATGTCACGGCGCATCCGTTGTCGGGCACGTCGTACCGGCGCGGCGTCGTCGCCGGGCTGCACTACCTGCTCGAGTCCCAGTGGGCCGGGGCCGAGGTCGCGCTCGTCGGCCACAGCCAGGGGTCGGTGATCTGCGCCGCCTACGTCCAGGAGCTGAAGCGACTCGAACGCCTGCGTGCGGACGACCCGGACGGGACGTCAGAGCAGACGAAGCGCCACCCGTTGTGGTGGGCGACGACCACCGACACCTCCCAGATCCATTTGGTCACCTGCGGCACGCCGCTGTCGTCGCTCTACGCCACCTTCTTCCCGCTGCACTTCCATCACGAGTTCTTCGGCTCGGTCGCGACCGCGGTCGCTAGCTGGGACAACTTCTGGCGCTCCAGCGATCCGATCGCGACGCCGCTCGCGCAAGAACTCGCCGAGCCCGATGCAGAGGCGGTGCAGTGGGCGATCAACGACTACTGGCTGGCCGATCCCGCGCGCCGGCGCAACGTGCGGCTCAAGCACAGCGACTACTGGGTCGACCCGATCCAGGTCGGCGTCATCGAGGCGCGGCTGGCCCCGCCGCGGCGAACCTCGGTGCGGCCGCGGATGCCGAGCCTGTCGAAGATCCGCCCGATGTAGGTCGTCGCCGCGCGGCGAGGCATTCAGGACGCGCGGCCGAGACCGCGCCAGAGCAGCTCCATGCCGGCGTCGAGCAACTCGGCGCGTGACGTCGCGCGGTGCGTCTGCCACCAGTCGACGCCACCGCGGATGGACGCGATCAACATCTCGACCATGATGCGCATCTGCGTGCTGTCCGGGTCCATGCCGATGCCGCGCGCGTCCTCGGCGAGCAGGCCGGCGACCGCCTCGACCCGCACCGCGTGGATCGTGTCGTGCGCGGCGACGATCTCCGGCTCGGCGCAGCGCACCGGCCCGAAGAGCAGCCGCCAGGCGTGGGGGTACCGCTCGGCGTAACTGAACACAGCGTCCATCGTCGAGCGCATGCGCTGCTCCGGCGTGCCCTCGCCGGTGATCGACGCGCCGACGTGGCCGAGGAAGACGCCGCTCTGCCCGGTGAGCACGTCCAGATAGAGCGCCTTCTTCGACGCGAAGTGGTCGTACAACACGGCGCGGGTGACGCCGGCGGTCTCTGCGATGCGCTCCAGCCCGGTGCCGTCGTAGCCCATGGCGCCGAACGCCTCGAGCGCGGCAGTCACGATGCGGGCGCGGCGCTCCGGCGCGCGGATCCGCCGACGCACACCCTCGTCGACCGCCGCTTCCGACACCACGGCAGGTTATCAGCCAGACCGAAGCCCCTGAACAGAAGCGGTCGCTGATTGACAACCAACAGCCGCGTTGGTTAGCTCCGAGCCATGACGATGAGCCGCCGCACCTTCGTCCGGAACAGCGGGCTGACCGTCGCGGGTGGGCTCGCCGCTGCCGCCTTCGGCGAGCTGGGCGCGCGTCCGGCCGGCGCCGCCACCTACGCCGGCAAACGGGTCGCCGTGCTCGGCGGCGGCATGGCCGGGCTCGCCGCCGCGCACGAACTCGCCGAACGCGGCTTCAAGGTCACCGTCTACGAACCGACCGCGCTCGGCGGCAAGGCGCGCAGCATCCCGGTCGCGCACACCGCGCGCGGCGGCCGCAAGAACCTGCCCGGCGAGCACGGCTTCCGCTTCTTCCCCGGCTTCTATCACCACGTGCCCGACACGATGCGCCGCATCCCGTTCGCCGGGAACACGAACGGCGTGCACGACAACCTGATGGCCGCGCAGGGCGGCAAGTTCCTGCGCGCCAACGGCCGTCCCGACGGCGGCCCGTTCGGCCTCGGCCCGGACCCGACCGAGCTGCTCACCGTCGACTACCTGCGCCGCTACCTGCTCGACAACCTCGGCCGCAAGTCTGTGATGCCGAACGAGCTCGCGTACTTCGTCGAGAAGCTGCTGGTCTTCCTCACCAGCTGCGACGAACGCCGCTTCGGCGAGTGGGAGCACATCAGTTGGTGGGACTACGTCAAGGCCGACCGGCATTCGAAGGAGTACCAGACCGTCCTCGCCAAGGGCCTCACCAGCGACGTCGTCGCGGCCAAGGCGACAGTCGCGTCGACCCGCACGATCGGCAACATGGGCGAGGCGTTCCTCATGAATATCATGGGGCGCGGCAACGACGGCCCGCTCGACCGCGTCCTCAACGCACCCACCAACGAAGCGTGGATCGACCCCTGGGTCGCCTACCTGCGTAGCCGCGGCGTCGTCTTCCGGCTCGGGCACAAGGTGACCGGCCTCGCCATGTCGGGCGGCCGGGTCAGCGAGGTACGCATCCGCGATCCGAAGGGCCACGCCTACACCGCCGACGGCTACGACTGGATCATCAGCGCGATGCCCGTCGAGCGTGCACGCAAACTGTGGAACGCGCCGATACTCGCCGCCGACCCGAGCCTCGAGCACATGGACGCGCTCGTCACCGACTGGATGGTCGGCGTGCAGTTCTTCCTGAAGCAGCCGGTGAACATCGTCAAGGGGCACATCGACTTCATCGACGCGCCGTGGGCGCTCACCGCGCTCACCCAGGCGCAGTTCTGGAACCACCGCGTGTTCAACCGCGACTACGGCGACGGGAGCGTCGTCGACTGCCTGTCGGTCGACATCTCCAACTGGGACGAGCCGGGCGTCCTGTACGGCAAACCGGCCAAGCGCTGCACCCCGGCCGAGATAGCCGAGGAGGTGTGGACGCAGATCAAGATGCACGACACCGCACGCAAGCAGTTGCCCGACGGCATCCTGCACTCCTCCTTCATGGACCCCGGCGTGCAGTGGCACCCCGCGCTGCGGCGCAACACCAACGCGACGCCGCTGCTCGTGAACACCGCCGGCTCGTGGACGAACCGGCCCACCGCGCGCACCGCGATCCCGAACCTCTTCCTGTCCGGCGACTACGTGCAGACGAACATCGACCTCGCCACGATGGAGGGCGCGAACGAGTCGGGACGCGCCGCGGTCAACGCGCTGCTCGACGAGTCCGGGTCGAACGCGACGCCGGCCACGATGTACAAGCTGTACCGGCCGCCGGAGTTCGAGCTGCTCAAGAACGTCGACCGGGTCCTGTACCGGGCGCACCTGAAGAACGCGCTCGACCTGGTGCCGTGACGCCGTGACGCGCGAGGACGCCGACGTCGTCGTGGTCGGCGCGCGCTGTGCCGGCTCGGCCACCGCCATCGCGCTGGCGTCGCGCGGGCGGCACGTCGTCGTCCTCGACAGGGCCCGGTTCCCGTCCGACACGCTGTCCACCCACCTGCTCTGGCCGGCCGGGCTGGCCGAGCTGCAGGAACTCGGCGCGCTCGACGCGGTGACCGAACTCGGGGCCCCGCCGCTGCCCATCGCGTACGCGTCCGGAGGCGGTATCGAGGTGCGCGCGGACTACACCCCGGTCGACGGCATCGCGCACGCGATGTGCGTGCGACGCGCCGGACTCGACGCCGCACTCGTCGACACCGCGCGCGACGCCGGTGCGGACGTGCGCGAGCACGCCAGCGTCACCGAGGTCGTCCAGCACGACGGACGCGCGACCGGGGTGCGCTATCGCGACTCTTCCGGCCCGCACGAGCTGCGCGCCGGCCTCGTCGTCGGCGCCGACGGCCGGCGCAGCACGATCGCCAGACACGTCGGCGCCGCGACGCCCTATCGCAGGCGTGCCAGCGGACGGGCGTGCTACTACGCCTACTGGCGCGACGCCGTGGATGCGCAGCGCGAGGTCGCCGGGCAGTGGCGCGACGGCGCCGAGCTCGGCACCGCGTTCCCGTGCGACGACGGGCTGGTGCTCGTGCTGCTGCAACCGCCGCTCACCCGGATCGGCGACTTCACCGGCGACGTCGAGGCCGGCTACCGGCGCACCG
>JAICKR010000068.1 GCA_025927835.1 Jatrophihabitans sp. | reverse complement strand
CGGCTTCGTGCTCGGTGAGGGTGCCGGCGTGCTCGTGCTCGAGCGCGCATCGTCGGCCGCCGCGCGCGGCCGCACGCCGTACGCGGTGCTCGGCGGGGCCGGCATCACGTCCGACTCCTACGACATCGTCGCGCCTGACCCCGAGGGCAACGGGCAGCGGCGGGCCGCCGCGTCGGCGCTGCGCCGCGCCGGCGTCGACGCCACCGAGGTCGTGCACGTCAACGCGCACGCCACGTCCACCCCCGCCGGCGACGGCGCGGAGGCCAAGTGGATCGCCGACCTGCTCGGCGAACAGACCGTCGTCTCGGCGACCAAGTCGATGACCGGCCACCTGCTCGGCGCGGCCGGCGCCATCGAGTCGATCGCGACCGTGCTCGCCGTCCACCACGACGTCGTGCCGCCGACGATCAACCTCGACGACCCGGACGACGACGTACGGGTCGACATCCCCGACAAGGCCCGCGAGATGCCCGTCCCGGCGGCCCTCAACGACTCGTTCGGGTTCGGCGGCCACAACGTCGCCGTGCTGTTCCGAAAGGCGTAGCTCATGACCGCACTTGCTTCGCCGCCGGTTGCGGAGCTCGACCCGCGTGACCCCGTCGCGCGGCTCGAGAAACTGTTCGACCCAGGCTCCATGGAGCTGCTCGCACCGCGTGACGACAGCGGCGTGGTCATCGCCCGCGGCCGCATCAGCGGCGCTTCGGCGACCTCGTTCTGCTCCGACGCCACAATCATGGGCGGCGCGATGGGCTACGCCGGCTGCCTGCACATCGTCGACGCGATCGACCTCGCGGTACGCGAGCGGGTGCCGGTCATCGGCCTGTGGCACTCCGGCGGCGCGCGTCTTGCCGAGGGTGTCGAGGCACTGCACGCGGTCGGGCTCGTGTTCCAGGCGATGATCCGCGCTTCCGGACGGGTGCCGCAGATCTCCGTCGTGCTCGGCCCGGCGGCCGGCGGCGCGGCCTACGGCCCGGCGCTCACCGACATCGTGATCATGTCGGCAGGCGGACGCGTCTTCGTTACCGGGCCGGACGTCGTGCGTTCGGTCACCGGAGAGAACGTCGACATGGAGTCGCTCGGCGGCCCGGACACCCACGGCCGGCGCAGCGGTGTCGTGCACATCGTCACCGCCGACGACGCCGCGGCCATCGCGTCCGCGCGCTCGCTCACCTCGCTGCTCGCGCGCCAGGGTGCTTTCGACGTGGCTCAGGTCGGCGCGCCGTTCGACGTCAGCTCGCTGTTGCCGGAGAACCCGAAGCGGGCCTACGACGTGCACCCGGTCGTCAACGCGATCCTCGACCCGGGCGATTTCGTCGAGCTGCACACGAAGTGGGCGCCCAACATCGTCACCGGCTTCGGCCGGCTCACCGGACGCACGGTGGGCGTCATCGCGAACAACCCGCTGCGCCTCGGCGGCTGCCTCGACTCCCCGTCCGCGGAGAAGGCCGCACGGTTCGTGCGCATGTGCGACGCGTTCGGCGTGCCGCTCGTCGTGCTCGTCGACGTGCCCGGCTACCTGCCCGGCGTCGGTCAGGAGTGGGACGGCATCGTGCGCCGCGGCGCCAAGCTGCTGCACGCCTTCGGCGAGTCGGTCGTACCGCGCGTGACGCTGGTGACGCGCAAGACCTACGGCGGTGCCTACATCGCGATGAACTCGCGTGCGCTCGGTGCGACGCGGGTCTTCGCGTGGCCCGGCGCCGAGGTCGCCGTCATGGGTGCGTCGGCCGCGGTCGGCATCCTGCACCGCAAGAAGCTGGCCGCGGCGCCGCCCGGCGAGCGCGAGGCGCTGCACGCGAAGCTCGCCGAGGAGCACGAGAGGATCGCCGGCGGCGTGGGCCGCGCGCTGGAACTCGGCGTCGTCGACGAGCTGCTCGACCCGTCCGCCACGCGGGCCGCGATCGCCGAGGCACTGGCCGCCGCCCCCGCAGGCAGAGGCGCCCACGGAAATATCCCGCTCTGATAACCTGCCGTAGGCGGTTAATGGATCTTGGTGCGCCAGTCGCTCGGGACGCGGTCTTGCGGGCCGGGCACCGACTGCTCGACCGGGCGGCTCTGCGGGTCGGCGAGCTGCGGGCCGTCGTAGTAGTCCTTGCGCTCGTAGTCCCAGAACCAGTTCTCCCCCGGCTCGAAGCTCTGCACGATCGGGTGCCCGCTCGTCGCGGCGTGCCGGCTCGCGTGCTGCTCGGGTGACGAGTCGCAACAGCCGACGTGGCCGCACTGCGCGCAGCGGCGCAGGTGCACCCACCAGCCGCCGGCCGCATCGCATTCGACGCAGCCGGTGCCGCTCGGCGTGACGGACGGCTCGACCGCGCTCATGTGGCGCGCTCCTCGTCGTGCAGCGGCAGGCTGACCCGGAACCTCGTGTTGCCCGGTTCGGACTCGACCGACAGGTCGCCGTGGTGCTTGTTGACGACGATGCGCCACGAGATGTCCAGACCGAGGCCGGTGCCCTGGCCGACCGGCTTGGTGGTGAAGAACGGCTCGAAGATGCGCCCTACGACCTCGGCCGGGATACCGGGGCCGGTGTCGGCGACCTCGACCAGCACCTTGTCGTCGGCGCGGCTCGTCCGCAGCGTCAGCGTGCCGGAGCCGTCCATCGCCTGCAGTGCGTTGTCGATGATGTTCGTCCACACCTGGTTGAGCTCGGCGCCGTAGACGGGGATCTGCGGCAGCGTGCGGTCGTACTCCTTGACGACCCGCACGTCGCCGATCTTGCGGCTGAGCATGACCAACGTGCTGTCGAGCAGTTCGTGCACGTCGAGCACCTGGTGCGGCGCGCGGTCCATCTGCGAGTACTGCTTGGCCGCGGTGACGAGCGTCGAGATGCGGTTGGTGGAGTCCTCGATCTCGTTCATCAGCAGCTCGGTCTCGAGCGTGTAGTTCAGCCAGCCGACCGCGCCCTCGAACATGTCGTCGCCCACCAGTTCATAGACCTGGTCGAGCCAGGCGACGTCGAGCCCGGCCTGGACGAAGGTCGGCGCCATCCGGACCGCGCCGTAGGTGATGCCGTGGTCGGCAAGCCAGTCAGACATCTCGTCCTCGCGGTCGGATGCTTCGAGCGGGCTCAGCTCCGGAGCCTTCGTCACCTGCTCCGCCGCACGCTCCTGGATACCGATGAGGGTCTCCAGCTGGGTGCGGTCCCACGCCCCACCGGCGATCTTCGCCAGTTTCTGCCGCATCCCGGCGACACGCGACCTGAGATCCGACGTCGCCCGCACGGCAGCGGCCGCGGGGTTGTTGAGCTCGTGCGTGAGCCCGGCCGAGAGCGAGCCGAGGGCGAGCAGCCGCTCGCGGTCACCGACCGCGCGCTGGGTGCGCTGCGTGCCGTAGAAGATGCCCTCGAGCAGGTGCAGCGCCATCGGGAACCACAGCCGCATCAGCTCGGTGAAGTCGTCGGCAGCGAGCGTGAACAGCCGCACCTGCGTCACGGCTCGCACCGACGCGTTGTAAGCCCGGTTCGCCGCACCCTCGAGGAAGGCTGCCCATGCGCCGGCGTAGACGCCGCGCTGGTCGGTACGGGTCGTCTCGACCTCGTCGCCGCCCACGAGCCGGCTCAGCGCGATCGTGCCGTCCATCAGCACGTAGAGGCAGGTGGCCGGGTCACCCTCGCGGATCACGTAGCCGGGCTCGTGCAGCTCGATGTGGCCGCGCTCGCACAGCCACGCCAGCTGCTCGTCGGTGAGTTTCTCGAACAGGAACAGGGTGCGGAGCTCGTCCGGATTGCACGCCAGCTGGCTGCTCATTCCAACCCCTCGAGGTAGCGGTGCACGAGCATGACCGCCATGGCTCCCTCGCCCACGGCGGAGGCGACCCGCTTGGCCGATTCGGCCCGGACGTCGCCGGCGGCGAAGACGCCCGGCACGCTCGTCTCCAGGTGGAACGGCGCACGGTCGAGGATCCATCCCGCCGGGGTCGCGCCGTCGACCACCAGGTCGGGCCCGGCGATCACGAAGCCGCGCTCGTCACGCAGCAGGACGCCGTCGAGCCAGTCGGTGCGCGGTGCCGCGCCGATGAACACGAACAGGTGCCCTGCCTCGACGGTCTCGGTCTCGCCGGTGCTGGTGTTGCGCAGCGTGAGCCCTTCGAGGTGGTCCTCGCCGTGCACCTCGACGACCTCGGTGCACGTACGGCACGAGACGTTCTTGATCTCGCGCAGCTGCTCGACCAGGTAGTGCGACATCGACTGCTCCAGCGAGCCGCCGCGGACGAGCAGCGTGACGGTGCCGGCCTCCTTGGCCAGGTAGGCCGCGGCCTGTCCCGCCGAGTTCGCGCCGCCGACGATGTAGACATCCTTGCCCTTGCAGGCGGCCGCCTGGGTGAGCGCCGAGCCGTAGTACACGCCGCGGCTGGTCAGCCGGTCGCAGCCGGTCGCGGCGAGCTGCCGGTAGGACACGCCCATCGCGAGGATCACGGTGTGCGCGTCGATGGAGGCGCCGTCGGCGAAGCGCACCGTGCGGGCTGAGCCGTTGACCTCGAGCGACACGGCGTCGCGGGTCGTGACGAGTTCGGCGCCGAACTTCACCGCCTGCCGGCGGGCCCGGTCGGTGAGCTGCGCGCCGGACACGCCGTCCGGGAAGCCGAGGTAGTTCTCGATGCGCGAGCTCTGCCCGGCCTGGCCGCCCGTCGCGGTCCGCTCGATGAGCACGGTGCGCAGCCCCTCGGAGGCGCCGTACACGGCCGCGCCCAGCCCGGCCGGGCCGCCGCCGACCACCACGACGTCGTAGAAATCCTGCGCGGGGCGCGTCGCGAGCCCGACGCGCTCGGCGAGCTCGCCGTCGCCGGGTGCGATGAGCGTGGTGCCGTCCGGCGTGACGACGAGCGGCAGCTCCTGCCCGTCGGCGCTCGCCGCGCCGAGCAGCCGGACGCCCTCGGGCGATTCGGACGAGTACCAGCGGTAGGGCACCTGGTTGCGCGCGAGGAACTCGCGAACCTCCGCCGAGCGTGCCGACCATCGGTGCCCCACGACCTTCGTCTCGACGACCGGACGGTGCTCGGTGCACGCCCACCCCTCCAGCTGGGCGTCGATGACCGGGTAGAGCTTCTCCTCGGGCGGGTCCCAGGGCTTGAGCAGGTAGTAGTCGAGGTCGACGACGTTGATCGCGTCGATCGCGGCGCTGGTGTCTGCGTAGGCGGTGAGCAGCACGCGGCGCGCGACCGGGTAGATGTCCATCGCGGACTCGAGGAACTCCAGCCCGCTCATCCGCGGCATGCGGTAGTCGGCGAGCAGCACCGCGACCTCCTCGCCGCGCAACTTCATCTCGCGCAGCGCGTCCAGGGCCTGCTCGCCGGACTCGGCGCGCACGATGCGGTGCCGGTCTCCGTACTTGCGGCGCAGGTCACGCGCGACGGCGCGCGACACGCTGGGGTCGTCGTCGACGGTCAGGATGGCAGTGCGCGGCGCGGGGGTTGGCTGCACGGAAGCAGCCTATGCGCGCGGTGCAAACCGCCCGTTCTACGTCAGACGACCTGCGGGAGCAGCGTGACCGGCGAGCCGGCGCCACCCTCGCGGTACGGCTCGAGTTCGGCGTCCCACGCGCTGCCGAGCAGATCGGCCAGGCCGTGCCGGAAGTCGTCTGCGCCGGTGGCGCGTGTGAGCAGACCGCGCAGCCGCTCCTCGCCGACGACGACGTCGCCGTTGGCGGCGGTCATGCTGCGGTGGAACCCGCGGCCCGGGACGTAGGCGAGCCGCTCACCGTCGCTCGCGGTGGTGCCGTCCTCGGTGACCTCGAAGACGAGCATCGGCCAGGCACGCAGGGAGGCGGCCAGGCGCGCGGCGGTGCCGACCGGGCCGAGCCAGGTCGCGTCGGCGCGCAGATGCTGCGGCGTGACGGGCTGGTTCGTCCACTGCAGCCGTACCGGCTGCCCGAGCACGCCGGCGAGCGCCCATTCGACGTGCGGCGCGATGGCGGCCGGGCAGCAGTGCATGTAGACGACGCCGCGGGTGCTGAGCACGCTGCGCCCACCCTCGGTGCGGGTACTCGACATCGCACACCTCCCTGTCTCGACGGCGACGCCTTCCCCAGCGGGCCGTCCCTCACGGGAGGTATGTCGAGGCCATTGTTGCGTATGAGGCCCCTGTTACGCCAGCGAGCGCGCCAGCGAACAGGTCAGGATTCGACGGCGAGTCGCACTCCGAATGCGAGCAGCACCGTCCCGGTGACCGCGTCCATCCGCCGGCGCACCGCGGGTCGCGCCATCCACTCGGTCACCCGGCCGGCGAGCGCGAGCAGCACCACGTAGTAGCCGATCGACAGCGCAAGGAACACCGCGCCGAAGACCAGGCAGGTCACGCCGACGGGGTAGCCGTCCGGCACGAAGCCGGGCAGGAACGTCACGAAGAACACGCCGACCTTGGGGTTGAGCAGATTGGTGGTCAGCCCGGCGCGAAAGCCGGTGCCGACCAGGCCGCGCCGCGTCTCGAGCTCGACCGGGCCGCCGCGGCGCAGGGAGCGCAGCGACTGCACGCCGAGCCACACGAGATAGCAGGCCCCGGCGATGCGCAGCACGTCGTAGGCGACCTCGCTCGCCCGCAGTACGGCGGCCAGGCCCAGCGCCGCTGCGGCGATCCACATGGTGAGTCCGAGCATGATCCCGGCCGCGGTCGCGATACCCGACGAGCGCCCGCCGCGCACGATGTTGCGCACGGTGACGAGCGTGTCCGGCCCGGGCAGCAGGATGATCAGCACCGCGGCCGGGCAGAAACTCGCAATCGCGACGAGCATGGGCCCAGCGTAGGAGGCCGGAGCCACCGCTTACCCGGCCATTTCGGGTCCGCTGGCCGGGCCATCGGATCAGGCGGGACGTAGCTCCACGCAGCACTCGCCCGGACGCGGCGCGAGCTCGGCCACCACCCGGTCGGCGGCGTCGAGACCCTCGACCAGGCCTGCGACGTACTCGCGGTTCAGGCCGCACACGAACTGCGGCGACTGCGCGGCGAGCGGGTGGAACGGGCAGTTGCGCATGCGCAGCCCCGTCCCGGCGCGGAAGGGCTCGAAGCCGGCTTCGGCCAGCAGCCCCTCGGACAACGTCAGGGCGCGCTCGGCACCGAGCCGGCCACCGCGCACGGACGCCCGTGCCCGCGCACCCAAGGCCTTGCCGCGCGCCCGGGCCAGACGGTGCGCCGACCGGCGGGCGCGCTCGCCGGAGGACTCGTCGGTGACGGCCTCGAGCAGGATCTCCGCGAGCAGCTCCGGGCTGCGGGCCGGGATGCGCACGCACACGTCGATGGCGGCCGGCTCGTAGGTGCGCGGTGCGCGGCCGACGCGACGCGTCCCGCCGGAGGCGAAGCCGCTCTGCAGCAGGCCCAGGTCGACCAGCTTGTCGAGATGGAACGCGGCCAGCTTGCGCGAGATGCCCACTGCGGCGCCCGCCGCCTCGCGGGTAACGGGCTCGCCCGCACCACGCACGTACTCGAACAGCTCCCGGCGCAGATCCTCGTCCAGCGCGGCGAGCGCAGCGATCGAGGCACGGTCCACGCCTCAATTAGACCAAAAATTGCTGTCGATTCAATACACAGCCATTAGTTCTTGACGTGGTTGAACAATAAAGCAAAGCTAGACTGGCGAAATCGACGCTGGAGGTTGTGCGATGACGTCCCTTGCCCGAACCGACACGGAAGAGCCGCGCCGGACCCTCCGGGTCGCCCCGCCGGTGCTCGACGTCGACCTCGACGCGGCCGAGCAGGCGGCCGCCGCCCTCCTGCACGCGCTCGGCATCGCCACCGACAGCGAAAGCCTGCGCGGCACGCCCGGCCGGATGGTGCGCGCGTACGCCGAGCTGTTCACCTCGCCGGAGTTCGACCTGACGACGTTCCCCAACGACGAGGGCTACGACGAGCTCGTGCTCGCCCGCTCCATCCCGATGCGCTCGGTGTGCGAGCACCACCTGCTGCCCTTCACCGGCGTCGCGCACGTCGGGTATCTCCCGCGCGAACGGATCATCGGACTGTCCAAGTTGGCCCGCGTCGTCGGGCACTTCGCAGCCCGTCCGCAGGTGCAGGAGCGGTTGACCAAGCAGGTCGCCGGCTGGCTGCACGACAACCTGCAACCTGCCGGGGTCGGCGTCGTCATCGAGGCCGAGCACTCCTGCATGACCGTGCGCGGGATCCGCGCGGCCGGCTCGGTTACGGTGACATCGACGCTCCTCGGCACCGTCCGGGACGATCCCCGCTCACGGCAGGAGTTCTTCGCCCTGGCCCGGTCCGGTGCGTGACCGCACACCGAGTGGAGGCTGACGTGACGCAGAGCCCATCGAACGTAGTGATCGTTGGCGGCGGTCTGGCCGGCGCCAAGACGGCTGAAGCCCTGCGCGCGCAGGGCTACGACGGCGCGGTGACGCTGTTCGGCGCGGAGAAGCAGCTGCCCTACGAGCGCCCGCCGCTGTCGAAGGGCTACCTCGCAGGCAAGGACGCGTTCGAGGACGCGATCGTGCACCCGGCCGAGTGGTACGAGCAGAACTCGGTCGACCTGCGCACCGGTGTCGAAGTGGTCGCGGTGCGACCCAAGACGTCGCAGCTCGAGCTCGCCGACGGCAGCCGCGTCGACTACGGCACGCTCGTGCTCGCGACCGGTTCGGAACCGCGCCGGCTGCCGATCCCGGGCGCCGACACCGCGCTCACCCTGCGTACCCGCGAGGACTCGGACGCGATCCGCGCTACCTTCGGCGAGGGCAAACGCCTCGTCATCGTCGGTGCGGGCTGGATCGGGCTCGAGGTCGCGGCGGCGGCACGTGACAAGGGCACCGAGGTGACGATCCTCGAGTCCGCCGAGCTGCCGCTGCTCGGTGTGCTCGGCCGCGAGATGGGCACGGTGTTCGCCGACCTGCACCGCGAGCACGGCGTCGACCTGCGCCTCGGCGCCTCGATCGCGTCCATCACCGCGGATGGCGTGCAACTCGACGGCGGCACCACGATCGGTGCCGACGCGGTCGTGCTGGGTGTCGGCGTGCGTCCGCGCATCGAACTCGCGGCCTCGGCCGAGCTCGCCACCGACAACGGCGTGCTCGTCGACGCGTCGCTGCGCACCAGCAATCCTTCGATCTTCGCGGTGGGCGACATCGCCAACCACGACCACCCCGTGCTCGGGCAGCGGGTGCGGGTCGAGCACTGGGCGACCGCGCTCAACCAGCCCGCGGCGGTGGCCGCCGCGCTCACCGGCGACGACTCGGGCTACCGCGAGCTGCCCTACTTCTTCAGCGACCAGTACGAGCTCGGCATGGAGTACATCGGGCACGCGGCTGCGGGCTCCTACGCGCGGGTTCTCGTCCGTGGCGACCTGCCCGGCCGCGAGTTCGTCGCGTTCTGGCTCGATACCGAAGACCGCATCCTCGCGGCGATGAACGTCAACGTGTGGGACGTCGTCGACGAGATCAAGCCGCTGATCGCCGACCGCACCCGCATCGACGCGGACAAGCTCGCCGATCCGTCGACGCCGTTCTCGGACGTCGCCGCTCGTTGAGTGGCCGCCTACGGATTTACTGGCTGCCCGTGGTCAGCCACTCAACGCGCAAGTGGCCACTCGACAAAGGTCAGGCCACCAGCGCGCTGAGCGTCTCGCCGAGCGGCGCATCGACCTTGACGTCGGCGAGTTCGTCGCCGCGGGTCTCGCCCTGGTTGACGATCGCGACCCGGATGCCGAGCGCCCGCGCCCGGCGCACGAAGCGGAAGCCGGACATCACGGTGAGCGATGAGCCGAGCACGAGCAGCGTCGCGGCGGACTCGACCAGCGCATAGCACGCGTCGACCCGGCCGCGCGGCACGTTCTCGCCGAAGAACACCACGTCGGGCTTGAGCAGGTCGGACGAGCAGTAGCCGCAGCCGACCGGGACGAACCCGTCCAGTTGCTCATCGGAGAGCTCCGCGTCGCCGTCCGGGTTGATCGTGGCGACGTGCGCCACGAAGTCGAGGTTGGCCGCGCGCAGCCGCTCGTCCAGGCGCAGCCGCGTGTCGCGGATGCCGCAGGACAGGCACACGACGAGGTCGAGCCCGCCGTGCAGCTCGATGACGTCGCGGGCGCCGGCGGCCTGGTGCAGCCCGTCGACGTTCTGCGTGATGATCCCGGCGAGCAGGCCGCGCTGCTGGAGCGCGGCCACCCCGTGATGGCCCCGGTTCGGCGCCGCGTTCGCGATCTGCTGCCAGCCGAGGTAGCTGCGCGCCCAGTAGCGGCGCCGGGACGCCGGCGAGCCGACGAAGGCTTGGTACGTCATCGGGCCGTGCCGGCGCAGCGCTCCCGACGGGCCGCGGTAGTCGGGGATGCCGGACTCGGTCGACAGCCCTGCCCCGCTGAGGACGACGACTCCCCCGGCATGCACGAGCTCGCGCAAATGCGTGTCGAGTGCGAGCGTCACGCAGCCACGGTACGTGCCCGGGCGCGCGACCGCCGACACCGTGGTAGACAGCTGGCCATGCGCCGATACGCCTGCGACAAGGTGGCCGACGAGTGGATCGACACCGCGCCGGTCCGGCTCGTCAACCGGGTGGTCGTCGACGCATCGCCCGAGCGCATCTGGGCCGCGTTGGAGGACGCCGACATGTGGCCACGCTGGGCAACCGTGATCACGCACGTCGAGTGGACGAGCGAGCGTCCGTTCGGCGTCGGGACCACCCGCACCGTGACGATGCGCGGCGGCATGACCGGGTACGAGGAGTTCATCGCGTGGGACCCGCACCGCCGGATGAGCTTCCGCTTCAACGAGGCGTCCATGAACGGCGTGCGCGCGTTCGCCGAGCGCTACACGATCGACCCCGCGCCGGGCGGCACGAGCGTCGAGTGGGTGATGGCGATGCAACCGTCCGGCGCGAGCAAGCTCGTCGTCCCGCTCACCCGGGTGCCGATGCGGCTCATGTTCGGCCGGATGCTGCGCCGCTTCGGCCGACTCCTGGACGCCGAGCACAGCGGCCGCCCCGCCGGGTAGCCGCAGCGCTACGGCTCGTCGGCTAGGGCGTGGCCGTAGCGGGCCGCCACCCGCTCGCGCAGGGCGGCGTCGCCGCGAGAGGCCGGCTGGATGAACACCTCGCCGAGCTCGCCGAACCGCTCGCGCAGCTCTTCGTCGAGACGCACGCACGCCTCCTCGAGGTCGGACGCGGTGAGATCGTCGATGAAGTCGACACGCGCACACAGCAGCACGCTGTCGGTGCCGACCATCATCGTCAGCACGTCGACGAGATCGAGCACCTCGTCACGGTCCTCGAGGAACTTCTCCACAGCTGTGAGCAACCTCGGGTCGGCCTGCCGCCCGACGAGCAGCGCCTGGCAGGCGCGGGCCAGCACGCCGGACACGCCCAGCAGCAGCGCGCCGATCGCGAGGGACGCGGCACCGTCCCACACGGCGGAGCCGGTGAGCTGGTGCAGCCCGACCCCGGCGAGGGCCAGCGAGATGCCGACCATGGCCGCGGCGTCCTCGAGCAGCACGCTGTTGACCGTGGGATCGCGCGGCCGGGCCACGTAGGCCCGCAGCGAGCTGCGGGTACGCGCGCGCTCCTTCTGCATCTGGCCGGCCGCCTGGCGCAGCGAGATCCCTTCGAGCACCGCGGCCAGCGCGAGCACGGGGTAGTTGATCCACAGGTGACTGCTCGCCTCGTCGGGGCCGAAGATCGTGCGCAACCCCTGATAGAAGGCGAACCCGGCACCGGAGACGAAGATCGCCACCGCGGCGAGCAATGACCAGAAGTAGCGCTCCTTGCCGTACCCGAACGGGTGCGAGCGATCCGCCGGGCGGGCGGAGCGGCGCTGCGCGACGAGCAGCAGGACCTCGGTGGTGCTGTCGCCCGCCGAGTGCGCGGCCTCGGACAGCAGCGCTGCGGAGCCGGTGATCAGCCCGGCGGCGAGCTTGAGGATGCCGACCCCCACGTTCGCGCAGAGCGCGAGCGTGACGGTGAGCCTGCTTTCGGCTTCTGCCACATCCGTGGCTTACCCATCAGGTGAGGTAGCGGGCCGAATAGGCGGCGAAGCGTTCGCCGACCTCGTCGGGGGTCAGCCCGAAATCGGCCAGCGCGTAGCGGTGTGACGGTGCGCGGTGGCCCGAGCGGCCGGCCGCGTCCTCGGCGACGACGGCGGCGCGCACCGTCTCGTCCCACGGCAGGTCGAAGTGCCGGTACACCGCCTCGACGGTGCCGACCGGATCGTTCGCGAGGTCGTCGAAGGCCACGTCGTAGAAGTGCGCCGGGTCGTGCCGGTCGCGTGCGGCCATGAACAGCTCCGCGCCGCGGCCGAGCATCTCGATCTGATCGCGGCCGATGGTCGCGCCCACGTACTTGGTCGAGTAACCCTCGGTGGCCAGCGCGCTCAGGCTGCAACTCGACGCGATCGTCGTACGGATCTCGCGATGCGTCTGCAGCACGATCGCGTCCGGGTAGACGGCCAGCAGCGCGTCCAGCGCGAACAGGTGCGACGGATTCTTGAGCACCCAGCGCTTGTGCGGCTCGTTCGAGCCGATGAGTGCGAGGTTGCGCCGGTGCCGGCGGTAGGCCGGCGTCCAGTCCTGCGCCGCGAGCCAGGCGGAGTACGTGGGCAGGTGTGCGAGCGTCTCGTAGGAGATGGACATCGCTGTCTGGCGCAGCAGCTGCCAGCACTCCTCGACCGTGTCGGCGTTGATGTAGTGGACGCCGGCGAAGTCCGGCTTGGCCTCGTAGAACTTCGCGAAGCCGGCCTGGATCTGCTGGAAGACCGGGTTGTCGCCCCACGTCTCGCGCGGCGGGCGCGGCTGCGGGAACTCGCACAACCACTGCTCGAGCCCCTGGTGGTTCGGGTCGGCGGCGAGCAGCCGGTGCAGCGCGGTGGTCCCGGTGCGCGGGATGCCGGTGACGAAGATCGGCCGGGTGATGGCGCTGTCGTCGACGTCGTGCCGGGCGAAACCGAGCTCGCTCATCAACCGCGCCACCAGCGCGCCGCGCAGCTCCGAGCGTTTGACGCGCCGGCCGAGTTCGGTGAGTTCCTCGTCGCGTGCGTACGACTCGAGCAGCACGCCGAGCCCTTCGCGGTAGTCGTCGCCGCCGAAGTCGGTGAGCGTCGTCAGCCTGGTGGCCGACGCCTCCAGATCCTCGACGGTGCCGACATCCTCACGCACGGTCACGCACTCGCTCCGCAAGCGTCGCTCGGCGCCATCAGTGGTGGTACTCGCCGCAGTTGACGTCGAGGCAGTGCCCGCTGATGTTGCGCGCGAGGTCCGAGGCCATGAACACCACCGCGTCGGCGATGGCGTCCGGGTCGGGCAGCCGGCGCAGGTCGAGGTTGGCGGCGGTCTCGTCGTAGATGACCTGCGCGTCGACGCCGCGCTTCTTGCCGAGGTAGGCGAAGTAGCCCTGCAGCGTGTCGGCCCAGATCCAGCCCGGCGCCACGGAGTTCACCCGGATGCCCTGTGGGCCCAGCTCGGTCGAGAGCATCTGCGCAAGCGCGAGCAGCGCCGACTTCGCCATCTTGTACGCGCCGTAGGGCATCGACGAGTGCCGCAGCACCGAGGAATTGATCATGACGACGTTGCCCTGCGACTCGGTGAGCGCCGGCACGAACAGCCGGGTCATGCGCAGGTTGCCGAGCACGTTCGTCTCGAAGCCGGCCCGCGTCTGCTCGAAGTCGACGGTCTGCAGCGGTCCGAGCGGGGGCGTGGCGAACGCGTTGTTGATCAGCGCGTCGACCCGGCCGAACTCGGCCAGCGACGCGTCGACGAGGTTCTGCGCGGACGCGTCGTCGTTGATGTCGGTGCCGACCTGCAGGCTGCGCCGGCCGAGCTGCTTGATCTCGTCCGCCACCTCGGCCAGCCGCGACTCGGTGCGCGCGGCGAGTACGACGTCGGCGCCGGCCTTCGCGCACTGGAGCGCGATGGAGCGGCCCAGCCCGGGGCCGATGCCCGTGATGACGACGACCTTGTCCTCGAGGAGGTTGTTGCTCATCCCAGCATCCTGTTCGCTACGGCCTGTTGGCGCGCGGCGATTCGCGCGCGCCATTCGCCGGGGGTCACGCGTGCCTGCTCGTAGTGCGGCAGCGCCTGGGGCAGCGACGCGAAGGGCACCTTCTCGACGGTCGGCCCGTCGGCCGCGGTGAACTCACGCGAGGTGCGCTGCCAGCGGATCTGCAGGTAGCCGCGCGCGTGCCCGGTGGTCTCGACCCAGTTCGCGAGCCCGGGGTCCTTCGCGCTGATGACGAAGCGCAGCAGACCGTCCGGGTCGCGGTGCGCCTGGTGCGCGGTCAGCGACGTCTGGTGGTTGATGAAGTCGAGCGAGATGTACCACATGCTGCCGAGCTGGAAGCCCTGGTACGGCGCGTCCGAGGCCGGGACGGTGACGATCAGCGCCTCGTCGTCGGCGAGCTCGTAGTGTCCGGCCGACGAGTACTGCGTCGCGAGCCCGCCCGGCGTGAGCCGCGGCTCGGTCATCGTGTTCACCGGCAGCTTCAGGTAGAACCACTCGGGGAATTGCAGGAACGTGTTGAGCTGGCCGACGAGTGACTTCGCCGCCGCGTTGAAGCGCTTGGCCAGCTTCGCCTCGTCCGCGGGCTGCGGCGCCGTACCGATGCCGTCGACGCGCTGGATCGCGATCGTGCCCGGCCGCGCGGTCCAGTCGCTCCACACCTCGCGCACGAGCAACATCGACGCGCGTGAACCGAGCGCGAAGTAGTTCGGCCCGGCGTCGGGCTTCGGCGGACCGAAGCGCAGCTCGAAGGTCCCGTCCGGGTTGATCTCGACGTCCCGGTCGTCGAAGGCGTTGAGGCTGTCGGGCACATCGGCCGGCGTGTAGTCGCCGTTCAGGATCTGGAAGCTGAGATCCGCGGTCTCGCCACGACGGCCGGTGACTACGTACTCGGCGTCCTCGCGGATGCGCGCGCTGAAGTACAGCGTGTCCGGGTTGTCGAGGCCGACCTTGGTGTACGGCGTCGCAGACCTGATGAAGTACGGGAAGTCGCGGTCGTAGCTCCAGGCCGACGAGATGGCGGCGCGAAGGCTGCCCGCGAGGTAATCGAGCCCTTCGACGACGTCCTGCTCGCTGCGCACGTGCGGCGCATCGCGGATGATCTTCTCGGCGGCGACGAGCGCGTCCGCGAGGGGCTGGGTGAGCACGATCACCTCGTCCATTTCTCGAGCAGGGCGGTACATATGTGAACCGACACGGTAGAGTGCTGGTCCGACAGTAGAACGTGTTCTAGGTTGGGGTCAATGTCCTCGTCGCGCCGTTCACCGCCCACGCAACGCGTGGTCGCGCTGCTCGACCACGTCGCGGCGCACCCGGGCGAGCGGTTCGGGCTCTCCGAGCTCTCCCGCACGCTGGACATCAGCAAGCCGACCTGCCTGGGCATCGTGACGACGCTCACCGAGACGGGCTGGCTCGACTGCGACCCGGACCACCGCACGTACGGAGTCGGGCCGGCGCTGGTCTCGGCCGGGCGGCTCGCGCGCCAGGCGGTACCGGGGGCACAGGCCGCCGAGCGCCACCTCCCCGACCTCGCCAGCCGCTACGCGGCGCCGTGCACAGCGTCCGCCGTGGTCGGCAACCAGATCGTGGTCCTCACCAGCGTGCGCGGCGACGGACGGGCCGAGGGCGCGATGGCCGGCAGCCGCTACCCGTTCGCTCCCCCGGTCGGGCTGATGTATGTGCTGTGGGACCGCGAGGACGCGTTCGAGCGCTGGCTGCGCCTGCGCCCCACCCTGCCGGTGGCACTCGACCAGGAACACCTGCGCACGGTCGTCGCCGAGTGCCGGGCGCGCGGCTACCTCGTCGAGGGCCTGACCGAGGTCGGGGCCCGCCTGCATACCTTGATGGCCGGGGTGGCCGCCTATGATTTACCGGACGAGGTGCGCGGCCTTGTCGGCGAAATGGTGTCCACGCTCGGCGAACGGGTGTATCTGGGCGCCGAGTTGACGGCGCGCGGCAAGCATCCGACCCACCTGCTCGCCGCACCGACCTACGGCAGTGACGGACGGCAGGAAATGGTGCTCACGCTCTATGTGGGCGATTCACTCACGGGCGCCGAAATATCGCGGCGCGGCAAGGCATTGATGGCCACAGCAGAAGCAGTGACAGAAGAAGTCGGCGGCATCGCGCCGCGCAGGAAGGTTTCGGCGTGACGGTTGCCTACGAACTGAGCCACCTCGAGAAGCTCGAGGCCGAGGCGGTGCACATCATCCGCGAGGTCGCGGCCACGATCGAGAAGCCGGCGATGCTGTTCTCCGGCGGCAAGGACTCCGTGGTCATGCTGCACCTCGCGGTGAAGGCCTTCTGGCCCGCGCCGGTCCCGTTCCCGGTCATGCACGTCGACACCGGGCAGAACTTCGACGAGGTCATCGCGTTCCGCGACCGCACCGTGGACACGTACGGGCTGCGCCTGGTCGTGGCCTACGTGCAGGACGACATCGACGCCGGCCGGGTGCACGAGGACTACCCCGGCGCGGCGCGCAACCGGCTGCAGACCACCACGCTGCTGCGCGGCATCAGCGAGCAGCAGTTCGGCGCGGTGTTCGGCGGGGCACGGCGCGACGAGGAGAAAAGCCGGGCCAAGGAACGGGTGTTTTCGCTG
>JAICKR010000076.1 GCA_025927835.1 Jatrophihabitans sp. | reverse complement strand
GCAGTGCCTCGCAGGCCTCGACGACGCGCTGCGCCATGCCCTGCTCGGCGAGCTTGAGGTAGGAGCGCGGGTCGTAGGCCGTCTTGTTGCCGACCTCGCCGTCGACCTTGAGCACGCCGTCGTAGTTGGTGAAGAAGTGACCGGCGATCTCGCGGCTGAACGCGTACTGGGTGTCGGTGTCGACGTTCATCTTCACGACGCCGTAGCCCACGGCCTCGCGGATCTCGTCCAGCTCCGAGCCCGAGCCGCCGTGGAAGACGAGCTCGAACGGCTTGTCCTTGCCCAGCTTCTTGCCGACCTCGTCCTGGATCTCCTTGAGAATCTTCGGACGGAGCTTCACCGAGCCGGGCTTGTAGGAGCCGTGCACGTTGCCGAACGTCGCGGCGAGCAGGTAGCGGCCCTTCTCGCCGGTGCCGAGCAGCTCGGCGGTGCGCAGTGCGTCGGCGGGGTGGGTGTAGAGCTTCTCGTTCATATCGCCGGTGACGCCGTCCTCCTCGCCACCGACCACGCCGATTTCGAGCTCGAGGATGATGCGTGCCCTCGCGCACTTCTCGAGCAACTCGGCCGCGATCTGCAAGTTCTCCTCGAGCTCGATCGCCGACCCGTCCCACATGTGCGACTGGAACAAGGGCTGACGGCCCATGCCCACGCGTTCGGTCGAGATCGCGATCAGCGGGCGCACGTAGGCGTCGAGCTTCTCCTTCTGGCAGTGGTCGGTGTGCAGCGCGACGTGCACGTCGTACTTCGCCGCGACGACATGCGCGAACTCGGCGAGCGCGACCGCGCCGGTGACCATCTCCTTGACCGAGGTGCCCGAGGCGAACTCCGCACCGCCGGTGGAGACCTGGATGATCCCGTCGCTGCGCGCGTCGGCGAAGCCCCGCAGCGCCGCGTTCACGGTCTCGGACGAGGTCACGTTGATCGCCGGATAGGCGAAGCCGCCGTCGCGGGCGCGGTCGAGCATGTCGGCGTAGATCTCCGGCGTGGCGATGGGCATCGGGCTCCCCTTGTGTGGTCCGTTCGGCCTCCTCGCAGTATGTCCTACCCGCCGCATCGGCTGAGCGGACGAGGGGCCGGGCCCGGCCCGTCCGTAGACTCGGCGCGTGCTCCTGGCGAACCCGATCAGCCCCGACAACCTGCTGTCCGGGTCGGCGGCGCTGCTCGACCTCTCGATCGTGCTCTTCGCCGAGTGCGGCCTGCTCGTCGGGTTCTTCCTGCCCGGCGACACCCTGCTGTTCGCCGCCGGCATCGACATCGCCGTCGGGCACATCTCCACTTCGCTCACCACGTTCCTGGTCGTCGCGCCCATCGCCGCCATCGCGGGAAACCTGGTCGGCTACTGGATCGGCTACCGCGCCGGACCCGTCGTGTTCGACCGGCCCAACTCGAGGTTGTTCCGACCGGAGTACGTGACGCGCGCGCACAGCTTCTACGAGCGCTTCGGCGGGTGGACGGTCGTGGTCGGGCGGTTCGTGCCGATCGTGCGCACCGTTGCCACGGTGATGGCCGGTGTCGGCCGGATGCGTTTCGCGCTCTACGCGCTCTACAGCGTGATCGGGGCGATCCTCTGGGCCGACGGCGTGCTGTTGCTCGGCCACCAGCTCGGCAAGGTGAAGTTCGTCCGCGAGCACAAAGGCTGGATCGACTACATGGTCATTGCCGTCGTCGTGCTCGCGTTGGTCCCGACCGCACTGCACTACTGGCAGGGACGCCGTAGCCGGCAGCGTTCGTAGCGCTCACTCGGTACGCCACACCACCGGACGGGTCGGGTCCGGCTCGTAGCAGCAGAACGCGCCGGTGCGCACCGTGTCGGTGAGGACGCGGCCGAGCACCGGGTCGAGTTCGGTGATGCGTCCGATGGCTGCCGCGACCGCCTTGCGCACCGCGACGCGGGCGCGCTCGGCGGCGCCGCCCGGTGCGGTCCGGGTGCGGCCGCCGAGCCCGGTCGCCGCGCGCACCTCGGCGAGCAAGGCGTCCCGCTCGTCGCGGAGCAGGTCCACCCGGCCCGCGTCGACCCACTCCTGCGCCTCGGCGAGTTCGCGGTCGATCTCGCTCAGTCTGCCGCGGTACGCGGAGAGCGCCTGCCGGTCGATGACCGGCTCCGCCGCGACGCCGCCGAGGCCTGATCCCGGATGGCCGGCCGCCCAGTCGGAGAGGTCCAACGCGGCGATCTCGACGCCCGGTTGGCGCACGAGCAGCCGGAGGTAGGCCAGCCCCTTCATCTCGCGAAGGTGGCTGTTCGCCGCGTCGGTACCGACCGTCCACACACCTCCGGGCTGCGGGCGCAGGACCGCCGTGATCGGGGCCGCTGAGGCGTACGCGGCCGCCCCGCCGCGCCGGCCGACCGCGTCGCGGGCGAGTTCGGCCCACCGCGCGCAGTTGAAGCGTTCGGCAAGCGCCGCACCGGACGCCGACCAGCGCGCCGCGTCCTCGTCCTGGCCGAGCGCGGCTGCCGCGTGTGCCAAGTAGGCGTCGACGACGCCGGAGAAGGTCACGGCACCGCCGTTGGGTATGCCGCGGCCGGCATAGGGCGCGAGCAGCCGCAGTCCGTCCTGGGTCAGGTCGCGCTCGCCGATGGCTGCGGCGACCCTGGTGAGCTGCGTCATCGCCATCAGCCAGTCCAGCTCGCGCGGCAGCGCATCGAACCCGGCGCCTGCGACCTGGAGCAGCAGTTCGCGGGCACGGTCGGGCTCGCCGGCATCCAGCCAGAGGGAGGCCGCCTCGGAGAGCACGGCCGGGACGCCTTCGGAGACACCGAACTGCTCGTGTGCAGCCGCCTCGAACAACAGCGCGTCGACGTCGCCGGACTGCCGCGCGATCTCGCCGCCGAGGACGTGCTCGACGGCCAGCACATCTGCCTCCTGCGCCTCGACGCCGGCTGCGATCGACTCGGTGCGGAACGCGCGCGCGGCATCGAGGTCACCGAGGACGAGGGCATGCATCGCCTGCCGCGATCGTTCGAAGAAGCGCACCCGCGGCGAGCCGGTCTCGTCGGCCAACCGCTGCAGCGCGCTGAGCTGGCGGCGCAACCCGGGCGCGTCCAGCGCCTCGACCGCGGTCGTCAGCCGCCACAGGTGCGCGGACATGCGCGCTTCGGTGTCGGTGACGTAGGCGGCCGCATCCTCGAGACGCGACGCGATACGCAGCCGGTCCGCGAAGTCGTCCGGGCCCCAATGCATCAGCAGTTGCGCGTCGAGGGCCTCGGCGAGCAGGGCCTGGTCACCCGCCTGCTCGGCGGCGGCGACCGCCTCATCGGCGAACGGCGCACCGCGCGTCGGGTCGTTGCCGTACGCCCAGGTGCGCGCGATGGCCGCTGCCAGCCGGACGCGGGCCGGGCCGTCGGAGACCGAGTAGGCCTCGAACAGGTAGGCGGGGAGGCGTCCCGCGTGCATGCCGTAGGCATGGATGCCGGCCAGCCCGAGCGCGGCCTCGCACATCGCCGCCGCGTCGCCGCCGCTGCGCGCCTGCTCGTAGGTGCGCGAGTACGCGGCCCGGGCGGCGTCGATGTCGCGTGCGCGGCGTGCTGCCCTGGCGTGCTCCAGTACCTCGCGGATCCGCTCCGACGAGCCCGTCATGCGCGGATCGTACGGGCGCAAGGCCGCGCGCGGACACGCGTCGGCCCTGCGTTCCCCTCGCCGTAATCAGGGCCGCAGCAGCGTCACGTGGGCGCGATGCCGCGCGACCTGAGCCGAGTCCCAGTCTCCGGTGCAGTACACCGACAGCGCGCTGATCGAACCGTCGCGCACGTCCGCGCGCAGCATCTCGCGGCAGTACCAGTGGTCCACGGCGTCGTCCCACTCCTCGTCGAACTCGAGCACGAAGCCGGTCGGGATGAGGTCGTAGCGCAGCCGCACGACCCGTCCGGGGCTGGGATGGCCGAGGCGACGGAGGGCGACGGTGCCCTCGATGCCGGCTGCCTGCAGCCACCACTGCGGCGGCGTGAAGTCGGTGGCGACGTCGTCGGTGAACAGCCCGTCCGGCAGCTCGGTGGTCTCGAGCCAATGCACGAGCTTGTGCACGACGGCCGGGGCGCCGACGAGATCGGCCCGTTCGGCGATGGCGGTCACTGGACCGTCACCCCGGCCTGCATGTTCGCGCCGACGACCGCCATCGTCTTCTGCAGCTCGGCAGTCGGGCTGAACTCGACGACCTCGGTGTTGTCGGCGAGCACGGTGAGGTGCCCGGGGCGGAGGTAGTACGCGTCGCCGGCGCGCAGCGTCTCGGTGCCGTCGGCGTAGTTGACGGTGACCTCGCCGCTGACGATGTAGCCCCAGTGTGGGCATTGGCAGCGGTCGTCGGGCAGGCCGCGGAAGACCGGGGACGGGTCCGAACCGATCGGGAACGTCTCGAAGCCGACCGTGTAGTCGTCCAGCTCGACGTAGCGGCCCTCGATGACCGGCTCGTCGACCATGATCGGCGCTTCGTCCTTGCGGGTGCGTGGCATGACTGCCTCCTTGGGGTGGTGGGTGCTCTCACCCGGAAGGCGTGCCGTCCGGCGTCACACTGTGACGCGGGCCCGTACGGCGCTAGCGATGCTTGATCTGGTTGCAGTGGTTGGTCACCGATTGCGGCGCGTCGACGTGGATGCCGAAGAAGGTAGCGCTCAAGTGGCACTTGTCGACCTGGTTCTTGATGTGCGTGCGCTGCTGCCAGACGAAGATCGACAGGCCGACGACCACGACCAGGATGATCACCCGCGCGATCAGCGCGCTGATGACGAGCGAGAGCAGCACACCGATCACGACGAGCGCGACGATGATGACCACGCCGATCTTGGTGATGTTCTGTGTGCCCAGCGCCTCTGTGTGCCCCATGGGCGGAACGATAGCCTCAAGACATGACTTCGGAGGCCAGGCCGGCGCTTGGCGCTCCGCCCGATCTCGGTACCGGCGCGCTGCGCATCGTCGCGCTCGGCGGCATCAAGGAGATCGGCCGCAACATGACGATGTTCGAGTTCGACGGGCGGCTGCTCGTCGTCGACTGCGGCATGCTGCTCGGCAAGACGAACTCGCCCGGCGTCGACCTCACCCTGCCCGACTGGTCGGCGTTCACCGACCGGCTCGACCGCATCGATGCCGTCGTGCTGACCCACGGGCACGAGGACCACATCGGCGCGCTGCCCTATCTGCTGCGCGATCGCCAGGACATCCCGGTCATCGGGTCACGCCTCACGCTAGCGCTCGTCGCGGCCAAGCTGGAACAGCACCGCCTCTCGGCCGACCTGCGCACGGTGCGCGAAGGTGAACGGCAGGGCGTCGGGCCGTGGGGGCTCGAGTTCTTCGCGGTGAACCACTCGATCCCGGACGCGCTCGCGGTCGCGATCCGCGTCGGCGGGCAGACCATCCTGCACACCGGCGACTTCAAGATGGACCAGACACCGCTGGACGGCCGGCTCACCGACCTGCCCGGATTCTCCCGACTCGGCGACGAGGGCGTCGACCTGCTGCTCGCCGACTCGACGAACGCCGAGGTCAACGGCTTCATCCCGTCCGAGCGAACCGTCGGGCAGGTCGTCACCGATGTGATCCACAAGGCGCAGGGCCGGGTGATCGTCGCCTGCTTCGCCTCGCATGTGCACCGCGTGCAGCAGGTGCTCGACGCGGCGGCCGAGGCCGAGCGGCAGGTTGCGCTCGTCGGCCGTTCGATGGTGCGCAACATGCAGATCGCCCGCGAGCTCGGGCTGCTGCGCGTGCCCGACAACCTGATGATCGACCTGCCGACCGCGGAGCAGCTACCGTCCCGTCGGGTGCTGCTCATCTCCACGGGTTCGCAGGGCGAGCCGCTCTCGGCGCTGTCGCGACTGGCCAACCGCGACCACCAGACGATCCGCATCGTGCCCGACGACACGATCCTGCTCGCGTCCTCGCTCATCCCCGGCAACGAGACCTCGGTGGGCTCGGTCATCAACGGGCTCAACCGGTTGGGCGCGACCGTCGTCGAGAAGTCGTCCGCACTCGTGCACGTCTCCGGGCATGCGCCGGCCGGCGAGCTGCGCTACCTGCTCAACGCCGTCCGTCCCAAGAACCTCATGCCGGTCCACGGCGAGTGGCGTCACCTGCGCGCGCACGCCGCGATCGGGCGCTCGATGGGGCTGACCGATGACCGCATCATGCTCGCCGAGGACGGCACGGTCGTCGACCTGCTCGACGGCGTCGCGAAGATCGTCGGCAAGATCCCGGTCGGCTATGTCTACGTCGACGGGCTCGAGGTCGGCGACATCGGCGACTCGACGCTCAAGGACCGGCGCATCCTCGGCGAGGACGGGTTCCTCTCGATCCTCGTCGCGGTCGACCAGGAACTCGGCAAGGTGGTCTTCGGCCCGGAGATCACCGCGCGTGGCTTCAGCGACGACCCGGCCGCGCTCGATCCGATCACCGCCGAGCTCATCGAGGTGGTGGAGAAGGCGCTCGCCGACGGCACCCGCGACGCGGACGCGCTGCAGCACCTGATCCGGCGCACCGTAGGCCGGTGGGTCGATCGCGAGTACCGACGCCGGCCGATGCTCGTGCCGACGGTCGTCGAGGTCTAGTCCGGCTCGCCAGCGGCCCCGGTCCGGGCCATCCTGTAGCCATGCCCAGTGCCGCACGATCGCTCATGATCAGGCGTCCGGTGAGCGCGGTCTTCGCGTTCTTCACCGATCACGACAACGACCCGCAGTGGCGACCGGTGGTGCAGGAGATCAGGGCCGAGGGCCCGCCCGCCGTCGGCGCCCGGGTCCATCAGGTGATCAAGGTCGGCGGTCGCACCGTGCCCGCCGACTTCGAGATCACCGAGTACGACCGCAACGAGGCCTACGCGTTCCGCGTCGTCACCGGCCCGGTGCGCCCGGAGGGCACGTTCACGTTCGCCGAAGTTCCCGGCGGCACCGAGGTCTCGCTCACGCTGCGCGCCGAGATCGGCGGGCTGAAGAAGCTGTTCATGTCCGGTGCGGTGCAGAAGTCGATGGACAGCGAAGTGGCCAATCTCGACCGGGCCAAGCAGCTCCTCGAAGCTGGCGCCCAACGGTGATCAACAGGCCTGAACTGTCGCCTAGCGACGGTTCGGCCCTGTTGATCAGTTGATGGTTGTCCACAGATCTGCGGGTGCACGCGCGTCGGACGGCGCCCGCCCAACATTCTCGTCGCATGTTGCGCACGCCGACCGGCGAATTGCTGCCCCGGATCATCGACACGGCACTCGCTGAGCGGCTCGGCTACACGGCCGCGAATATCCGTACCGAACTCGCCAGAGGCAGCTGGGACCGATTGGTGCGAGGGATCTATTTCACCCGTGGGGAGTTCCCTACGCGAGCGGACTGGGTGCGGGCCGGGCTGCTCGTGGCCGGGCCGGGAGCCGTGCTGAGTGGATGGGACGCGGTACGCGCATCCGGCCTCGGTTCGGAACGGCCACCGCAGCCCGAGGTGCTCATCTTGGCGTCGGACGGTACCCACCGCGTCACCGGACGGGTGCGCATCCGCCCATCTCGGCGAGCGGTGAGCTCCCGGCGTGTCGTTGTGTCGCAGTTCGGAACCGTGCCGGCCGCTCACCTCGCCCGGTGTATCGCAGACACCGCCCTCCTGTATCGCGGCCTCGCCCCCGTGCGCGCCCTCGTGACGTCCGCCGTTCAACGCGGGCTCTGCACCGGGGATGCACTCGTGTACGAACTCGATAGCGGTCCGCGCAACGGCAGCGCCAACCTGCGGCGCGCGGTCGCTGACGTCCTCGAGGGCGCAGCCTCGATTTCGGAAGCCGAACTCGCCGACGTGATGCGCATCGCCGGGCTACCGCCGTTCGAACTCAACGTCCCGATCCTCGACGCGTCAGGCCGTCACATCGCCACCGCGGACGTGCTGTGGCGAGCACTGCGTGCCGTGCTCGAGGTCGACAGCAGGCAGCACCACTTCCTCGAGCCCCAATGGCGGTCGACGATGCGGCGGCACAACATGCTCACCGGGCTGGGTCTCGCCGTCACGCACTATCCGCCGGCCGAACTGCGAGAACGGACTTCCGAGGTCGTCGCAGAGCTCGATGCGTGGCTGCGGGCGCGAGCTGTCGAACTCGATGTGCGGTTCCCCCCACCACTCGCGGATCGCCTCCGCCACACGCCCTTCTCGATTGATCAACAGGGTCGAACTGTCGCCTAGCGACGGTTCGGCCCTGTTGATCACAGAGGGACGTTGGCAGAATGGGGGGCATGACGGCGAGTACGGCGGTGGAGCGTGGCGAGCTCTCGCGGCGCCGCGACGTGCCGTCGGGCATCGTCCGCCCGCACTACGTGGGCACCTGGCCGGGCACCCGGGCCGACTTCGACGACCCGATGGTCAAGGATGCGGACACGATCTCCCGCATGCGGGTGGCCGGGCGGATCGCGGCCGACGCGCTCGTCGAGGTCGGACGGCATGTCGCGCCGGGCGTCACCACCGACGAACTCGACCGCATCGGGCACGAGTTCCTCGTCGCACACGGCGCGTATCCGTCGACGCTCGGCTACAAGGACTTCCCCAAGTCGTTGTGCACCAGCGTGAACGAGGTCATCTGCCACGGCATCCCCGACTCACGCCCGCTCGCGGACGGTGACGTCGTGAAGGTCGACATCACCGCCTACATCGGCGGCGTACACGGCGACACGTGCGCGACGTTCTTCGCGGGCACGCCGCGCGACGAGGTGCGCGAGCTCGGCGAGCGCACCCGCGAGGCAATGCTGCGGGGGATCGACGCGGTGCGTCCGGGACGCCCGATCAGCGTCATCGGCCGGGTGATCGAGTCGTACGCGAAGCGGTTCGGCTACGGCGTGGTGCGCGACTACACCGGGCACGGTGTCGGCCCGTCCTTCCACACCAAGCCGACGATCCTGCATTACGACAACCCGCGCGCGAACACCGTGCTCGAGCCGGGCATGACGTTCACGATCGAACCGATGCTCACCCTCGGCGGTTACGACTGGTACATGTGGGACGACGACTGGACCGTGCTCACCGAGGACGGCTCGTGGGTCGCGCAGTGGGAGCACTCGATCGTCGTCACCGACGACGCTGCCGAGATCCTGACGCTGCCGTCCGCCTGACTACGGGCGTCCCAGCGCGCGGAAGTGCCAGCCGGCGGCGCGCCACATCGCCGGGTCGAGCACGCTGCGCCCGTCGACGATGTTGCGCTCACGCACGACCGCGGCGAGATCGTCCGGGCTCAGGCTGCGGAACTCGCTCCACTCGGTGAGGTGCAGGACGACGTCGGCGTCGGCGCATGCCTCGAGCGCGGTGGGTGAGTAGGCCAGCGTCGGGTAGCTGTCCTTCGCGTTGCCCATCGCCTGCGGGTCATAGACCCGTACCGCCGCACCCTGCAGCTGGGTCGCGAGCGCGACGTCGAGCGCCGGCGAATCGCGGATGTCGTCGCTCTCCGGCTTGAACGCCGCCCCGAGGACCGCGACGCGGCGCCCCGCCAGCGAGCCGTCGCACATCTCGCGGGCGAGGTCGACGGTGCGCGCCCGGCGGCGCATGTTGATCTCGTCGATGTTCTTCAGGAACGACACGGCCTGGTCGACACCGAGTTCACCCGCGCGGGCCATGAACGCCCTGATGTCCTTGGGCAGGCAGCCGCCGCCGAAGCCGAGCCCGGCGCGCAGGAATTTGTTGCCGATGCGGGAGTCGTGCCCGATGGCGGTGGCGAGCTGGGTGACGTCCGCGCCGGTCGCCTCGCACACCTCTGCCATCGCGTTGATGAAGGAGATCTTGGTGGCGAGGAACGAGTTCGCGGCGACCTTGACCAGCTCCGCGGTCGGGAAGTCGGTGAGCACCACCGGGATGCCCGTCGCGATGATCGGCGCGTACGCCTCTTCGAGCACCCGTCGGGCCGTCTCGTCCTCGGCCCCGATCACGATGCGGTCCGGACGCAGCGTGTCCTCGATCGCGAAGCCCTCGCGCAGGAACTCGGGATTCCACACCAGCGCGGCGCCGGCATCGCGCACCGCCGACGCCAGCCGCGCCGCCGTGCCGACAGGTACGGTCGACTTCCCGACGAGCACCGCGCCCGGTCGGACGTGCTGGACGAGCGTGCCGAACGCGGCGTTGACGTAGGTCAGGTCGGCCGCGTACTCCCCCGCCTTCTGCGGGGTGCCGACACAGACGAAGTGCAGGTCGGCGAACTCCCCCGCCTCGGCCACCGAGGTGCCGAACCGCAGCGCTCCGGACGCGACGTGCTTGGCGAGGAACTCGGCCAGCCCGGGCTCGTAGAACGGGACCTGCCCCGCGGCGAGCCGCGCGACCTTCGTCTCGTCGATGTCGACACCGAGCACCTCGTGGCCGAGCTCGGCCATCGCCGCGGCATGGGTCGCGCCGAGGTAGCCGGTGCCGATCACGGACAGCTTCATGCGGACGGTCCCTCTCCGGCGCGGTCGTGGCGCCTCAAGGCTAGGACACGACACGATCGCGCTGTATTCGACAATCTGCGGTTTTCGCTAGATACGCCGATACAGTGCGAGACGTGGATCCGGTCCGTAATCCGTACGCGCCAGGAGCCGGGCAGCGGCCGCCCGAACTGGCCGGCCGCGACGCCGAACTCGCCGCCTTCGACGTGTTGCTCGAGCGGGTCGTGCGCGGCCGACCCGAGCGCTCGGTGATCCTCACCGGGCTGCGCGGCGTGGGCAAGACGGTGCTGCTCAACGCGTTGCGCTCGGCCGCGGTCCGCCGTGGCTGGGGCACCGGCAAGCTCGAGGCGCGACCGGAGCAGCCGATCCGGCGCGCGCTGGCCGCCGCGCTGCACCTCGCGGTGCGCGAGCTCGCCGGGCGCAATGCCGACGAGACCGCGCACGTGCTCGGCGTCGTGAAGTCGTTCGCGCAGCGCGATGCCGCCGGAAAGGGCCGGCTGTGGCAGCCCGGCATCGACGTCCCGGCAGTACCGGGCCGCGCCGACTCCGGCGACATCGAGGTCGACCTGGTCGAGCTGTTCACCGATGTCGGTGGGCTGGCCGGAGACTCCGGCCACGGCATCGCGGTGTTCGTCGACGAGATGCAGGACCTCGGCCCGCGTGACGTGTCCGCGGTGTGCGCCGCGTGCCATGAGCTCGCGCAGCGCGGCGTGCCGCTCGTCGTGGTCGGCGCCGGCCTGCCACATCTGCCGGCCGTGCTGTCCGCGTCGAAGTCCTACTCCGAGCGGCTCTTCCGCTACACGCGCATCGACCGGCTCGACCGCGCCGCACACGATCTCGCACTGCGTGCGCCGGCCCGCGACGAGGACGCCGACTTCACCGACGACGCGCTCGCGGCGATGTTCGACGCGACCGGCGGCTACCCCTACTTCGTGCAGGCCTACGGCAAGGTCGCGTGGGACGTCGCGCCGCGCTCACCCATCACGGCCGCAGATGTCGCGGTCGCGGCACCCGAGGCCGAGGCCGAGCTCTCCGTCGGCTTCTTCGGGGCACGCTACGAACGTGCGACACCGGCCGAGCGTGAGTACCTGCGCGCGATGGCGGACGTGTCCGATGCCGGTGATGCGGTGGCGACTGCGGACGTCGCGAAGTCGCTGGGCCGGCCGCCGCAGTCGCTCTCGCCGGCGCGCGACGGGCTGCTGAAGAAGGGCCTCGTCTACTCCGGCCAACGCGGCCGGATCGCCTTCACCGTCCCCCACTTCGGCCGATATCTGCTCGCGCAGGACTAACTAGGCGTGTTGACGGATCCACGCGTGCATGGCTATGCCAGCGGCCACGCCGGCGTTGATCGAGCGGGTCGAGCCGAACTGCGCGATCGAGCAGACCACCTCCGCGGCGTCGCGCGCGGTCGGGGTCAAGCCCGTCCCCTCCTGCCCGAAGAGCAACAACGCGTTCTGCGGTAACGCGAACGACTCGAGCGGCACCGCTCCGGGCAGGTTGTCGATCGCCACGACGCGGTAGCCCGCGCTCACCGCGTACGCGCCGAGCTCGGCCGCGGACGCAACGTGGCTGATGTGCTGGTAGCGGTCGGTGACCATCGCACCGCGCCGGTTCCAGCGCCGGTTGCCGACGATGACGACCTCGCGGGCGAGGAACGCGTTCGCCGTGCGCACCACCGTGCCGATGTTCAGGTCGTGCCGCCAGTTCTCGATCGCCACCGCGAACGGGTGCCGCCTGGTGTCGAGGTCGGCCACGATCGCCTCGACCGTCCAGTAGCGGTAGCGGTCGATGACGTTGCGCCGGTCGCCGTGCTCGAGCAGCTCGGGGTCGAGCCGCGGATCGTCCGGCCACGGCCGCGGGTGCGGCCCGACGCCGACCTGCTCGCCGGTCACCTACGACAGGCCGAGGTCGCCCAGGCTGTACGCCGCGCGATACGGCAGGCCGGCGGCTTCGACGGCCGGGCCCGCGCCGCGGTCGACGATGACCGCCACGCCGACCACCTCGGCGCCTGCGTCGCGCAGCGCGTCCACCGCGGTGAGCACCGAGCCACCGGTCGTCGAGGTGTCCTCGACGGCGAGCACCCGCCGACCCGCCACGTCCGGCCCTTCCACGCGGCGTTGCAGCCCGTGCTGCTTCTCGCTCTTGCGCACCACGAACGAGTCGAGCGTGCCCTGCGAGGCGTGCAGCATCGCTGCGCCGACCGGGTCGGCGCCCAGCGTCAGCCCACCCATGGCGTCGTAATCCCAGTCGGCGGTGAGCTCGCGCATCACCCGGCCCACGAGCGGCGCCGCGGTGCGGTGCAGCGTGATGCGCCGCAGGTCGACGTAGTAGTCGGCCTCGCGGCCGGAGGACAGCGTCACCTTGCCGTGCACCACGGCGAGGTCCTTGATCAGTTGCAGCAGGTCGTCACGATCGCTCATCCGCGGTCAGGGCTCGATCCGCCGTGACTTGCTCGCCTTGGCGCGATTGCGCGCGAGCTCGGCGCCGCGTGCGACCGACTCGGCGTTGGCCGCGGCGCGCTTCTTCGACTTCTGCTTCTGCAGGTAGGACTCGCCTCGTTCGGCCGCGGTGGAACCGACCGCCTTGGCGGCCTGCCCCTTCGCACCCGTCCGCGCACCGCCGCGCGCCGCACCGCCGCGGGCCGCACCGCCGGCCGGCGGGACCCGCGGCGCGAACAGGCCGCGGCGCGCCGGCGCGTTCGCCGGACGGTGCGCCGCGAAGTACGCGGTGCTCGGTTTGAGGTTGACGAGTAGCACCGCGACGAGCAAGGAGGTGGCGGACACGAACAGCGGCACCTTGAACGGCGCCGGGAGCGACCCGCCGATCGCGAAGATGTAGGTGACGCCGGCGAACGTCCCGGTGAAGGATGCGAGGAACCAGAACGCGACGACGGCCCAGCGCGACCAGTGCCGGCCGCGGTACACGCCGAAGCTCAGCATCGCGGCGGCGAGGACCAGGATGACCGACCCGATCAGTGCTCCCGACTGCTGCTGGGTGACCTGGTGATGCAGCGACGATCCGCCGAGCGGGTACTTCTTGGTGGCGGACGCAGATGCGGATGCGGCGGCGGACGCGGTGTCGTGACCGGCCTTGCTCGCGCTCGATGCGGCGTTCGCGACCAGCGTCTTGACGCTGCTCGAGTTCGACTTCGCCTGCTCGCGCTGCAGCCAGTGGCTCTGCCCGTACAGCACCACCGCGGCGATCAGCGCGGCAGCCGCCGACAGCACCATCGCCACCACGGCGTACAGCACGGTGCGCGGGCGGGGGCCGGCCGGCGTGGCCGGTGCGGTCGGTGCCTTGCTCGCGGAGGCACCGGTTGCGGGTGCGTCCTTCGCGGGCGGGTCGCCGGCCGGCGTCGACTTCTTGGTCATCGACACGGGCTCGCCCGAGCCGTCGGGCTCCTTCGTCACGCGGGCAGTGTACGTGCGGGCGCTGGGCACACCCGGCGCAGCAGCGTCCGCTGCTGCGGGACCGCTGTGCGAAATGGCCTAGAGTCGGGGCACACGCGAGCACGAGGGGGGAGGACACCTATGAGCACGCCTTCGGACCCTGAGCAGGAAAAGCCCGCCGAGGGCGTCGATCTGGGCAAGTCCGACCCGAGCGCCGAGGCGCCGTTCGACCCGTACCGGTTCGGCAAGCCCGACCACCCCATCCCCGCCGAGTACGCGCCGCCCGGCTACACCGGCCCGACGATCCCAGCCGCTGGTGCCCCGAACCCGTACCAGGCGCCCAACCCGTGGGCGCAGCCGCCGGGCGGCCAGTCGGGCAACCCGTTCAGCAACCCGCCGGGCACGCCCTACACGCCCGGCCAGCAACCACCACAGCAGCCGTACCAGTACCCGCCTCCGCCGTCCGCATTCGGCCCAGGCGTCCCCCCGCCGCCGCCGTACCACGGCTATGCGCGGCCGCGCACCGGCAACGGCAAGGCGGTCGCCGCGCTGGTGCTCGGCATCCTGTCGATCGTCTTCTGCTGGCTGTCGTTCTTCGATGCGGTGTTCGTGATCACCGGGCTCGTATTCGCGCTGATCGCGCTGAACGAGTCCAGACAATCGCAGGCGCCCGGCCGTGGCATGGCGATCGCCGGATTGGTCTGCACCGTCATCGGCGCGATCGCGGCCACGGTGCTGACCGTGGTGTTCGTCCACGCGATCAACAAGTGCGGCGGGTTCGACAACACCGACAGCTCCGATTTCCGGACGTGCGTGCAGAACCACCTGTAACGGCGGCCGAGCAGGTCAGCCGGCGAAGGCGGGTAGCCGGAACGCGTAGTGCAGGACGAGGAACACGACCGCGTCGAGTACGGCGAGGCCGAACGCGATGTAGGCGTTCTCCAGACTGCGCCGTTGCTTCATCGCCTGCTGCCCGGCCGCGCTCGCCACGACCGCGGTGACGATGGCCAGGACGAAGCCGAACGTCACGAGCCCGATGCAGCCGAGAATGATCGCGATGATGCCGAGCGGGTCCTTGATCGGCGGCGCCTCGGCGTTGTCCGCGCCATCCCGGTCCGGCCGGTTCAGCGCGGACAGCTCGTCCGGGTCGGGCGGCGTCAACCGAGTGCGAGCCCGGAGCGATCGGCGGCCGCGTCGACCTGAACGGTCTGCCCGTCGCGGATGTCGCCGTTGAGCAGCGCCTTCGCGAGCGCGTCGCCGATCGCGCTCTGCACGAGCCGGCGCAGCGGCCGCGCACCGTAGAGCGGGTCGAACCCGTTGAGCGCAAGCCACTCGCGGGCCGCGTCAGTGACCTCGAGGGTGAGCCGGCGCGACGCCAGCCGGTTCGACAGCGCATCCAGCTGGATGTCGACGATCTGGGTGAGGTCTTCGGTCGACAATGCGTCGAACACGACGATGTCGTCGAGCCGGTTGAGGAACTCCGGCTTGAAGTGGTCGCGCACCGCGCCCATCACCGCGTCGCGCTTCAGCTCGTCGGGCAGGTCGGTCACGAGCGCGACGGAACCCAGGTTCGAGGTGAGGATCAGCAGTGCGTTTCGGAAGTCGACCGTGCGCCCCTGGCCGTCGGTGAGCCGGCCGTCGTCGAGCACGGCGAGCAGCACGTCGAACACGTCCGGGTGCGCCTTCTCGACCTCGTCGAGCAACACCACGCTGTAGGGCCGCCGGCGCACCGCCTCGGTGAGCTGGCCGCCCTCCTCGTAGCCGACGTAG
>JAICKR010000213.1 GCA_025927835.1 Jatrophihabitans sp. | reverse complement strand
GACACATACCCGACGGTACGGGGGGCGAGCGCGAGGATCGCGTTCATGGCGTCGACGCCGGCACCGGCGCGCGGCGGGTCGAGGACGACGAGGTCCGGACGGAAGTCGATGCGCCCCAGTTCGGCGGCGGTGACGCGGACCCGCCGCACGGACGCCCAGGGCAGTTCGGCGAGGTTCGCGCTCGCGTCGGCGACGGCCGCCGCGACGCTCTCGACGCCGAGCACCGCACCGGTGGCGCCGACGGCCGCGGCGAGCGCCACGGTCAAGGCGCCCGCGCCCGCGTACAGGTCGAGCGCACGCTCCCCCGCCGCCGGACGCAGGGCATCGAGGACGGCCTGCGCGAACGCGGCCGCGGCTGCGGGGTGCACCTGCCAGAAGCCGCCCGCCGACACCTCGAGGCTGCGGCCGCCGACGGTGTGGCGTAGCCGCTGCGGCCCGCGGATCAGGTCGACACGATCCGGCGGCCGGCGGCCGCGCGACTGCCGGCCCGAGCCGGGCCGGTGCGCGAGCAGCGCCACGTCCGGGTCGTCCCCGCGCGCCGCCTCGACCGCGACGAGGCCCGGCCAGGTATCACGCAGCGCGTCGGTGTCCCCCACCCCGGCGACGCCCAGCAGGCACTGCGCAACGTGCTCGATCTCGGTCGAGCGGTGCCGGTGCAGGCCGGGGCGGCCGTCCGCGTCGACGGCGAAGGCGATCCGGGTGCGCCACCCGAGCAGCCCGCCGGGCAGTGGCTCGACGCCGCGAAACACCGTGCCGACATCGAGACGCGCGACCCGCGCGAACTGCTCGCGCACGATGTCGGCCTTCATCGCCCGCTGCGCGTCCGCGCCCGCGTGCTGCCAGTCGCAGCCGCCGCAGCGCCCCGGACCCGCGTACGGGCACGGCGGCACGACCCGGTCCGGCGATGCGGTCAGCACCTCGATCGCGTCGGCCCGCCAGTACGCCTCGCGCGCCTCGGTCACCGTGGCGCGGACGCGTTCGCCGGGCAGGGCATGGCGGACGAACACCACCCGGCCCTCGTGCCGCGCCACGCAGGATCCGCCGTGCGCGGCCCCGACGACGTCGAGTTCGAGGACGGTGCCGAGCGGGTCAGCCACTACGGACCGACGTGTCCTCCGACGCGTCGACGCGAGGCGGCGTGGGCGGCACCTTGGGCCCGTCCGGCCGGATCGGCCGCTTCGCGAGGTCGGTGCTGGACGCGAGCTGCCACGGCACGCTGGTCACCATGACGCCCGGCTGGAACAGCAACCGGCCCTTGAGCCGAAGCGCCTGCTGGTTGTGCAGGAAGTGTTCCCACCAGTGCCCGACCACGTACTCAGGGATGAACACGCTCACCACGTCGCGCGGCCGGTCGGTGCGCAGCTTGCGGATGTAGTCGATGAGCGGGCGGGTCACCTCGCGATAGGGCGACTCGAGCACGGTCAGCGGCACCGGCAGATCGTGGCGCTCCCACTCGGTTTGCAACGCGCGGGTGGCCTCGTCCTCGACGTTGACGGTCAGCGCGGTCAACGTGTCCGGCCGGGTGGCCTTGGCGAACGCGAGCGCACGCAGGGTCGGCTTGTGCACCTTCGACACGAGCACGATCACGTGGTTGCGCGACGGCAGCATGAGCCCGGTGTCCTCGGTCGCCAGTTCGTCCGACACCCGGGTGTAGTGCTTGTTGATCGCGCGCATGATCGAGTACAGGATCGGCATCGCGATCAGCACGAGGTAGGCACCGTGCGTGAACTTGGTGATGATGACGATCACGAGGACGACGCCGGACAACGTCGCGCCGAACGCGTTGATCGCGCGCGAGCGCTTGATGCGCGATCGCTCCGCCGGATCACGCTCGGTCGTGATGGTGCGGTTCCAGTGCCGCACCATGCCGGTCTGGCCGAGCGTGAACGACGTGAACACGCCGATGATGTAGAGCTGGATGAGCTTCGTGACGTTCGCTTCGTAGATCCAGATCAACCCGCCGGCGACGATCGCGAGCGCCACGATCCCGTTGCTGTAGGCGAGCCGGTCGCCGCGGTTGTTCAGCTGCGCAGGCAGGTTCCGGTCACGCGCGAGGATCGAGCCGAGCAGCGGGAAGCCGTTGAACGCGGTGTTCGCGGCCAGCACCAGGATCAGCGCGGTGGTCGCCTGCACGAAGAAGAAGCCGACGGAGTGGTGACCACCGAAGACCGAGGCGGCGACCTGCGCGATCACCGTCCGCTGCTGCGCGTCCTTGCAGGGGCCGACGAAGTTCGAGAAGCCGCAGCTGTTCGTGGTCGGGTCGGTGATGTGCACCTTCGAGATCAGCGCGAGCACGGTCAGCCCGGCGAACATCGTCACCGCGATCGCGCCCATCGCGGCGAGCGTGATCTGCGCATTGCGCGCCTTGGGCGGCCGGAACGCCGGCACACCGTTCGCGATCGCTTCGACACCGGTCAGCGCGGTACATCCGGAGGAGAACGCGCGCAGCGTGAAGAACATCAGCGCGAAGAAGCTCAACGAGCCGTATCCGTGGTGCGCCACGGGATGAAGGTGCGCGCTCTCGGCCACGGGTTTGTCGCCGACGATCAGCCGGAACAGCCCGGTCGCGATCATGATGAACACGCCGGTCGCGAACAGGTAGGTGGGCGCGGCGAAGGCCAGCCCGGCCTCGCGTAGCCCGCGCAGGTTGACGGCCGCGAGTATCGCGACGAAACCGACCGCCATGATGACGCGCTTGTCGGACAGCGACGGCACCGCGGAGATGATGTTGTCCACACCGGAGGACACCGAGACGGCGACCGTCATGACGTAGTCGACGAGCAGCGCGCTGGCGACGACCACACCGGCCGACTTGCCGATGTTCTTCGACGCCACCTCGTAGTCGCCGCCGCCGGTCGGATATGCCCGGACGAGCTGCCGGTAGGACGCCACCACGGCGGCCATCAGCACGACCACAGCCGTCGCCACCCACGGCGCGAGGTAGAGGTACGCGGTGCCGCCGACCGTCAGCACGAGCATGATCTCCTGCGTCGCGTAGGCGACGCTGGACAGCGCGTCCGAGGCGAAGATGGGCAGCGCGAGCCGCTTCTGCAGCAGCGTGTGCGCGGCCGCCTCCGAGCTCATCGGCGTGCCGATGATGACCCGTTTGAGCACGCGCGTGATCAGAGCCACGAGCGAACGGTACTGCGGGGCCGGTCAGCGTGCCCGCGCGCGGGTATCGTCCCGCACCGTGCACATCGTCATCATGGGATGCGGGCGGGTAGGCGCGGCGCTCGCGCTCCAGCTGGCCCCGCTCGACCACACGTTGTCGGTCATCGACCAGGACCCGATCGCGTTCCGCCGGCTCGGCGACGGCTTCCCGGGCAACATGGTGAAGGGCGTCGGGTTCGACCGGGAGACCCTGATCAACGCCGGCATCGAACAGGCCGGCGCGTTCGCCGCGGTGAGCAGCGGCGACAACTCCAACATCATCGCGGCCCGGGTCGCGCGCGAGACGTTCGGCGTGCAGCGGGTCGTGGCGCGCATCTACGACCCGAAACGTGCCGAGGTCTACGAGCGGCTCGGCATCCCGACCGTCGCCACCGTGCCGTGGACGTCGGCGCGACTGCTCAAGGCCGTCCTCGGCGAGACGACCGCCGAGGTGTGGCGCGACCCGTCCGGCGCGGTCGCGCTCATCGCGGTGAACCCGCACGAGGGCTGGATCGGCAAGTCGCTGCCCGACTTCGAGACCGCGACCGGCTCGCGCATCGCGCTCTACACCAGGTTCGGGACGGGCCAGCTGCCGTTGCCCTCGACGCTCATCCAGTCCGGCGACACGCTGCACGTCCTGGCCACCGACGAGCAGCGTGACAGCCTGCGCCGCATCGCCGCCGAGGCCCCCGAGGCAGGTCAGTCATGAGAGTCGCCATCGCCGGAGCGGGTGCGGTCGGCCGCTCGATCGCGCGCGAGCTGCTCGACAAGAAGCACGACGTCCTGCTCATCGACAAGGACCCCGGCAAGGTCATCCCGGACCGGATCAAGGGCGCCACCTGGCTGCTCGGGGACGCCTGCGAGGTCGCCAACCTCGAGGAGGCCCGGCTCGAGGAGTTCGACGTCGTCGTCGGCGCGACCGGCGACGACAAGGTCAACCTCGTCGTGGCGCTACTTGCCAAGACCGAGTTCGCGGTGAACCGCGTCGTCGCGCGCATCAACCACCCGGCCAACGAATGGCTGTTCACCGAGGCGTGGGGCGTGGACGTGGCGGTGTCGACGCCGCGGGTGCTCGCCTCGCTCGTCGAGGAAGCCGTCGAGGTCGGCGACGTGGTACGGCTGTTCGGCATCCGCGAGGGCCAGGCGAACCTGGTCGAGATGACGCTGCCCGAGGAT
>JAICKR010000106.1 GCA_025927835.1 Jatrophihabitans sp. | reverse complement strand
TCGGAGAGCAGCGAGCAGAGCCGGTTGACGTCGTCGTAGGAACCTTCGACACCGACCAGCGTGCCGCCGTAGATCGCCGTCTGGATCACCTTCGCCGGCTCGAGGTCGGACGGGATGAACACGATCGAGGGCATCCCGATCCGCGCCGCGTGCGCGGCCACTGAATTCGCGAGGTTGCCGGTCGACGCGCAGGCGATGCGCTCGAAGCCGAGCTCGCGCGCGGCGGTGATGGCGACCGAGACGACGCGGTCCTTGAACGAGTGCGTCGGGTTCGCCGAGTCGTCCTTGATCCACAGCGGCGCGCTGAAGCCGAGCTCGTCGGCGAGCCGGTCGGCGCGGATCAGCGGCGTCATGCCGGTGCCCGAGTCGACGCGGGTCTGCTCCGACTGGCCCACGGGCAGCAGGCCCGCGTAGCGCCAGATCGAGTGCGGGCCGGCTGCGATATCGGCGTGCGTCACGCGCGCGAGCGCGTCGGTGTCGTAGCCGATCTCCAGCGGTCCGAAACACTCGAAGCACGCGTGCTGCGGGCCGAGCGGATAGGAGGCGCCGCAGTTGCGGCAGACGAGGGCCGATGCCGGCGAGCTGAGCCGGTCGATGGTTGCAGTCATGGGTAACGAGGCCTTTCTCCTCATCTTTCCCGTGCGATCACGCAACGGGCCGGAGTTGGCACCTGCGACGGCGGCCTCGTACCGACAGGTCGGTATCGATGCATCGTGCGCGGTTGCCGGGGCTTCGTCGGGCCGGTCCCTCTGCCCCTCTGGATGAGCAAAACTATTCGGTTGTAGGTCCCATCATCGCACAGCGACCCAGGCGGTCAGCCGGCCGAGTAGTCGGACGTGAGCACCACGACAACCGGTCCGGCGGGCAGCGGGTCCGTACCCGCGTCCGGCGTGAATCTCGGCTCGACCCGCTTGATCGTGGGGTACTGCGCCTGCAGCGCCTCGGCCGCCGCCTTCGCACCGGCCGCGTTCGGGTCGTAGTAGGCGCAGGTCGAGGCGATGTCGTTGTGGTAGGTGCCCCACATCGTGATCGTCCAGCCGCCTGTCTGGAAGCGCTTCGCCGCCTGCTCCGCGAGCTTGGGGGTCGAGGTGTTGTTCAGCACGATCAGCGGGACGGGACGTGCCGCGTGCCGCGAGCTCGACGCGACGTGTGCGGACGGATGCGGCTTCGGCGAGGTCTTGGCGGACGAGCTCTGCGAATGCTTGGCGACGTTGGACGGGTTGCTGCCCTGCGCCGTCGAGACGTGGCCCTTGGGTTCGCGCAGCGCGAAGAGCGCTACGACGAGGACGACGATGCCGAGGCAGACGACAAGGATGCCGACGGTGCGCTCACGCCTCCGCCGCCTTGCCACCTGCCGCGATACGCGGCCATACCCGTTGTCCAGCGCGTTCAGTGCTCAAACCTCGATACCCAGTCGACGAGCCGACCGCTGACGCTGCCTGCTGGCTCTTAGCCGGCGGAGCCGCTTGACGAGCATCGGGTCGGCCGCAAGTGCTGCCGGTGTGTCGATGAGCGCGTTGAGTACCTGGTAGTAACGCGTCGCCGACATGTCGAACAGCTCACGGATTGCTTGTTCCTTCGCGCCAGCGTACTTCCACCACTGGCGCTCGAACGCAAGGATCTCCCGATCGCGGCGACTGAGGCCGTCGCCGGAACCGTCTGCGTCGCCGGTCCCGGGTGCGGCGTGCGCGGACTGCATGCGAAGTGCCTCCGACGTGTCGGTCGCGGGACGGCACAAATGCCATCCAGGTAATTCCGGGGCTCATTCAATCACGGTCGGGCCGTGTCAAGCGGCTGCGCCGCGCTGTGGACAAGCGCGCCGCGCTCCACACCGCGGCCCGGCCGCCGCGACCCCGGCGGATCCGGCTCGCATCCTCGCCACATGGTCTTCCTGCCCGACCCGGGCGAACTCGACGCACTCGCCCGACGCATCACCGAACACGCCGCCGCGGCGCGCCGGCGCGCCCATCACCTCGGCGCGGCGAGCTTCGCGCTCGGCTGGCGCGGGCTGGCCGCCACGGCGTTCCACGCCGAGGAACAGCTCGCCGTGTCCGGCCTGCGCCGCGCGGCCGGCCGGCTCGACGATGCCGCCGACGCGCTCTTCCGGCACGCCGGCCGGCTGCGCGTGGTCTACGCCGATGTCGGGGAGCTCGGCCGGGATGCAGCGCGCACCGCCGCCGACCTGCTGCTCGACCCGGCGAACCTCCTCGACGACGCGGGACGGCTGTTCGCCGACGGCACCAGCCTCGTCGGCGACGCACTCCAGGCGTTCGGCCTCTGATGAGCGGCGTCCGCCCCGCGCCGCACCCGGTGTCGGTGACCGGCGGCACGCACGGCATCGCGGCCGAGGGTGCCGAGCTGCGTGGCCTCGCACATCAGTTCGGAACCGCCGCCACCGACACGATCGCCGCGACCGCGGCATTGCACGGCTACCTCTTCGCTCCCGGCCTCACGCTGTCCGCGGTGCTCGACCCGATCGGCTTCGCCGACTTCGAAGCCGAGCTGCTGCTCGCCCTCGACGGCACGTCCGGGCTCGGCTGGGCGGGCGCGCAATGCGCGGCTCTCGACGTGCAGCTGCGACTGGCCGCGGCTGCCTACGAGGCCGTCGACCGGCTCGACATCGACGCGCGCGATCTGGTGCGTGGCGGCGTCGACGCGCCGGCCGCGCTCGCCGCCGGGCTGGCGGTCCTGCTCGCGAGCGGCAACCCGCTGCGCGCCGCGCAGGCCGTCGTCGCGCGCGACCCGCAGTTGGCCGACGTCCTCGTCACCGCGCTGGACATCCCCACGCTGCTGCACACGATCGCCGGCGCGATCCCCGACGGCCACGGTGCAGTCACCGATACCGGTACCGATGCGGGCGGGCCGGCCGGCCGGCCGCCGCGCGGTCTCGTCGACCTCCTGCGCGACCTCGGCCGCCGCGGCGGCGACCCGCGGCACGGCGAGATCGACGTCCGCATCCTCACCGGTCCCGGCGGCGCACGGCGCGCCATCGTCGACATCACCGGCACCAAGTCGTGGGACCCGCTGCCGACCTCCGACGTCACCAGCCTCACCACCAACGGACGCGCGCTCGCCGGCGAGCCGACGGCCTACGAGGGCGGGGTGCTCGCCGCGATGCGCGCCGCCGGGGTGCGCCGCGGCGACGACGTGATGCTCGTCGGACACAGCGAGGGCGGGATGGTTGCCGTCAATGCGGCCCGGCACGCCCTCGCCCGCGGCGAGTTCACCGTCACTCACGTCGTCACCGCCGGGTCGCCCGTCGGGCGTACGGCGGGTTCGCTCCCGGCGCAGGTACGACTGCTCGCGCTCGAGAACACGCAGGACGTCGTCCCGCACCTCGACGGTGTCGCCAATCCCGACCGGGTCAACGTCACGACCGCGTCCGGGCGGCGCGGCGACGGGACCGTCGTCGGCGACCACACGGTGGGGAGCGCGTACCTGCCGCTCGCCGCCGATGTCGCGAGCAGCCGCGATCCGTCGATCCGCGACTTCCTGGCCAGCGCCGCACCGTACTTTGCGGCCGACTCGGTCGAAACGCATACGTACCAAATTCGGCGCAGCTATTGAGCCTGCGATCACGCGCGGCAACTATGGCCGCATGTTCGGTCTGATGCAGGACATCCCACTCACCACCAACTGGATCTTCGAACGCGCCGGCAAGTACTACGCCGGCAAGGAGATCGTCACCCGCACCGCCACCGGCATCGAACGCAGCACGGTGGCCGACATGACGACGCAGGCGCGCCGCATCGCCGGCTTCCTCGAGTCCGCAGGTGTCAGTGAGGGCGGCAGGGTCGGCACCTTCGCGTGGAACTCGGCCCGGCACCTCGCGCTCTACTTCGCGATCCCCGGTACCGGTCGGGTGATGCACACGCTCAACATCCGCTACTTCGCCGAGCAGTTGATCTACACGGTCAACCACGCCGAGGACGAGGTGGTCTTCGTCGACCGCTCGCTGCTGCCGCTGTTCAACAAGTACCTGCCGCAGCTCGAGACGCTGCGCCACTTGGTAGTGATGGACGACGGCGCCGACGCGGACCTGCCCGACGACCCGCGCGTCGTCCACTTCGAGGACGCGGTCGAGAGCGCCGACGAAATCGAGTTCACCGACCGGGTCAGCGACGAGCGGCAGGCGTCCTCTATCTGCTACACGACCGGCACGACGGGCAACCCCAAGGGCGTGCTGTATTCCCACCGCTCGACGTGGCTGCACTCGATGGCCGTCACCACGTCGAACGTGTTCGGGCTCAGCGACCGAGACCGCGTGCTGCCGGTCGTACCGATGTTCCACGCGAACGCGTGGGGGCTGCCGTACGCGTGCATGATGACCGGCGCGTCGATGGTGATGCCCGGCCCGGATCTGTCGCCCGGCGCGATCATGGACCTGCTCGAGGGAGAGAGGGTCACCGTCACCGGTGGCGTCCCGACGATCTGGATGGGCATGCTGCCGCTCGTCGACGGCCGCGACCTGTCCGCCCTGCGGCTCATCATCTGCGGGGGATCGGCGGTGCCGAAGAGCCTGTCCGAGGCCTACCGCGAAAGGATGGGCGTGCCGATCTTCCAGGCGTGGGGCATGACCGAGACCTCGCCACTCGGGTCGGTCTGCGTCGAGCGCGGCGAGTTCGCCGACAGCAGCGAGGACGACAAGGCGACGATGCGCGCCACCGCAGGCATCTCCCCGCCCGGCATCGACGTGCGCATCGTCGACCCGGACACGCACGAGCCGCAGCCCTGGGACGGCGAGGCGACCGGTGAGCTCGAGGCGCGCGGCCCGTGGGTCGCGCGGCAGTACTACCGCACCGACGAACCGGGCGAGCAGTTCTCCCCGGACGGCTGGCTGCGCACCGGCGACGTCGCGTCCATCGACCCGCTCGGTTACATCCGCCTGGTCGACCGCACCAAGGACCTGGTGAAGTCCGGCGGCGAGTGGATCTCCTCGGTGGAGATCGAGAACCAGATCATGGCGCACCCGAAGATCGCCGAGGCCGCGGTGATCGCGGTGCCGCACCCGAAATGGGCCGAGCGTCCACTCGCCTGCGTCGTGGTCAAACCGGGCGAGGAACTCGAGAAGGCGGAGATCCTCGACTTCCTGCGCGAGCGACTGACGAAGTGGCAGGTGCCCGACGACGTGGTGTTCATCGACGAGGTCCCCAAGACCAGCGTCGGAAAGTTCTCGAAGAAGACACTCCGGGACAAGTTCGCCCAATACGAACTGCCGACATCTTGATCTTCGGCGTGTCGCGGGTCGAGTCACACTTGTCACACCAGTAACATCAATGGTTTGATCTTCCCGACGTTTCGGGGCCCTTCCGGGCTGCCAACGGGAAGGCGTAGGCGCGTGAGGCGAGGCCGGCGACGCATCGGATTGCTGGGCACAGTGCTCCCAGCGATCCTGACGACCGCCGCGGGCGTCACGGTCGTGCTGGTGTCGACCTCGACGACCCCGGCCAGCGAGTCCGCGAACTTCACCGACCGCTCGCCGATAGCCGCCCTCGACCACTTCTACATCCGGCCGGGCGGTATGCGTGCCGCGGGTTGGGCGTTCGACCCGGACGCACCGCACACCGCGCTGACCGTCTTCGCCCAGGTCGACCGCGTGACGAAGGCAAGCATCACCGCCGACGACCCCAACGCGGCGGTGCTCAAGCTGCACCCGAACGTCGGCGCCAATCACGGCTACAACCTCGTGGTGCCGGTGCCCGAGGGGCAGCACCAGGTCTGCATCTTCGCCCGTAATGTCGGCAAGGGCACCGACTACCGGTTGCGCTGCCGCAGCCAGGTCTTCGACTACGGCCCGCTCGGCTCCTTCGACAAGCTGACGTCCACCCCCGGGCACATCCACCTCACCGGCTGGACGTTCGACAACGACGACCCGAAGGCGCCGGTCACGGTCACGATCGCCGTCGACGGTACGAACCACACGGTGGTCGCGAACAAGGCGCGCTCGGACGTCGCCTCCGCGCACCCCAACGCCGGCCCGGACCACGGCTTCACCAACGCGTACGCGGTGCGCCAGGGCAGCCACAAGGTCTGCATCACCGCGAAGAACATCGGTGTCGGTTCGGACAACAGCCTCGGCTGCAAGACGATCACGGTGAACGACAATCCGATCGGCGCGCTCGAGTCCGCGGCGCAGCAGTCGGGCAAGCTGCGGGTGCGGGGCTGGACGTTCGACCGCGACAAGCCCACCGCGCCGGTCACCGTGCACATCGTCGTCGACGCGACGTCGCACGACGTCGTAGCGAACGTGGCGCGCAGCGACATCGGTGCGGCACACCCGTCGGCCGGCCCCGACCACGGCTTCGACGCGTCCTACACGGTGGCCGAAGGCAGCCACACCGTGTGCGTCACGGCGGTCGACATCGGCTTCGGCTCGGATGTCACCTTCCCGTGCAAGACCGTGAGGATCAACTTCACGCCCACCGCGTCGCTGAGCACACTCACCGCCACCCGCAACGGCGTCAAGGTCGGCGGCTGGGCACTCGACCCCGACACCAGGTCGGCGATCTCGGTCGACCTCAGCGTCGACGGCAACCACGTGCGCACGGTCAAGGCCGACGGCACCGGGGGCACCCGGTCGGGGCACAACTTCAGCACTGCGCTCGCGCTCAGGTCGGGCGATCACAACGTCTGCGCGGTCGGAATGAACGTGCTCTACGGCACGCACAACTCCAAGCCGTCGTGCAAGACCATCACGCTCGCGCTCAAGCCGTTCGGCAGGTTCGAATCGCTCAAGCGGGTGACCGGTTCGACGAACCTCGCGGTGACCGGCTGGGCACTCGACCCGGACACGAACTCGCCGATCTCGGTCAAGGTCACGCTCGACGGCTTGGCCTACGCCACGATCACCGCAAACACCGCGCGCAGCGACATCGACAGCGCCTACCCATACGGCCCTGACCACGGCATCAGCGCGAAGGTCACCGCGAACGACGGCGAGCACACGGTCTGCATGACCGCCGTCAACGTCGGCGGCGGCTCGGACGCGTCGCTGGGTTGCAAGCTCATCATCGCGGTGCACCCGGTCCCGCCCGCGGCGGTCACGAACGTGACCGCGCTTGCCGGCTACGGCGGGGCAGCGGTGCAGTGGACGGCACCGTCCAGCGACGGCGGTGCGCCGTGGACGAAGTACTCCGTCACCTCCAGCCCGGGCGGCATCACGGTGAAGGTCAGCCCGAAGGCCACGTCGACGAACGTGATGGGCCTCAAGCCGAGCACGTCCTACACGTTCTCGGTCACCGCGACCAACGTCGCCGGCACGTCCAAGGCGGTCGTGTCGCCGAGCGTGAAGACACAGGCGAGCCCGCCCAACCAGACGACGCCGGCGCCGGTGTCGACGAGCCGCTACATCCGCAACATCCGCGGTTCCACCGCCACCGAACAGGCGACGATGCGTGCCGAGGGTGCGACCGACGCGTCGTTCAACCCGTCCGGGCACGGCTATCTGGTGCTCCTCGACATCGGCGGCCAGGACCAGCTCGACGGTGGCGTCGTGCTCAGCGCGACGACCCGGTTCGTGAGCTACACCGACCTGGTGGCCGACCTCAAGGCCTACGTCGACGGGTACGCGAGCAAGCAGCGGGCGAGCGCGCCGGCGACCATCGCGATCGGCACGAACAACGACATGGACGTGTCCGCGGCGAGCGGCAAGGCGTGGGCCACACTCGTCGTCAACCCGGTCGCGTCCTATGCACGCAAGTACCTGGGCATCACGATCGCCGGTGCCAACGACATCGAGCCCGGCTTCCGTGCCTCCTACGCGGCGACGAAGAACTGGCTCACCGGCTACCTCGCCGCCACGAAGGCGCCGTTCGTGTTCAACGGCTCGGCAGACGGCTGCTCGTGGACGCTCGTCAACCGCGGGTGCAACAACGGCTGGAACATGGCCGGCCTGTACTACCTCGCCGCCGGCGCCGCGCCGGTGCGCATGCTCAACCTGCCGCAGATCTACAACACCACGATGGCCGCGCAGTGGAAGTACATCTCGCTGACCGGCGTGACCGCCAAGCACCCGAAGATCAACTTCGGCGGCACGCTGACCGAGTGGACCGCGTGCGACCAGACGAACAGCTGCGGCAGCCTCACCGGCCACACGGCATGGTCGGCGCTGTGGAAGAACCTGCAGTCCGACCTTCGCCTGAAGGTGCCGAGCCTGCCGTACTCGACCGACTTGCGGATCGACAAGTGAGGCAGCCGCGCCGAGTCGGCGCGCTGTTGCTCGCGGGGTTGGCGCTCGCGGCATGCACTTCGTCCGGAAACCCTGCGGCGTCGCCGCCGCGGTCGTCCGCGGTGCCGGTGAGCACGCCGGTCCCGACGACGCCGGCGCCCTCGACGACCGCCCCGACGACCTCGGCAGTGCCGCCGTCGACCGCGCCTGCGTCCGGGTCGACCAGTGCGAGCACGACGGGCCCGGCGGCGCCGAAGACGACCTGTACGAACCTGTCGATCCGGGTGCTGCCCGGTGGCGCGAGCCCCGGCCAGGAGATCGCCGCGGTGCAGTTCACCAACGCCGGCTCGAGCGCGTGTGAACTCGTCGGCTATCCGACCGTGCAGCTGCTCCTGAACGGCCGCCAGATCGGCACGAGGTCGCAGCCGTCGACACCGGGCACGGTCTCATCGCGCCGGCTGGCGTCCGGCGAGACCGCGGAGAGCCTCGTGCACGACTACACCCAGACCTGCCAGGCACCGTTGTCGGACACGGTGCGGGTCGTCGTGCCGGGCACGACGCACATCTACCTGCGCCCGGGCCTGCAACTACGCGCGTGTGTGCTGCGCGTCGACAAGCTGGGTGCGCCGGAGTGAGCTGATGGGCATCCGGGCAGGATGGACGGAGTGTCATCCCGCCGGCTGCTGGTCGTCGCGCTTGCGCTGACCGGGCTGTCGATGCGGACGGCGGTCACGAGCGTCGGCGCGGTGCTCGACGACCTGCAGTCAGGGCTGCACGCCTCGGGGACGGTCGCCGGGCTGATCACCACGCTGCCGGTGATCTGCTTCGCCGGCCTCGGCGCGGCCACGCCGCGATTGAGTCGCGCGTGCGGCTCGCACCGGTTGCTCGTCGTCGCACTCGTGGTGAGCGTGGCCGGGCTGGCGTTGCGCCCGATCGGTTCGCACGCGACCTGGTTCGCCGTGCTCAGCGTTCTCGCGCTGTCCGGCGGCGCGGTGGCGAACGTGCTCATGCCGAGCCTGGTGAAGGCACACTTTCCCGACCGCATCGGCACGATGACCGCGATCTACACCACCGCGCTCGCCGTGGGCACGACCACCGCCGCCGGGCTCACCGTGCCGATCGGCGACGCCGCCGGCAGCTACCGCGTCGGGCTGGGCGTGTGGGCCGCGGTGTGCGCGCTGGCCGTGGTTCCGTGGCTCGCGACGCTGCGCGCCGACCACGCGGCGCTCGACGACGTGGTGCAGTTGCGCGCGCTCGTGCACAGCCGCACCGCGTGGGCGCTGACGGTGTTCTTCGCGGTGCAGTCGATGCAGGCCTACATCGCGTTCGGCTGGTTCGCCCACTTCCTCAGCGACCACGGCGTCGCGCACGCGACGGCCGGCGCGATGATCGCGGTGCTGAGTGCCGTGGGCATCCCGGTGTCGCTCGTCGCGCCGCGGGTGCCGATGCACCGGCATCGGGCCGTGATCGGCGTCTTCGCGCTCTGTTACCTGGTCGCGTACGTGGGGCTTGCTGTGGCACCGGTCGGCGGGGCCTGGGTCTGGATGGTGCTGACCGGCGTGGGCAGCGGCGTGTTCCCGCTCTCGCTCACCCTGATCGGGCTGCGCTCGCGCACGCCGGCCACCACCGCGGCGGTGTCAGCATTCGTCCAGGTCATCGGCTACCTCGTCGCCGGCTGCGGACCGCTGCTGTTCGGTGCGCTGTTCGACGCGACCGGTTCGTGGACGCTCCCGCTCACGGTGCTGTTCGTCGCCCTCGCGGTGACCGTCCTGTCCGGGTGGCCGGCGACCGCGCATCGCTACGTGGACGACGAGGTGGCAGCATCGGCCCGGTGACCGACCCCAAGCAGCTGCGCCGCAGCGACTTTCGTGTGCTGCGCGAGCTGCCGACGCGCTGGTCCGACGACGACACGTATGGCCACGTCAACAACGTCGTCCACTACCTGATGTTCGACACTGCCGTGAACGGGTGGCTCATCGAGGCGTCCGGTGTCGACATCCGCACCTTGCCGGCGATCGGGCTCGTCGTCGAGACCTCGTGCCAGTACTTCGCCGAGTTGCGCTTCCCCGAGGTCGTCACCGCCGGCCTCGGGTTGGAGCGGTTGGGCACGTCGAGCGTGGTGTACCGGCTCGCGTTGTTCGGCGCGCGGGAGACGCCGGCCGCCGCGGGCCGGTTCGTGCACGTCTACGTCGACCGGGACACCCGCGCACCGGTACCGATCCCGGCGCAGGTCAGGGACGCGCTCAGCCGATTGTGATCGCGTCCAGCCGCTCGCGCAGGAATGCGCTGGAGACCACCGGCGCATAGCTGTTCGGTCTGCCGATGGGTGGTTGCAGCGCCTCGACGACGGTGTCGTGGTCGGCCTCGTAGAAGTAGACGAGGCTGACGAGGTCCTCGTCCGGCGCGGCGGCTTGCGGCGGCAGCACCCGGTGCCGGTTCGACTTCCACCGGTCGCCGCTCCAGCGGGCGAGCAGATCGCCGGTGTTGATCGTGAACGCGTCCGGCACGAACGGCGCGTCGGCCCAGCCGCCGTCCTCCGTCCAGATCTGCAGGCCGCCCTTGCCCGGTTCGCGGTCGAGGATCGTCACCGTGCCGAAGTCGGTGTGCGGCCCGATGCGGAACTGGTTCTCCTCCGGCTCGCCGGTGACCTCGAGCGGCGGGTACCAGTTGATGTTCATGGTGTGCGTCGCATGCCCGGTGTGCCGGGTGAAGAAGTCGTCGGCCAGCCCGAGGGCGGTCGCGCACAGCCGCAGCAGCTCGTCGGCGAGGTGCTGCATGCGGGCGAGGTAGTCGGGCACGGCCCACGCGAGTTCGGGAACCTCGTCGGGATAGACGTTGTCCGGGAACCAGTAGCCGTCGACCTCGGCATCGCCGGTCTTGCGGTCGGCGCCGACGGCGAACGACTCTTTGAGATCGGGCGGCGTCTCGGTGCCCTCGGCGTAGCCGTTCGCCTCGACACCCGGCGGCAGCCAGCCGCGGCCCTGCACGGTGACGGCATAGCGCCGCTTGACGTCCTCGGGCAGTGCGAAGAACGCGCGCGCCGCGCTGCGCACGTCGGCCCGCGCCGCGCTCGGCACGCCGTGGTTGGTGACGATGAGGAAGCCGACGTCCTGCAACGCCTGGTCGACGGCGGCGGCCACCTCGGCACGCGCCTGCGCGTTGCCGTGGAACCACGGGTAGAGATCGATCGTGCGAAGTGCGTCCATGACTAGTCGACTCCGATGTCCTCGTTCCAGAGTTCCGGGTGCGCCGCGATGAAGTCGGTCATCATCTGCACGCAGCGCTCGTCGTCGAGCAGGACGACCGCGACCCCGTTCTCGGCGAGCCAGTCGTGCCCGCCGTAGAACGTCTGTGCCTCACCGATGACCACCCGCGAGATGCCGAACTGGCGGATCAGGCCGCTGCAGTACCAGCACGGCGA
>JAICKR010000184.1 GCA_025927835.1 Jatrophihabitans sp. | reverse complement strand
TCGTCCTGGCCGCCGCAAGGGCCCGTTCGGCGCCGGCCGCGTCGCGCGCGATGCCGTGCTCGGCGGCGAACGTGCGCCGGTACGCGGCGGGGAACGGGCCCACCAGGGCCGCGGCGGTGATGGGTGCCGCGCCGCCGGCGCCGCCGGCGAACAGGTCGAGGACGTGCCCGGCGGCGTCCGTGCGGCCGAGTACGACATCGGCGTCCGCGCGCTCCGCGGCCGCCGTAAGCAGCTCCAGCGCGCGCGGCCGGAGCTGTACGGCCCGGCCGAGCAGTTCTGGCGACAGGTACACGAGCCACTCGCCGGCCCCGAGGCCGGCGAGGTCGCCCGCGCCGATGACGACCTGCATGTTCGGGCGCCGCGCGACCAGCGCCTCGAGACGCCCCCGCTGGGCGTGGTCGGCCTCGTCGAGCACGAATACGACGTCGAAGGCGTCGTAGGGCAGCGACTGCCCGTCGATGCCGGACACCAGCCGGGGCAGGTCGGTGCCGTGCGGGCCGAGGTGGACGAGCAGCGTGGTCGAGGCCATCGCGGCATTTTGCCATCCGTGCGAACGGGACGTATCGGCCCGGGCGGGCCTGTAGGATTGCGGGGTCGCCTCGCCGCCCGCGCGCATCCCGCGCTGGAGCCGCCGGAGCCCCGGACGAGGCAGCCGCCGACGCCGTGCGTCCGCGCCGAACGACAGCGACCAGAGGAGAAGGACGATGGCCGCCCGCAAAGGCTCGCGGCTGGGCAAGTTGGCGAACCGAGCAAAGCTCGCCTTCAAATACCAGCAGGTGGCCCGCGCCCGCCGCAGCTCGATCGACGCGAACACGGTGCTCTACGAGTCGTTCTCGGGCAACGGCATGCTGTGCAACCCGGAAGCCGTGTTCCGCGCCCTGCTCGCCGCCCCGGACATGGGCCATCTCAAGCACATCTGGGCGCTCAGCGACCTCGACACGTACGCCGCCACGGTCGCCGCGTTCGCGGACAACCCCCGCGTCCGCTTCGTCAAGGTCGACAGTCCCGGCTACTACTCGGCGCTGTCCACCGCGAAGTACCTGGTGAACAACGCGACGTTCCCGCCGCAGTTCGGCAAGCGCGACGGCCAGGTGTACCTCAACACCTGGCACGGCACGCCGCTCAAGGCGATGGGCTACGACATCCCCGGCGGTGCGCTCGACACCCGCAACGTGGTGCGCAACCTGCTCAGCGCCGACTACCTGCTCGCCCCGAACGAGCAGACCGCGGACATGTATCTGCGTGCGTACCGGCTCACCAACCTCTACCGCGGCCGCATCATCGCCGAGGGCACGCCGCGCATCGACCGCCAGTTCGTCGACCCGTCCGCCACCGCGTCGACGCGCGAGCGGCTGCGCTCGGCGGGCGTCGTCATCGACGACGAGCAACAGATCCTGCTCTATGCACCGACCTGGAAGGGCGACTTCTACGCACCGACCAACGACGTGCGTCAGCTTCGCGCGCGGGTGGCCGAGATCCGCGCCCGGATCGACACGAGCAGGTACCAACTGCTGCTCAAGCTGCACCAGCAGGTGCACAAGTACGCGGTCATCGACGACGACCTGCGCGAACTGCTCGTCCCGAACGAGATCCCGACCAACGAGATGCTGGCGGCCTCCGACGCGGTCATCACCGACTACTCGTCGTTGTTCATCGACTTCCTCACCACCGGCCGGCCGGTCCTGTTCTTCACGCCCGACCTCGCCGACTACGAGGACGCCCGCGGTTGGTACCTGCCGATCAGCGAGTGGCCCGGGCCGGTGAGCGAGGACATCGACGGGCTGACGAAGCACATCGGCCAGCTCAACACCGGCGGCGCCGACGATCCCGCGGTCGCCTACAAGGACGCCTATGCCGCGGCTCGCGAGCGTTACACCGCAGGCGAGGACGGGCGCGCTTCCGAGCGCATCGTCGACGTGGTGTTCCGCGGCCGGACCGAGGGCTACGACGTCCGCGAGGGCTTCACCGACGGACGCACGTCGGTGCTGATCCACCTCGGCGGGATGCTGAACAACGGCATCACCTCGTCCGCGCTCTGCCTGCTCGACAACATCGACTACAGCCGCTACGACGTCACCGCCACGTTCGGCTGGAACACCGTCGGCGACCGCGGCTGGCAGATGAGCCACATCAACCCGAATGTGCGGTTGCTGCCGCGCATGGGCGGCATCAACGGCAGCAAGTTGGCGGTGTATCCGCTGCTTGCGCTCAAGGGCATGTCGGCGGGCCGGCACCGGCGCAGCCTGCAGCGGCATCGTCGGCTGCTGCACGACGAGTTCGTGCGCTGCTTCGGTGCCAGCCAGTTCGACCACGTCGTCGACTTCAGCGGCTACGCGCCGTTCTGGGTGAAGATCCTCGCCGCGCGCACGTCCGGAACGCTGTCGATCTGGTTGCACAACGACATGCAGGCCGAGATGGACAACTCCGGCCGCACGGGGAACCTGCGCAACAGCGTCCGCGGCGTGCTGGCGCTGTGCCGCGAGGCCGACCACGTCGTGTCGGTCTCGGCCGCGCTCGCCGACGTCAACCGCAAGAAGCTGGCGGCGTACGCGCCGGCGGAGAAGTTCAGCTACGCACGCAACACGATCAACCACGAACGCATCCGGCATCTCGCGCTGGGCATCACCGCAGGCGGCGACGAGGACGAGATCGAGGCCCCGCACGCCGCTCCCGGCGCGCCGCTCGAGCTCGCCGATCTGCGCGGCAGTATCGAGACGCTGATGGCCCACCACGGCGTCTCGAACGTGCGTGACGAGGTCGAGCGGCGCGCCACGATCCAGGAGCTCGTGCCGCCGGCACGCGGCGTGCGCACGTTCGTCACCGCCGGGCGGCTCTCGCCCGAGAAGAACCACGAGCGGCTGATCCGCGCCTTCGACCGCGTCCACCAGGAGGACACCGCGACCCGGCTCGTGATCCTCGGCGCCGGACCGCTACGGCAGCGGCTCGACGACGTTGTCGAGAGACTGGGTCTCACCGGCGCGGTCACGCTCGCCGGGTTCCAGCCCAATCCGTACGCAGTGCTGGCCAACTCCGACTGCTTCGTGCTGTCCAGCGACTACGAGGGACAGCCGATGGTGCTGCTCGAGGCGCTCGTGCTCGGCGTCCCCGTGGTCACCACGTCGTTCGGATCGGTGGGCGGCGCGTTGCCGGACGGCTACGGGCTCGTCACCAAGCGTTCGATCGACGGTCTGGCCGAGGGCATGCGGGCGTTCCTGCACGGCAAGGTCCCGGCGAAACCCTTCGACTACGTCGCGTACAACCGCGAGGCGACTGAGGAGTTCTACCGCGCCATCGGTGCGGCGTGACAGTCTGCGTGCATCAGCCGAGAGGACCACGGTGAGCCTGCGCACCACGCTGCGGGCGGCAGCCCGTAAGAACCCGGTCGTGTACGCCGCGGCACGCCCGGTGGTGCGCGCGGCACGGCGGCTGCGCGACAAGCACGCCGGTGGCCCGCTGCGGCCATATGCCGCGCTGCTTCCGGCCAAGCGAAACCGGCTCGTCGTCATCGTCACCGACGCCAAGGTCAAGGCCAAGGTGCAGCCCTACCTGCGTGAGTTCCGCCGCGACCGAGTGCACGTCGTGTCCACCGCAGCGGCGCCGGAATGGCGACAGGCGCGGGTCCGGTTCGAACACCACGCGCTGGGCACGCTGCCCGAGTTCCACGACCTGCTCGCCACGTTCGGGCCCGTCGACGTGATCGTCGACCTGCTCCCTGACGCGTTCGACGAATACGTGCAGCGCTGGAAGACGCTGTTCTTCCATCTGGAGCCGGGCGGTGCCTACGCGATCGACCGCCGGCTGGTCGACGGCCCGTCGCGGCCGGCAATGCGGGCCTGGCTCAAGCGCATCGGCGACCTCGCCGACCGCGATCCGAGCAGCAAACGCAGCGAGGACGCCGAGGCCAGCGCGGGCTACGCCCTGTTCGAGCAACTCGTGCTCGTGCAGAAGCGGCACCGGCATTACCTGAAGCTGCGTGACGCCAACGTCGAGCAGCTGCTCGCCGCGCGCGAGCCGCGCGTCACGGTCACCGCGCTGCGCACGCTGCCGGCCGGCGAGCTCGAATCACGCGCCGAGGTCGTCTCGCACGGGGCTGCGGTGCCGATCCCGTGGCTGCCGAAGACGATGCCCTACCCGCCGATGCACCTGCGCCACTACGCCGGCCGCATCGGCTTCGCGGGCAGCTCGCTCATGCACACCGAGACGACGATCCTGCCCGACTCGTTCCGCTGGCATCTCGAGCCGAACCCGCGCAACCCGAAGATCAAGAACGCGTCGCCGTACTTCGCCCGGATCCCGAAGCATCTGACACCGAGCGTGACGCTCGACGGCGACTACTTCCACATGGACCCGAACGGTGTCGGGCACTTCGGGCACTTCCTCACCGAGTCGATCGGCCGGCTGTGGGCGTGGGACGAGGCGAAGCAGCGCTTCCCCGACCTCAAGGCCGTTTACCGCATCCGAGACATGGCCAAGGCCGACACTCGCTTCGAGCGGCGGCTGATGATGGCCTACGGCATCGACGCCGAGGACATCGTGCCGGTCGACCGTCCGGTGTATCTCCAGTCGCTCGTGTCGGCGACGACGATGTGGCACAACGCGGTGCCGCACTACGTGCACCCCGCGCTGTCCGAGGTGTGGGAGCGCATCTCGCGCAACCTGGTCGACCCCGATGCCCCGACGTACGAGCGGGTCTTCGTCTCACGGAGCGGTCAGTGGTGGCGGCGGGTGTGCCGCAACATCGCCGAGGTCGAGAGGTTCTTCGAGTCGCACGGCTTCACGATCATCTATCCCGAGTCACTCGATCTGGCCACTCAGGCCGCGATCTTCGCGAACACCCCGGTCATCGCGGGCTTCAGCGGTTCGGCCATGTTCAACGTGATGCACGCGCGACACCTCAAGACGTTCATCCTGCTCGGGCACGAGGCGTACACGGCGCGCAACGAGCACCTCTACACATCGCTCATCGGCGGCCCGGTGCACTACTTCTGGTCGGCGCCCGACATCTCGCACCCGGTCGACGGCTGGAAGCAGGCGGCGTTCGACTCGGACTGGGAGTTCGACTTCGCGCGCAACGAGAAGCCGCTCGCGGAGCTCATCGCATCGCTCTGACGGACTGCTCGAGCAGGTCAGCTGCCGCCGAGCTTGCTGATGTGTTCGATCACACCCGTGGTCGAGATCGACGGCGTCCGTGGGAGATACACCACACGGCACAAGTCGGACGCGAAGTCGAACCGGCCGGCCCAGTCGTCGCCCATCACGAGCACGTCGGCGGCGTACTTCTGGATGTAGTCGCGTTTCAGCTCGAGCGATTCCTCGACGAAGACCTCGTCGACGCATTTGAGGTTCACGACGAGCTCGCAGCGCTCTTCCTGGCTGAAAACGGGCTCTCGGCCCTTCTTGGCCACGTTCAGCGCGTCGGAGGAGACGCCCACCACGAGGCGGTCGCCGAGCTCGCTGGAGCGCTGCAGGATGCGTAAATGGCCGACGTGCAGCACGTCGAACGTGCCGAACGTAATCACGGTCGTCATGCTGTAAGAGACCTCCGCTTCGGCTGACAACTCTACGGGGACCGGTTACGGCTCCTGTGGAGCAACCGAGACGCAGGACGGGCCGCAGTTGTGGCCTCTCATAGCATCATCGGTTGATGACGAATTGACACCCAGGGGGACGCGCTGATGACGACGGCCAGTCTGCGGGGCCGCCCGTCCGGTTTCGCCGCCGGTACAAGCTCCCTATCGCTGCGCAACCGGGCGCTGCGGGTGCTGCAGTACCGGCGCATCCTCAAGCTGCTCGTCGGGCGCGATCTCAAGGTGCGCTATGCGGGTTCATTCCTCGGCTACCTGTGGACCATCCTCGACCCCCTGCTGATGAGCCTCGTGTACTGGTTCATCTTCACCAAGATCTTCCATCGGTCGGCCGGGCCGGACTACATGCCCTACATGCTCTACCTGGTCTCGGGTCAGTTGCCGTGGTTCTGGTTCAACGGCGGCGTGACGGGCACCGCGCGGGCATTGCGCTCCGAGTCGCAGATGGTGCGTTCGACGAACGTGCCGCGCGAGCTGTGGGTGTTGCGCGTCGTGGCGTCGAAGTACATCGAGTACATGTTCGGGCTGCCCGTGCTGGTGATCTTCGCGACGGCGTATCTCACCAAGCCGACCTGGTACGTCTTCCTGCTGCCGCTCGCCTGGCTCATCGAGATCACGCTCCTCATGGGCATCGGGCTGATCCTCGCGCCGCTCAATGTCCTCGTGCGCGACGTCG
>JAICKR010000016.1 GCA_025927835.1 Jatrophihabitans sp. | reverse complement strand
CTTGAAGACCGGCTGCGGCGCGTGCAGCCGGTCTCGGCCCTGCTTGTACATCGTGTCGAGGATCTCGTACGCGGTGTCGAGGCCGATCAGGTCGAGCCGGGCGAGCGGGCCCATCGGCAGGCCGCAACCGAGCCGCATGGCGGCGTCGATGTCCTCGCGCGAGGCGTAGCGCGACTCGTAGAGCGACACGGCGTGGTTCAGGTAGCCGAACAGCAGCGCGTTGGCGATGAAGCCGGCGCGGTCACCGACGGTCACGTCGACCTTGCCGATCTGCTTCACGAAGGCCTCGACGTCGTCGACGACGTCCTGCTCGGTAACGACGGTGCGGATGACCTCGACGAGCTTCATCACCGGCGCAGGGTTGAAGAAGTGCAGGCCGACGACCTTGCCCGGCCGGCCGGTGGCGACGGCGATCTCGGTGATGGACAGCGAGGACGTGTTGCTGGCGAGGATCGTGTCCGGCTTGCAGATGCCGTCGAGCGCGGTGAAGATGCCGCGCTTGAGGTCGAGTTGCTCGGGCACCGCCTCGATGACGACGTCCACCTCGGCGAGCGCAGCGAGGTCGGTGCCGAACGTGATCCGGTCGAGCAGCGCCTGCTGGTCGTCGGCGCCGAGCTTGCCGCGCTCGACCGCGCGGCCGGTGGAGTTCTCGATGTGCGTGCGGCCACGTGCCACGGCGGCGCCGTCCTTCTCGACCCCGATGACCGCGACTCCGGTGCGGGCAAGTACCTCGGCGATCCCGGCGCCCATCGTGCCCAGCCCGACCACACCGACCTGCTTGAACTCCCGTGCCACAGAACCTCCAACGCCTGGTGCGAACGGCTCTCAGTCTGCCTGTGGGGCCGGAAAGATGCGACGCCGGGTTGCACTCATCACCCTGGTCGCGCGGACGCAGACGATGGCGGGGGCCCCGCGGGACCCCGCCATCGCCACGCACCGTGCGGTCCGGCCGTTGGCCTGCCGCTGCCGCTACTTCACCGGTTGGAGCACGCCCCAGTCGGTGACGGTCGCCTTCACCCCGTTGACGGAGGCGTCGACCCGGTAGACGTTGTTCGTCACCAGGCCGAGGGCCTTGCTGTCGAGGTTGTAGATCCAGAAGCCGCCACCCGGCGCCATCGCGTCGGTCGTCCAGCGAAACACGTTCGTCCCGCTGCTAGACGATCCGGCATCGGCGTACGACTCCACCGGGTCGGCAACCGACGACGAGGCACCGGAGGTCTTGGTCACCTGGATCGTGACGTTCGCCGGAGGCGCCACCCAGCCCTGGGCGCAGACGTCGTAGATGGTCATCTTGACCGGGACCACCCGCCCGTTCTTCATCGTGTTGACGATGAGCCCGCTGGGCGACGAGTCGTCGAACGGCGGCAGGAAGTCGGTGGTGTACACCTGGTTCACCACGAGCGAGTTCGACGAGGTGTTCGAGCCGTGCCCGGTGTCCTTGTCGGTGACGGTGACCGTCGCCGTGTACGTACCCGGCGCGTTGTAGACGTGCGTCTGGTTCGACTGCGCGCCCTTGGTGGCCGTCGAGTACGACGTGTGGCTGGAACCGTCGCCCCAGTCGATGTCGACCGTCCAGTCGGCGTCGGCGCCCGGGTCGGCGAAGCTGATTCCGTTCAGCGTGACCGTGGCCCGGCAATTGACAGAGGTGACGGCGAAGCTCGGCGCGGCGACCGTCGGGTTGACGTTGTCGACGGTGATGCTCGTGGTCGCCTCGTTGCTGTCCGCCTGCCCGTCGTCGACCTTCACCTTCACCGTCGAGGCCACCGCCGGCACGAGCCCGTCCGGGAAGGTGCAGCTGAAGGATCCGGTGCCGGTGGAGTCGTCGATCGAGCTGGCGCCGAGCGAGTTGCCGCTCCCGCAGTCCGGGTAGCCCGAGGCGAAGCTGTGCGTGTCCGACGCGTCGGGGTCGGTGATGCTGAAGTTGAACGTGACGGACGTGCCTTCGTCGACCTCCGTGGTGGGCGAGACGAAGGCCACCGTCGGCGCGGTGTTCGTCGGCCCCGCCGGCGTGCAGGTGACCGACACGCTGTACTTCGGTTTCCCGCTCGGCGTGTAGCCGCTGGTCGCGCCGGTCACCGAGGTGACCTCGACCTGGTACGGGGTGCCGTTGGTGTCGGCGGTGCTCGCCGAGATCGACGTCGTGAGCGGGATGCTGAGGGACTTCACCGTGCCCCAGTTCGCGGGGATGTTGGTGGGCGTCGCACTGGCGGTGATCCCGCTGCCGGCCGGCGGGGTGAGCACCACGCTCACCGCCTCGCCAGGCGTGAAGTGGTCGCTCCCGTTGTAGGAGACGTCGATCGCTCCGGCGATCGACGATGCGCAGTTCCCCGCGGCGATGGAGAAGACCGCGGGCGAGTCGCCCGGACCGGCGGTATCGCCGTCCGGATTGATCACGTCGGCCCTCGCCGCCGTGGCGAACCCCACCACGAGTCCCATGGTCAGAGCCGCAGCGGCCCAGCCCGAGATTGATCTTGATTTCATGCTGTCCCCGATGTCCGTCGTGCCGGCGCCTCAGTCGAGGCGGCGTCCCTTGCTCCCCGCGTGCTTCGGCGGCACGCAGCGCGCGCCCACCGAGTCCTGAGCGCGGCGCATCGGCACACTGTTACAGCCGCAGGGAGCAATGCGATGAACCTGGGCGAATGGCTCCCGCAAAGATCATCCGCCTGTTACTTGCGGCCAATCATTCGACTTCGTCCGCTACCCGACCAACCGGACGGGTCGGAGCCGTCACATGTTTGCCTTGGTGATGAGGCCGGCGATCTTGGACTCGCTGAGCCAGGCGAGCGCGACGACGAGCGCGTCGCGGTCGGGACGGGCCAGCACCGCGTCGGAGACCGTGAGCGTGATGTAGCGCTGCGGCGCGAATCGCGGCGCGACGGCCGTCGAGAGGTCGCCGACCGCGCACCGGAACGGTGTCATGAACAGCACCCCGCCGCGTCCGGTCACCAGCGCTTGCTCACCGGTGGCCAACTGCAGCGTCGACTCCCTGCGACCCGTGGCGACCACGCGCGCCACTTCTCGACCGGTCCCGTCGAGCACCGGTACGTAGGTCTGTGGTCCGGTCTCGACCCGTGCCGCGACCCGGTGCGTCCCGCTCGCGGTAGCGGCGACGTAGCACTCCGGGTGGTAGTCGCGGGTGTTGCCGTCGAGCACGGTCTGGCCGGACGCGTCCTCCGCCCAGATCCGATTCTTGCGCTGCTTGACCTTGAGCGGCGACGTGATCGCCGCAGTCACGGGATCCATGCGGCCGATTGTGTCCGCTTCCCGCCAGCGGTGGTTGATTCTGGCGCGAAAAATCAACCACCGCTGGCGGGAAGCCGTCAGAAGAGTCGGTCCTCCTTGTTATCGAGGCCGCGCAGTGCGTCGTAGTCGAGGACGAGGCAGGCGATGCCGCGGTCCTGGGCCAGGGTGCGCGCCTGCGGTTTGATCTCCTGCGCGGCGAACACCCCGCGCACCGGGGCCAGCAGCGGGTCGCGGTTGAGCAGGTCCAGGTACCTCGTCAGCTGCTCGACGCCGTCGATCTCACCCCGCCGCTTGATCTCGATCGCGACCGCGAGCCCCTCGGGATCGCGGCACAGGATGTCGACCGGCCCGATCGGCGTCGGGTACTCGCGGCGCACCAGCCGGTACCCGTCGCCCAGCGTCTGGATCTGCTCGGCGAGCAGCCGCTGCAGGTGCGCCTCGACGCCGTCCTTGACCAGCCCGGGATCGACGCCGAGGTCGTGCGCGGAGTCGTGCTCGACGGCCTCGATCGTGATGACGAGTTGCTCGCCGGCCTTGTTCGTGACCGTCCACGTGGTGTCGGTCTCGACGAGCGCGCACGGCGGGCTCATCCAGTTCAGCGGCTTGTACGAGCCGCCGTCGGAGTGGACGAGCACCGAGCCGTCGGCCTTCACCAGCAGCAGCCGGGTGGCCAGCGGGAGATGTGCGGTGAGCCGGCCGATGTAGTCGACAGAGCAACGAGCCACGACCAACCGCACGCAGGGCAGTATGCCCTGTGGGTCTGACCGTGCGGTGGCCGTGGCCCGCTAGGTGCTGTGTCGCCGACTACCCGAGGCTGTCGCAGTTGGCGATGTTCGCCGTCGCCGAGCCGACGAGGACGTTCAGCGTGCCGCCGATGCTCAGGTCGACACCGTTGACGATCAGGCCGTGCGGCGAGTTGATCTGCTCGTTGAGGATCAGCTTGATACCGAGCAGGTTGATCACCGTGTTGGGTGCAGGCTTGATCAGGTTGCTGATGACGGTCTTCGTCCCGATCTTCAGGAAGCCGATCTCCGTGTTGCCGTTGCTTCCGCCACACCCGGTGCCGGCCGCGGCACTGACCGAGCGCAGCGCGATGACCGGCAGCCCGGGCAGCGCGATGGTCACGTTCGCCACCGATGCGCCCGCGCTCACGCCGGCGACCGGGCTGGTCGGCGGTACGGCCATCGAGACGTTGGAGCAGATGCCCTGGACAGTGACGAGCAGTCCGACGTGCACGGGAAGCACGCACTTCTGCACGGTGAAGTCGGTCTGCCCCGAGATGAAGCCGGTGTCCGCGACGGGCCCGAGCTTGAGCAGGCCGTTCGTGGAGAGTGCGAATGCGCGACCGGTCATGACGGGCGCGTTCGGGTCGAGCGCCTGCGCCGGGGCCGACGTGACGACGAGCCCGGAGACGGTGAGCGCCGCCGCGACGAGCGACTGGATGAGCCAGCGCTTGTTCCTGTGAAGCCGATGCCGAGCCATGCTTCCCCCAATCGGGTGCCGGTGTCCGAACTGTTCGGGACGTTAAGTCCCACCTCAGGGGACGTCAAAAGATGTCGCAAACGCACCGGAATCGAGCCCGAGTCGGCTATTGCGTGACAGTGGATCTACGGTGAGCGATCTGTGGGCAGCGACCTCGAGCCCGGTGGTCCGCTGCCAAGATGGGCTCATGGCCGAGGACCCCGAACGGACCGTCGACATCGAGCGGATCGCGCTGCACAAGTTCCGCGCGAGCAATGTGCGGGGCGGCACGCTCGATTTCGGTGACGGCGACGACGCGGACTTCACCCCGGTCGAGCTGCTGCTCGTCGCCATCGCCGGGTGCACCGGCCTCGACGTCGAGTACATCACCGGCAAGCGGGCCGAGCCGCTCGTGTTCCGGACCCCGGTGCGCGCCGACAAGGTCCGCACCGACGACGGCAACCAGCTCACCAACATCGAGGTGCGCTTCGAGGTCGAGTTCCCGGCCAGCGAAGCCGGCGACGCCGCCCGCGAGGTGTTGCCCTCGGCATTGCAGCGTTCGCACGACCGGCTGTGCACCGTGTCGCGCACCGTCGAACTCGGTACCGCGGTGCGCGCGTACCTGGCCTAACGGCTAGCTGCGGGCGGCCTCGACGGCGTCGACGATCTGGGCGAGGACGTCGGTGATCTCGAAGTCCTTCGGCGTGAACACCTTCGCGACGCCGGCCTTGCGCAGCGTGTCCGCGTCGGCAGCCGGGATGATGCCGCCGACCACCACCGGGACGTCGTCCAGCCCGTTGTCCCGCAGCCCGGCGACGACATCGGGGACGACCGACAGGTGCGAGCCGGACAGGACCGACAGCCCGACCACGTCGACGTCCTCCTCGACCGCCGCGTTCACGATCTGCGCCGGCGTGAGCCGGATGCCGGAGTAGACGACCTCGAACCCGGCGTCGCGGGCACGCACCGCTATCTGCTCGGCGCCGTTCGAGTGGCCGTCGAGCCCGGGCTTGCCGACCAGGAACTTGAGCGGGCGGCCGAGCTGCTCGCCGAGCGCGCGCACCCGCTGCTGCACGTCGATCAGCGACCCCTCGTGCCCACCGCCGCTCGCACCGGCGACGCCCGTGGGCGGCCGGTATTCGCCGAACACTTCGCGCAGCACGCCCGCCCACTCACCGACCGTGACGCCGACGCGCGCACAGGCCAGCGAGGCGGGCATCAGGTTCTCGTCGGTCTTCGCGGCATCGCGCAGCGCGGTGAGCGCGTCCTCGACGGCGGCCGCGTCTCGCCCGGCGCGCCACTCGCGGATCGCGTCCTTCGCGGCCTCCTCGACGGCCGGATCGACGGTCAGGATGCCGCCGTCGGCGCCCTCGACGAGCGGGTTCGGCTCGGTCTCGGTGTACCTGTTGACGCCCACCACGACGTCCTCGCCGGCCTCGATGCGCCGCCGCCGTAACGCGAGGGACGATACGAGCGCGGACTTCAGGTAACCCGACTCGACGGCCTCGACCGCACCGCCCATCTCGAGCACCCGCTCGATCTCCTCGCGCGCGCCCCGCTTGATCTCGTCGACCTTCGCCTCGACGACGCGCGAGCCGTCGAACAGGTCGTCGTACTCGAGCAGGTCGGACTCGAAGGCGAGCACCTGCTGCATGCGCAGTGACCACTGCTGGTCCCACGGCCGGGGCAGACCGAGCGCCTCGTTCCACGCGGGCAGCTGCACCGCGCGGGCCCGCGCGTCACGCGAACCGGTCACCGCGAGCATCTCGAGCAGGATCCGGTAGACGTTGTTCTCCGGCTGCGCCTCGGTGAGACCGAGCGAGTTGACCTGCACGCCGTAGCGGAACCGGCGCTGCTTCGCGTCCTCGATGCCGTACCGCTCGTGGGTGATCTCGTCCCACAACTGGCCGAACGCGCGCAGCTTGCACATCTCCTCGACGAAGCGCACGCCCGCGTTGACGAAGAACGAGATGCGCGCGACGACCTCGCCGAACTTCTCCTGCGGCACCTGACCGGAGTCGCGTACCGAGTCGAGCACGGCGATCGCGGTGCACAGCGCGAAGGCGACCTCCTGCACCGGCGTCGCGCCGGCCTCCTGCAGGTGATAACTGCAGACATTGATCGGATTCCACTTCGGCACGTTCGCGACCGCGTACGCGATCATGTCGGTGATCAGCCGCAACGACGGCGCCGGTGGGAAGACGTACGTGCCGCGGGACAGGTACTCCTTGATGATGTCGTTCTGCGTGGTGCCGGAGAGCTTCGCGAAGTCGGCCTCGTGCTCCTCGGCCACCGAGAGATAGAGGGCGAACAGGTACATCGCCGGCGCGTTGATCGTCATCGACGTGTTCATCTGTTCCATCGGGATCTCGTCGAACAACGTCCGCACGTCCCCGATGTGCGACACCGGCACCCCGACCTTGCCGACCTCGCCGCGCGCGAGTTCCGCATCCGGGTCGTAGCCGGTCTGGGTGGGCAGATCGAAAGCCACCGACAGGCCTGTCTGCCCCTTCGCCAAGTTGCGGCGGTAGAGGGCGTTGGACTCCTTCGCCGACGAGTGGCCGGCGTACGTGCGCATCAGCCAGGGCTTGTCGCGGGAGTCGTCCGTCGGAAAGGGCATGCGGCCACCTCTGTGCCCCCAGTGGGCAGGTTCCCGCCAGTTTATTCGGACGTCCCACCATCCCGGCGGGTCGATGTGGCCCACTTCGCATGTGCGAAACACCGCTCTGGCAGGCTTTCGCCCGTGTCGGACGGGCGTTACAAGTTCCGCTCACAATGGCTGCTGCCCGCGTCCGCACCGCGGGTGTACGCCGTCCTGGCCGACGTCGAGACCTACCCGAGCTGGTGGCCACAGGTGCGCAAGGCGACCCGCATCGACGACGTCTCGGGCGAGCTCACCTGCCGCAGCCTGCTGCCCTACGACCTCGTCTTCCGGATGCACCAGGAGCTACGCGACCCGGAGCGGCTGGTGCTACGCGCGACCATGACCGGCGACCTGAACGGCACCAGCCAGTGGACCATCAGCGCCGACGGCGATGGCGCCACCCGCGCGATCTTCGACGAGGACGTGGCGGTCGGCTCCGGGCTGGTGAGCGCCGCCGGACGGCTGTTCCGGCCGGCGTTGAAGTTCAACCACGACCTGATGATGCGATCCGGCGAGAAGGGGCTGCGCAAGCACCTGTCGCCGGGAGCATGATGAGCGGGTGGGCAACGATCCGTCGCCGATCCTGATCGCCTTCGGCGTCATCCTCGTCCTCGCACTCGTCATGCGCTGGGTGTTCCGGCCGTCCCGGCCGCGCCAGGGCCGCCTGCCGGTCGACGCGGCCGAGTCACCCGACCTCGGGCTGCTCACCGTGATCGCCGCCGGGGTCGAGCGGCCCGAGGCGCTGCGCCGGCGCGCGGCGCTCGGTGCGGCCGGCATCCGCTCGTCCATGTCGCGCCGCCACGACGGCCTGCTGGACGTGCTGGTCTTCCACGGCGACGCCGATTCCGCGCGCATCCTGCTCGGCCCCTAGGGTCGAGGCGTGACATCGCCATTCCGCCATTCCGGCGAGGAGTTCACCCCGGCCCAGTGGGGCCGGGCATGGCTGGTGCACGTCTTCACGGCGCTCGGCATCGTCGCGTCGCTGTTCGCACTGCACGACGTCCTCATCGGCGACCCGAAGCGTGCCATCTTCTGGCTGCTGTTGACGCTGCTGATCGACGGCGTCGACGGCCCGATCGCCCGCGCGCTCGAGGTCGAGCGGCGCGTCCCGCTCATCGACGGGTTCCTGCTCGACCTGATCATCGACTATGTCGCGTGCGTGATCGTTCCGGCGTGCTTCATGTACCAGTTCGAGGTCGTGCCGAACAACAACTTCGGTGTGTTCGTGCTGGCGTTCATGGTGTTCACATCCGCGCTGTGGTTCGCGCGCAAGGACATGATGACCGAGGACAACTGGTTCCGCGGCTTCCCCGCCGCGTGGAACATCGTCGGGCCCGTCATGTACCTCATGGGGGCGCGTCAAGGCATCACCGAGACGATCACGATCGTCCTGTCCGTGCTGTCGCTGACGAACATGCCCTACCCGCACATCGCGCGAGCACGGTTCATGCGCTACTGGACGTGGGCCGGCGCGACCTGCTGGATCGGCGGCGTCGCCGTGGGCACGTTGACGCTGCCGCACCACTACTACTTCGTGCGCTGGATGCTCTACGTCGGCAGCGCGTATTTCGTCGCGCTCGCCGCGATCCGCTGGCTGCACGACCGGCGGGTGGCACGCACCGCGACGGGCGAGCCGGTGGGCTCAGCCGCCGAAGCTGGTTGATTCGAGGCGCTCGACGTCCGCGCCGAGGCTGCGCAGCTGCTCCTCGAAACGCACGTAGCCGCGATCGATGTGGTGCACCTCGGCGACCTCGGTGATCCCGTCGGCGACCAATCCGGCGATGACGAGCCCGACGCCGGCGCGGATGTCGGTCGCGCGCACCGGCGCGCCGGAGAGCCGTTCGCGCCCCCGCACCACCGCGTGGTGTCCGTCGGTGCGCACGTCGGCGCCCATCCGCGCGATCTCGTCGCAGAACATGAAGCGCGCCTCGAACAGGTTCTCGGTGATCATCGCGGTGCCGTCGGCCACTGCCAGCGCAGCGATCGCCTGCGGTTGCAGGTCGGTCGCCAAGCCGGGGTAGGGCAGCGTCACGACGTCGAAGCTCTTCGGCCTGCGGTCCATGGCGACCCGGAAGCCGTCGGCGAGCACCTCGACGTCGCCACCACTCTGCGCGACCTTGTCGAGAGCGATGTCGAGGTGGTGCGCGACGGCGCCGCGCACCGTGATGTCGCCGCGCGTGGCCAGCGCGGCCAGTGCCCAGGTGCCGGCGACGATGCGGTCGGGCACCGCGTCGTGGCTGGTCGCGGTGAGCCCGTCCACGCCGTTGATCTCGAGCGTGGACGAGCCGATGCCGTCGATCTGCGCGCCCATCCCGACGAGCATCCGGCACAGGTCCACGATCTCCGGCTCGCGTGCGGCGTTGTCGATGACCGTGGTGCCCTTGGCGAGCACGGCCGCAGTGAGGATGTTCTCGGTGGCCCCCACGCTCGGGAAGTCGAGCCAGATCGAGGCGCCGCGCAGATCAGGTGCCTCGGCGACGATGTAGCCGTGTTCGACGCGGATCTCCGCGCCGAGACGCTCCAGGCCGGCGAAGTGCATGTCGAGCGGACGCGAGCCGATCGCGTCACCGCCGGGCAGCGCGACCTTGGCCCGCCTGGTGCGGGCGAGCAGCGGGCCGAGCACGCAGATGGAGCCGCGAATCTTGCGGACCAGCTCGTAGGGTGCCTCGTGGTTGAGCTGCGCGGGCGTGCGGATAGTCACCTGGTCGACGGCATCGTGCGCGGACTCGGTCACGGTGCAGCCGAGCCGCTCCAGCAGCTGGCGCATGATCGCGACGTCGGAGATCGCCGGCAGGTTGCCGATGCGGTTGTCGCCGGGCGCGAGCAGCGCGGCCGCCATGAGCTTGAGCACGCTGTTCTTGGCGCCCACCACGTCCACCGCTCCGTGGAGCCGGGCCCCGCCGGTCACCCTGAGCACCTGCACACTGGCCTCCGGCTCTTCGCGCGAGCGCTCATCGCTCGCTCGCTCCGCTCCTCGGGCCGCGGGCGGCCCTGCGATGCTCTCTCGCTTGCAGGCTACCTTCGTCTCGTGGCCGTACATCTGACGCGGATTTACACCAAGACGGGCGACGACGGCACGACGGCGCTCGGTGACATGTCGCGCGTCCGCAAGACCGATCCGCGGGTCGGCGCCTACGCCGACTGCGACGAGACGAACGCCGCGATCGGGGTGGCACTCGCGCTCGGCGACCTTCCCGAGCCGGTGGCCGCACTGCTGCGGACGGTGCAGAACGACCTGTTCGACCTCGGCGCCGACCTGTGCACGCCGGTCGTGCCCGACCCGGAACTCGCCTTCGGCGGCAGCCGAAAATCTGAACCAGTCCCGCCGTTGCGGGTGACGGACGCCTACGTCGAGCGGCTCGAGGGCTGGTGCGACGAGTACAACGCGACGCTGCCGAAGCTGGACAGTTTCATCCTGCCGGGCGGCACGCCGGGCGCCGCGCTGCTGCACCAGGCGCGCACGTTGGCCCGCCGCGCCGAGCGCAGCGCCTGGATGCTGGTCGAGGCCGATCCGGAGCACACGAACCGCACCGCAGTGCTGTACCTGAACCGGCTCTCCGATCTGCTGTTCATCCTGTGCCGGGTCGCGAACCCGGGCGGCGACATCCTGTGGCGGCCCGGCGGGTAGCGGTGACGAGCGCGTTCGAGTCTCCCCCGGTGCTCGTGCTGATGGGGGCCACCGGCAGCGGCAAGTCGACGATCGCCGGGCTCCTTTCCGCCAGGCTCGGCTGGGCGCTGGTGGAGGGCGACGATCTGCATCCCCAGGCGAACATCGCGAAGATGGCCGCCGGGCACCCGCTCACCGACGACGACCGATGGCCCTGGCTTCGCCTGGTGCGCGAGTGGATCGACGGACAGGTCGCGGCCGGACGGCCCGGCATCATCACCTGCTCCGCGCTGAAGCGCGCCTACCGCGACGTGCTGCGCGACCCGCACGTCGTGTTCGTCCACCTCGCCGGCTCGCGCGAGGTGCTGGCGGGCCGGCTCGCCGCCCGGCACGGGCACTTCATGCCCGCCCAGTTGCTCGACTCGCAGCTCGCCGACCTGGAGCCGCTCGGTTCGGACGAGCTGGCCATCGTGGTCGACATCGAGTCCCGCTCCCCCGCCGAGCTCGCCGCGACGATCGAGGACGAGCTGGCGCTGGTCTGACGTCGCGCCGCATGTCGTGGAGTAGTCGTGCTCAGAAAAGCTTGCAGGCTCGCGAACCGAGCTGTCCTACGCTGCGACGCATGCTTGACGAACGGGCTGCCGCGCCCGCCGCACCTCCGCCGACAGCGTTCGCAGCCGGCGACCTCGCGATCAAATTCGCCTTGGAGTTGGCTGCGCTGGCCCTGTTCGCCTACTGGGGCGCGACGACCGGCGATGGCGCCTGGGCGGTCGTTCTGGCGATCGCGGCCCCCGCGGCGATGTTGGCCGTCTGGGGCAGGTGGGCCGCACCGCGCTCGCCGCGCCGTCTGCCCACACCCGCTCGGATACCGGTCGAGCTCGGCGTGTTCGCCCTTGCGGGCGCCGCCGGGTACGGCGCCGGTGCGTTCGTCGCCGGAACGGCGTTCGTCGTCGTGGCGATTGTCAATGCACTCGGACTCACCCTGCTACGGCAATGGGAGCAGTGAGGTCGGCTGCACGCCGGGTGACCCTTACGCCAGGGAGCCGCGCACGCAACCACGCAGGTCGGCCACGACGGAGGACGACACGTCCAGCATCGGGTTGCAGGTGCGCCAGGCGACATAGTCGGCGACCGCCGTGGTCAGGTCGAAGGCCGGCGCGAAGCCGGTCTCGGCGGCAAGCCTGGTGATGTCGAGGTACGGGTTCGCACCCGGGCCGGCCTGGCGTCCGGGCAACAGGTCGAGCCGCGCGCCGGGGATCGCGGCGGTCACGGCGTCGGTCAGTTCGCGGTTGGTGTACGGGCGGCCGCTCGAGACGTTGTAGGTGTCGTGACGCAGTGTGTCGGCTGTGAGCAGTAGCGCGATCGCGCGTCCCATGTCGGGCGCATAGCAGGTGTCGCCGCCCTCGTCTGCGTACAGCGGTGCCGGGCACTCGCCGCGCAGCACCGCGCTGATGTAGGGCGGCACGGGGTTGAACGGCGTCTCCGGGTCCATCAGCGGACCCCAGGTGCTCCCGATGCGCAGCACCACCGGCTGGACGCCGGTGTCGCGAAGTGCATGCGTGGTCAGCGGCTCGACGGCCTTCTTGAACGCGATGATCGGGTGCGGCACGAGCGCCGTGGGCAGCGCAAGTTCCTCGCGCCACGGGACCTCGCTACAGCCGAGGTAGGCGCCCAGGCTGCCGGCGACGGCGAAGCGGCGCACCCGCCATGCCCGCGCGGCGTCGAGCGCGTTGAGCAGCCCGGTCATGTCGGTCCGGAAGTAGGCGACCGGGTCGCGCCACGGCACGCTGCCGGCGAGGTGGACGATGTCACGGATCTCGTAGCGGAAGCTGAGCGCGAGGAACGCCGCGCGGTCGGTGACGTCGAGCCGTTCCACGACCACCCGGTCCCCGAGGAAGGACGGGACCGCAGTGCGCTCGTGCGCCGTGACGATCACGTCGTGGCCGAGGTCGGCGAGCGCCAGGGCGGTGTGCGCACCGATCATGCCGAGGCCGCCGGTCACGAGGATCATCGGACGACCTCGTGGCGGCACCGGCGCACGTCGGAAGGCGAAGGAGTCATCGCTACCTCTCCGTTCGATCGGTCGACTTCGACTGCCTTCGATCGTGCGGATCCGGCGCCGCGCCGGGTAGTGCCCGGTGTCGCAGGCCGTCGATGACGAACGTCATCGATCTACCGGAAAGCCGGTGCTACGGCCCACGGCTCACATGTCGTCCGGCAGCCAGTCCGGACGCGCGCCGCCGTTGCGCCAACTGCGCACGTCCCCGGAGCGCGCGTGCCCCTCGAAGTTCTCGACCCGTGCCGCGCGACCGCACAACCGGCCGAGTTCGGCGCTCGCCTGCGGATCCACGACCTCCTGGTAGGTCACGGTCTTGAGGAACTTGCCGACCCAGAGCCCGCCGGTGAAGCGGGCGGTGCCACGCGTGGGCAGCACATGGTTCGTCCCGATCACCTTGTCGCCGTAGGAGACGCAGGTGCCTTCGCCGAGGAAGAGCGCGCCGTAGTTGCTCATCTGGGTCAGCGCGCGGCGCGGCTCGGCGGTGAGCACCTGGACGTGTTCGCTGGCGAACCCGTCGGCGCGACGGAACGCCTCGTCGAGATCGGCCACGACGATCACCTGTCCGTGGTCGCGCCACGCCGGCCCGGCGAAATCGCGGGTCGGCAAACCGGGCAGCAACCGCTCCACGCCGGCGACGACCGACGTGGCCAGTCGATCGGAGGTGGTGATCAACACGGCGGGTGAGTCGGGGCCGTGTTCGGCCTGAGAAAGCAGGTCGACGGCGACGACGAGCGGATCGGCGGTGTCGTCCGCGACGATCAGGATCTCGGTGGGCCCGGCGAACAGGTCGATGCCCACCTCGCCGAACAGCTGTCGCTTCGCCTCGGCGACGTACGCATTGCCGGGTCCGGTCAGCAGATCGACCCGGCGGACCGACTCCGTCCCGATCGCGAGCGCGGCTATCGCCTGCACGCCGCCGAGGATGCGGATCTCGTCAGCGCCGGCCAGGTGCATCGCGGCGACCGTCGCCGCCGGCACCTCGCCATGGATGGGCGGCGTGCACGCCGAGACGTGGGGTACGCCCGCGACCTTCGCGGTCACGATCGTCATGTGCGCCGACGCGAGCAGCGGGAAGCGCCCGCCCGGCACGTACGCCCCCGACGCGGACACCGGGACGTGTCGCTGTCCGAGCAGCACCCCGGGCGCCATCTCGGCCTCGAACTCCAGCAGCGAATCGCGCTGCCGTTTGGCGAACTCGGCGACGTTGCGCTGGACGGCCTCGATGTCCGCGATGACCTGCGGCGGCACCCCCGCGACGACTCGCTCGATCTCGTCGGGGGTCAGCAGGAACTGCACCGGAGACCAGCCGTCGAACCGCGTGGAGTACTCGCGCACGGCGCTGTCGCCGCGCTCACGCACGTCGGCGATGACGCCCGCGACGACGTCGGCGACACCGGCCGGGTTGGTGACGGAGGTGGTAGTCATCGTTACGGCTCGCCGAGCCGGACGCGGCCGGTGTAGTGGGCGAGCACCCGCTCGTTGTGCTCGTCCCCGCCGGGCACGTTGGCCGACACGAAGACCGGCACGTCGGCCTGCTGCTGCAGCAGCAGGCCGCAGACCTCGGCGACGAGCAGCTGCGCGATGAGCACGCTGGTCAGCGACGAGGTTGCGCCGATGCGACTGCCCGAAGGCAGCGTCAGCGCGGCATCGCCGAACACGCCGCCGTTGTCGATCACGACGTCGGCCAGCTCGAAGAGGCGCAACCCGGACGAGTGACGAGAGGTGATGCCACCGGAGTGGTCGAGCGAGGTCACCGCGATCACCCGGTGCCCGCGGTCCTTGACCAGCTGGGCGAACTCGATCACGGTGCCGTTACCGCCGGAGTTCGAACCGATGATGAAGATGTCCTGCGGCCGCACGTCGCACAGCGCCAGCACCCGCGCAGCGAGCGTCGGGTCGCGTTCGAGCAGCGGGTCGAGGATCTCGCTCGGCGCCGCGTCGCCGTACATGACGAGGTCCTTGACGGCGAGAGCGTTGGCCGGGATGAGCCCGCCGGCCCGGCCGACGATCTCCTGCGCGAACGAGCGCGAATGGCCGGTGCCGAACATCTGGATCACGCCGTCGTTCTGCAAGGCGGCTGCGACGAGTTCGGCGGCCGCGTGGATGTTGGCGTGCTGCGTGTCGATCACCTTGTCGACGGCGGCGCGCATCACCTCCGCGCAGGACGACTGGTCGATTCGGACCGTGTCGGTCACGAGGGTTCCTCCCTGTCTAGTAACGCTTCGGCCGCAGCGACGGCGCGTGCGGCGGCGTCGGCGCGGAACGGGCTGGAGAGCGATTCATAGGTCGCCTGCCCGAAGCCGGCGGCATCGGGCAGGTAGCCGGCGTGGCCGTTGGCATAGCCGAGGACGAGGGCCGGCACGCTGGGCAGGTCGCGGACGGCGACATACGGTTCGGCACCGAGCGCGAGCAGGCGGATCCCACCGAGCTCGGCCGCGGCCACGGCGAGGTCGAGCTCGCCGTCGGGAAAGCGGCGCGCACGTTCCAGCGCCACGGCCTCCCCCTGCTGCAGGACATGCGCAATGCGCGCCGTCACCGGCGAGGTCGGGACGGTCGCAGCAACCGGTGCGGGCTCGTCCGCGCGGACGGGCAGGCGCAGCCGGCCGGTCGCTGCCCGGACCGGGTGGCGAGCGTCCGCCTGCCGGTGCGGCGACCGCGTGGTGATCGTGACGAGCTGATCCGCGGTGAGGTTCGCGAGCCGGGTCAGCTCGGCCGGGGTCTGCTCGCGGCGGGTCGCGCGGGTGCTGACATCGCCGGCGCAGCCGGCTGCGACGACGACCCACGGCGCGGAGGTCGCGCTGCGGAGCCGATCGGCGAGCGCACGGCGCACCGCACCGGCGAGATCGCCGCTCACGAGCGCACTCGACGCAGGCAGGACGGTCGGGTGCACCGGCAGCACGACGAGCACGCCGGTCAACCGGTCCCCGTCAGCCACGGTGAGCACGTCGACGGGCACCGTGGCCGCCGCGTCCGGCACCGACCGGACGGCCCCGACGCCGTGCAGTTCGCCGCGCCGCCAGGCAAGCGCGGCGGGGTGCGCCGCGCGCAGGGCACGCTCGGCCGCGTCGACCGCGCGGGACACGACGGCGCTACGCCACCGTGGCGGGGTGGTGCGGTGTCCGGTGCCGCAGTTCACGTCCGGGCCGGCATGCGTGTGCGTGGCGGTCGTCCAGACATGCGCTGCCGGGACGCCCACACGCGCGGCCACCGCGGCGGCGACGTCCGCGGCGAGGTCCTCGTTGGCGCACACCAGTTCGGTCACGACCACGACGAACGCGCTGTCGTCGTCGGCGAACACGACTGCCGCGATCTCCAGCTCGTCCAGCGTGCCGGTCGCGGGTCCGGCACGGTCGGCGTAACCGCCCAGCGGGGTTCCCGGCGGCACGTCCAGAACCAGTGCCGCGGCACCGATGCGCATCACCGGCTGCTGCCCCCTGCTTCGGCGATCAGCGCGCGCGTGATGGCGGCCGGATTGGTGATCGCGGTACCGACGACGACCGCGTACGCGCCTGCATCGAACGCGCGGCAAAGGTCGGCGCCCGTGCGCAGCCGGCCCTCGGCGATCACCGGTGCGGCCACCTTGGCCGCGAGCTGCTCGACGAGCGCGAAGTCGGGCTCGACCGAGCCGTTCGCGGTGGCCGGCGTGTAGCCGGACAACGTCGTGGCGATCAGATCGGCGCCGGCGTCGGCCGCCGCGAGCCCGGCTGCGACCGTGTCGATGTCGGCCATGACGAGCACGTCGCGCTCGGCGTGGACGTGCGCGATGAGCTCGGCCGCGCACGAGCCGTCGGGCCGCGGCCGCTCGGTCGCGTCGAGGCCGACCACCGCCGCGCCCGCATCCGCCACCGCGAGCGCGTCCGCGAGCCCCGGCGTGATGTACACACCGTCCGGCGCGCCGGTCTTCCAGATGCCGATCACCGGAAGGTCGACCGCTGCCGTGACGGCGCGAATGTCGTCGGGCCCGTTGGCCCGGATGCCGGCCGCCCCGCCGAGCGCGGCCGCCTGTGCCATGCGAGCCATCGGGTCCGGACCGAAGAGCGGGCTGTCCGGCTGCGCCTGGCAGGACACGATCACCGCATACCTGGCGAACGGTGGGGTGCGGGTCACGCCGGCACCGCCGTCACCCGGGTGACCAGGTCGCGATACCCGTCGGCGTCGCCCGCGAGCAGCCGCACCGCGCCGGCCAGCGCGTCGCCGGCCGGGGCCCGCAGGTCGGCCTGCGGCACCACACGCGGCAGCCGCTCGGCGAAGGGACGCAGCAGGTGCTGGTCGACGGAGAACAGGCCGCCGCTGTAGGAGACCGGCACCGGTTGGGCGTCGGCGAGACCCGGACAGCGGGCGACCACGCTGCGCACCGACTCGACGAGCCGTTCGGCGGCACGCGTCCAGATCGCCAGCGCGACGGCGTCGTGCGCGTCGGCCGCCGCGGCGACATCGCGGGCGAACGCGGCGACGTCCTCGACGAGGCCGGGCCGTCGGTAGAGCCCGTGCGGGAAGTCGGGGACGTCGGCGTAGCGCTCCCGGGCGGCGGTGACCAGGACGGTCGTCGGGCCACGTCCCTCCATCGCCTGCAGCGCCGCGCGCAGCCCGGCCCGCCCCACCGCGAACCCACTGCCCTCGTCGCCGAGGAGGTAGCCGAACCCGTCGCTGCGGGCGTGCCCGGACGCGCTGCGGGCCAAGCTGACGGCGCCGGTGCCGGCGGCCACCACGACGCCGTCCGCGCCGGCGAGCGCGCCACAGTGCGCGGTGACCATGTCGCTCGTCACGAGCACGTCCTCGGCCGCGAGACCCGCGCGCACCGTGTTGGCGAGCCGGGTTCGCTCGGCGGCGTGCGCCGGTGCGTTGGTGAGCCCGAGCACGACCCGCCGCGCATGCGCGACGAGTGGGCGCAGCACGTCGACGAGTGCGCCGGCATCAGCGGCGGCCGCGTCGTGCGCCGGCGCGTAGCGGAACCCGTCGCGTCGGTGGAGCTCCGCAGCGCCCGACCGGACGAGCGCGATGCGCAGCCCGCTCTGCCCGCCGTCGACGGCGACGTCGGTGCTCACTTGACGTCCGCGGTCATGGTCATGCCGTGGACGAAGCGGCGCTGCAGCAGCACGAACAGGATCAGCGTCGGGAGCAGCGCCATGACCGCCGCCGCAACGAGCATGGGCACGCCGGTCGTGCCCGCGTTGTCGGCCTGCATCGCTGCGAGCCCGACGGGAAGCGTGCGGTGCTGGTCGTCGCTGCCGACCAGCAGCGGCCACAGGTGGCTGTCCCAGGTCGCCATGAACACGATCAGCGCGAGCGCCGAGATCGGCGCGCCCATCATCGGCGCGACGATGCGCCAGAGGATGCGCAGCTCGCCGGCACCGTCGAGACGGGCGGCGTCGAGGATCTCGTCGGGCAGGCCGTCGATGCTCTGTCGCATCAGCAGGATGCCGAACGCGCTCGTGCCCGCCGGGACGATCAGGCCGGCGAACGTGTTGACCCACTTCAGGTCGTACACCAGCGCGTAGAGCGGGACGTAGATCACCTCGAGCGGGATCATCATCGTCGCGAGCACGATGAGGAACAGCAGGCTCCGGCCGCGGTAGGCGAACTTCGAGAAGCTGTAACCGGCCAGCGTGCACGTCACGACGTTGAGCAGGGTGACGGCCACCCCGACCACGACGCTGTTGAGGTAGTACCGCCCGAAGGGCACTTGTTCGAACGGCTTGGCGAAGTTCGACCACAGCACGTGCGAGGGCCACCAGCGCATCGGCGAGGCCAGCACCTCGTCGGGCGGCTTCAACGCCGAGACGACCGCATAGACGAAGACCGAGGCGAACACCAGGCCACCCGGCAGCAGCAGTCCGTAGAGGACGAGCGCCCGGCCGACCGGCCGGCGCGCGCGACGCGGAGCCGGCCGCGCGCCGTCGGTCGGCGCTTCGACGACGGGCGGCGGCGCGGCGAGGTCGGCGCTCACCCGCTCCGCGAGATGGCGGGTCATCGCTCACGCGACCGGAACAGGCGCAGCTGCAGCATCGTCACCATCAGCAGCCCGAAGAACAGCAGAACGGCGACTGCCGAGGCCCGGCCCATGCGCGCGCTCTCGAATGCCGTCTTGTACACGTAGAGGTTGATCACCTCGGTGTTGAAGCTGCCGCCGGTGAGCACGACCTGCGCGCTGAACGACTGGCAGCCCCGGATGATCGCCATGACGCACACGACCGCGGTGACCGGTCGCAACAACGGGAGGATGACGTAGCGGAACGTCGCGACGCGACCGGCGCCGTCCAGGGCAGCCGCCTCGCGCAGCTCGTCAGGGATCCGCTGCAGACCGGCGAGGAAGAGGATCACGAACAGCCCGGTCTCCTTCCAGATGCTGACGACGACAAGCGCCCACTTGGCCGACGAGTCGGACGTCAGCCAGTTCACGTGCGTACCGAACACCGCATTGAGCAGCCCGTCCGGTTGCAGGATGAGCCGCCAGATGATCGAGACCGCAACCCAGGACATCGCGACCGGCGCGAAGTAGAGCAACCGGATGAAGCCGCTGCCGGGTAGCCGGGTGTCGAGACCCGCGGCCAGCACCAACGCCAGCACGACCGCGGGCGCGTAGGTGAACACGACGTAGAACGCGGTCGCGGTGAGCGAGGCCTGGAAGGTCTCGCTGCCGAACAGGTAGCGGTAGTTGTGCCAGCCGACGAAGCGGGGCGCGCTCGTCAGGTCGTAGTCGAAGAAGCTGATGTAGAAGACCCGCGCCATCGGGTAGATCGCGAAGGCGCCGAACAGCGCGAGCGCCGGCACCGCGAACGCGGCGCCGATCCAGTTGTGCCGGGTCGTGGCCGTGTGTCGTGGTCGTCGGGCTCGCACGGTCGTCGACGTCATGCGCTCTTCTCTCGTTCGGTCGGGCGGCGAACGCGGGCTCGTGGCCGCATGGTGACGGCCACGAGCCCGCGGGTTCACCTAGTCGGGCAGCGCCTCGTTGATCGTGCTCGCCGCCTGCTTCAGTGAGTCCGCCACCGGCTTCCCGTTCAGGACGGTGTCCTCGATCGCCGTCTTCACCGCGTCCTGCACCTCGTTCCAGTGATGCCCGATCTCGTCGAAGCGGCCGCGGGAGTAAGCCTGCTCCCACACGGACAGGAACGGAACCGAGCTCGCCGCCGGCGACTGCGCCCAGCCCTTGAGCGGCTGGATGAAGTTCACGTCGGTGAGCCAGCGCTGGCTCTGCGAGGCGGAGTACTGAATGAACTTCCACGCCTCCGCCTGCTGCTTGGACGCCTTGTTCACCGCTTCGTAGTAGCCGTACCAGCGCCCGCTGGGGTTCGCCGGGTCGACCTGCGGCAGCGGGACGACCTTCAGGTTCTTGTACATCGCCGGGTTGTCCTGCTTGATCTGGCCGACGCCCCACGGGTACATGATCGTCATCGCGGTCTTGCCGGCTTCGAAGTCGGCGAACGGCGCCGTTGCGTCGCGTGACGCGGTGTGGGCATTGCCGACCTTGTCGACGTTGATCAGCTTGTTCCAGATGCTGAGCGCGGCGATGCCCTGCGCGTTGTCGATGGTGGCCTTCGTCCCGGCCTTGTCGACGATGCTGCCGCCGGTCTCGTTCAAGAGGATCTGCAGCTGCTGCGTGTACTGCCCGGCGCTCAGGTACAGGAAGTTGAACCCGCCCTGCCCCGCCGCAACGAGCTTCTTGCCGTCGGCGGCGACGTCGTCCCAGGTCGCCGGCGGCTGGTCGGGGTCGAGTCCGGCCTTGCGGAACTGCTCGGTGTTGATGGCGAACGCGGTCGCGTTGAACTCGGTGGGCAGCCCGTAGAGCGTCCCGTCCGGGCCTTCGGCGCCGTCCAGCGTGCCATCGATGTACTTGTCCTCGATCGCCTGCTGCGACGACAGCCCCATCGCCTTGTAGTCCAGCGGCGCCAGCAGGTTCTTCGGGATGTAATCACCGCGCAGCGCGACGTCGTCCATGTTGATGATGTCCGGCCCGGAGCCGTTGCTCAGCGAGGCGAGCATCTTCGTGTTGAAGTCGGTGTTCGGGATCTGCTGGTAGTCGATGGAGACGTTCGGGTGCTTCGTCTCGTACTCCTTGATGAGCGCCTTGTTGAGGGCGATCATCGGCGGGTGGGTGTGCGTCCAGAACGTCAGGTGGACCTTCCCGCCGGCGCCGCCGCCGCTGCTGCTGCTGCACGCCGTGCTCGTCGCCAGGGCCAACGTGGCGGAGACCACCGCGCCGATCCAACGCGTGTGCTTCATGGGGACTCCCTGCTTCGTCCGTGTGCGTGGTTGATGGGTGATCAGGCAGTGCTCGGCGCCGCGGTCAACATGCGGCTCCGTTCGGGGACGGCGCGGAAACTCATCTGCGGCATCCGGTAGGTCACCAGCGAGTACCGGTCGCCGCGGAAGAGGTCGATCCCGAAGTCGATGACCCGGCCGTTCGCGCCGTAGCTGGTCGTCTCGATGCGCATGAGGGCTGCGCCGGGTTCGCAGGCGAGCAGCCGCGCATCGCGGTCGTCGGCGTAGCCGACCTCGACGATCGAGGTGCCGGTCTGGACCTGGATGTCGTATCGCTCGTTGAGCAGCTCGTGCCAGGAACCGCGCAGGTCGGCGCGCTCCAGGTCGGGCACCAGGGCCGCGGCGACCCAGGTCGTCTCCAGCCCGACGGGGTCGCCGTCGGCCGAGCGGAGCCGGATGAAACGGAAGACCGGCTCGCCGGTCGGGATGCGCAGTGCACGCGCCTGCACCGCGGTGGCGCGAAGCCGCCGGAAGCCGATGACGTCGCTGCCCGGCGTCAGGCCACGCTCACGCATGCCGTCCGTGAACGACGCCATCGCCATCTGCTTGGCGATCTTCGGACGCATCACGAACGTGCCGCGGCCCTGCACCCGCTTGATGAGGCCCGCCGTCACCAGGTCGTCCATGGCCCGGCGGAGGGTCATCCGCGCGACGTTCAGCTCGGCTGCCAGCTCGCGCTCGGGCGGCAGCATCGACCCGATCTCGCAGCTGTCCACGAGCTGCGCGAGCCGGGTGCGGATGCCGGACACCTTGTCGGCGTTGGGCTGCACGGCGCTCTCCTTCCGAACGGACCGCCGGAACACCAACTTCCTAGCGCAACGGGCGGCGCGTGGCGGGCCTACGACGAACCATCCGTAGACCAATTCCACACCGCCGCCCGCTCCACCTCCCGCATTCTGGCCGTTCGCTGGGATCGCATCGCTGCAATTGGTCTACGGCGATGCCACCCTGCCGACCCTGATGCAGCCGCGTGTCAGCGCGTCACGCCGCCGCCCCGACCGGCTCCTCCACCGGTGCCGGCGCGGTCTCGCGCGCAGGTCGCAGCGCGGTCAGTGCAGTGACGAGAGCGGCGCCGATGAGGGCGACGGCGATCCAGAATGCCGCGTGGTAGCCACCGGTCAACGCATGGGCGGCGTCGTGGCCGGAGGCACGGAGCGTGGCCGCCCGTCCGGTCGACACGGTGCTCAGCACCGCGAGCCCGATCGCGCCACCCACCTGGGCGGTGGTGTTGACCAGGCCGGAGGCGAGACCGGCGTCGTGTGGCGCCACGCCGGTCATCGCGAGCGTCATCATCGGCGGGAAGCACAGTCCGGCACCGACGCCGAGCAGCGCAGCCGCCGGGAAGATGTCGCGCAGGTAGTCGGCATCGACGGGAGCCGTGGCCAGCCCGGCCAGGGCGGCGCCGATCAGCACCAGCCCGACCACCAGCACCCGCTGGGCGCCGAAGCGGGTCACCAACTGTTCGCTGTAGCGCACGGACAGCGTTCCCATGAGCAGGGTGACGGGCAGGAACGCGAGCCCGATCTCCAGCGGGCGGTATCCCTGCACGTGCTCGAGGTAGAGCGAGCCGAGGAAGAACGAGCCGAACATCCCGCCCGCACCGATGACCTGCACGACGTTCGCACCGGCCACCGTGCGCGAACGCAGGATGCGCAGCGGCATCAGCGGCAGCGCCGCGGTGGCTTCGCGCACCACGAACCCGGCGAGCAGCACCATGGCCACCGCACCGCAGGCGAGAGTGCGAGTCGCGCCCCAGCCGTCGTCAGCGGCAGGGACGACGATCGTGTAGACACCCAGCATCAGCGCCGCGGTGATCAGCATCGCGCCGAGCACGTCCGCGCCGGCCCGCACGCCCGCACCGGCGGCCGAGGGCACCAGCCGCAGCGCGGCCACCAGCGTCGCCGCGCCGATCGGCACGTTGACGAAAAAGATCCAGTGCCAGTTCACCCACTGCGTCAGCACACCGCCGGCGAGCAGCCCGACCGCGCCGCCCGCCGAGGCGACGAAGGCGTAGATGCCGATCGCCTTGGCCTGCTCGCGTGGCTCCGGGAACATCGTCACGATCAGGCCGAGGATCACCGCGGACGTGAGCGCACCCCCGGCGCCCTGCACGAAGCGAGCGACGACCAGCACCGACGAATCACCCGCCGCCCCGCAGGCGACGGACGCCGCAGTGAACACGACGAGCCCGGCCACGAAGACCCGCCGCTGACCGAGCAGGTCACCGAGGCGGCCGGCGAGCAGCAGCAGCCCGCCGAACGCGATCAGGTACGCGTTGACGACCCAGGCGAGCCCGGACGCCGAGAAGCCGAGATCGGTCTGGATGGACGGCAGCGCCACGTTCACGATCGTCACGTCCAGGACGATCATGAGCATGCCGGTGCACAGTACGTAGAGCGCGAGCCAGCGTGAGCGTGGTTCGGTCATCTCCGGTCTCCTTCGACAATCGGGAAGCGTGGGACGCATCTCGATCGTCGAGATCCGGCGAGCCGCGGAGTAGGGCAGCGTGTCGCCGCCCGCCGATGACGAACGTCATCGATTTCAGCGAGGGACCCGCCCGCCGATCTATGGTTCGGACGTGACCAAACCGGCCGGGCGTGCGGACTGGCTGGCGCATGCCGGTCGTGCGGTCCTCACCTTCAGCGTGCTGGTGCCCGCCGTCGAACTGTGGCGCATCGGCGTACTCGGCAGCGGCGCCGATCTCGCGATCGCGATCGGGGCGACCGCCGCCTACCTGCCGCTGCACCTGCGGCACGTCTACCACGGCCTGAAGGGACGCCGGCCGCGTGCGGCGGTGGCGACGCTGGCGGTGATGACCGCGGTGATGGTCTCGGCGTGGTGGCTCATCGGGCAGCAGTGGGTGTTCATGTTCGCCTCGCTCGCCGTCTCGGCGCTGTGCGCGTTGCCGACCCGGTTCGCACTGACGGCCGCGACAGCCGTCGTGCTGTGGCCGCTGCTCTACTACGACTGGTCGCCGGGGCTCGCCGACGGTGTGTACAGCGGGCCTTACCTCTGCCTCTCGCTGTTGTTCCGCACGACATCGCTGTTCGCGGTGATCTGGCTGGTCGCCGCGTCGCGCCGGCTGAGCGGCGTGCGTGCGGCCCTGTCGGCCGCTGCGGTACGGGCCGAGCGCGCCGCCCTGCAGGAGGATCTGCGTGCCACGCTCGGCCGGCCGCTGACCGAGGTCGCCGCGCTCAGCGTGCACGCCGACACGTTGGCCGGCCGGCGCGACGCGGCCACGGCCGACGCCGTCGCCGAACTGGTCACGGCCTCGCGCACCGCCCTCACCGACGTGACCCGGCTCGTCGACTCCTACCAGCGAGTGGCCGCCCGTACGGAACTCGAGGCCGCTGCGGCGCTGCTCTCCGGCGCCGGCATCGACGCCGCGATGGTGCGCGCGGCGCGCGAGAGCGGCGCGCTCGTACTGCCGGTGGCACCCGACCAGGCAGCGCGCCCGTGATCGCCGCACTGACCGCGAGCAGCCCGGTCGCCGCGCTGGCGACGCCGCACCGTGCCCGGTGGGCGCTCGTGGTGGTGCACCTGCCGATGATCGGCTACCTGACCGGCGTCTGCTGGACCGGCCTCGGCGTCTACTCGGCCGACCCCCACCGCGCTCTCGACGTCACGTTCGCGCTCGCCGTCGGCGCCGTCCAGCTCGCGCTGAGTCTGCGGATCGCGCGCGGGCGGGCCGGTCGCGAGCGGTACGCGCTGTGGGCACTGGTGGTCGCGCTCGCGATCGTCCCGGCCGCGCACCACGTCGACCGGAGATGGTTGGTGGCCGTGTGGTTCGCCGCGGCATCCGGCGGGATGGTGTTCGCCGGCTGGGTCCGGGTACTCGCGTTCGCGGCGCCGGTGGTCGCCGCACTCATCCGCGTCGCCATCATCGCCCACGAGCCCCAGGCGTCATTTCTCGCGTACTACCTCGGCTACAGCCTGACGATCTACTGCCTCGGCGGGGGCTGCCTGCTCGCGGCCACCCGGGTCGTTCAGGTGGCGACCGAGCTCTCCGCCTCGCGGGCCGAGCTCGCCGACGTCGCCTCGCGCGCCGAGCGGCGCCGGGCCGGTCGCGACCTGCACGACACACTCGGGCAGCGACTGTCGGCGATCTCGATCAAGGGCGACCTGGCCCGCGCGCTGTGGCCGGCGCGTCCCGAGGCGGCGGCGCAGGAGATCGGCGAGATCGCCGGCATCGCCGCGCAGGCGGTGCGCGAGCTCGATGACGTGGCCCGTGACGAGCACGAGATCGCGTTCGCCGACGAGGCGGCGCGGGCGGTGGCGTTGCTCCACTCGGCCGGCGTGCTCACCGAGTTGCGCGACCAACGCCCGCCGCTGCCGCCGGACGTCGACCGGCTGCTCGGCTGGGCGGTGCGCGAGGCGAGCACCAACCTGCTCCGGCACAGCACGGCCGCGACCTGCTCCATCTCGGTTCGCGCGGACGAGCCCGGCGTGGTGTTCGAGGTCCTCAACGACGGCGCGGGCCGCTCGTCGGGACGGCTCGGCGGCCTGGCCGGGCTCGCCGAGCGGGCGCGGGCCCTGGACGGGGTGGTGGCCGCCGGCCGGGTCGGCCGTGAGGGCTTCCGGCTGCAGGTGGCCGTGCCGCTGGAGCCGGCATGATCACGGTGCTGATCGCAGAGGACCAGCACGTCATCCGCACTGCGATCAAGGCGTTGATCGACCTGCAGCCCGACATGCAGGTCGTGGCCGACGTCGACCGCGGCGACCAGATCGTGCCCGCCGCCCGAGCGCACCGGCCCGACGTCGCGGTGCTCGACATCGACCTGCCGGGCCTGGACGGCCTGTCCGCGGCCGCGCAACTGCACGCCGAGGCGCCGAGTTGCCGCTGCCTCATCCTCACCGGACTGAGCCAGCCGACCCACGTCCTGCGTGCGCTGCAACTGCATGTGCGCGGCTTCCTGCGCAAGGACGCGCCGTCGGCAGACCTCAACCAGGCCATCCGCCGGGTCGCTGCCGGGCAGCGGGTGATCGACCCCGAGCTGGTCGCTGCCGCCCTCGACACCGGCGTCAGCCCGCTGACCCCACGCGAGACCGACGTGCTGCGCAGCGCCGCTACCGGCGCCTCGACGCAGGCCATCGCCCAGACGCTGTTCCTCTCGCCGGCAACCGTGCGCAACTACCTGTCGAACGCGCTGGCCAAGCTCGACGCGCGCAACCGCATCGACGCGATCCGCAAGGCGCAGGACGCGGGCTGGTTGTAGCCCTGAGCTACAGCGCGTCGTGGTCGCGCTCGCCGGTGCGCACCCGCAGCAGCGTCTCCACGTGCGTTACCCAGATCTTGCCGTCACCGATCGAGCCGGTGTGCGCGGCGTTGGCGATCGTGGTGACGACCTCGTCGACGTCCGCATCGTCGACCACGACCTCGATGCGCACCTTCGGGGTGAAATTCACCTCGTACTCGGCGCCGCGGTAGATCTCGGTGTGGCCCTTCTGCCGGCCGAAGCCCGACACCTCCGCGACCGTCATGCCGTAGACGCCGGCCTGCTGCAGCGCCTCGCGCACCAGGTCGAGCGTGAACGGTTTGACGATCGCCGTGACGAGCCGCATCAGACGCTCCTGCCCGCGGCGCCGAACCCGCCGTGCTCGTACGCGGTCTCGGCGTGAATGGCCATGTCGAGGCCCTGTAGTTCCACATGCGGCTCGACGCGCAGCCCGATCGTGCGCTGCACCGCCTGGGCCAGCAGCCAGGTGACCGTGAACGCGAACGCGATCGCCACGACGACGCCGAGCGCCTGGTCTCCGAGCAGGTCCAGGCCGCCGCCGTCGAACAGGCCGCGGCCCACCGGGTTGACGCTGCGCGTCGCGAACAGCCCGACGGCAAGCGTGCCGACCACGCCGCCGACGCCGTGCACAGCGACGACGTCGAGTGAGTCGTCGTAGCCGAGGCGGAACTTCAGCCGCACCGCGAACAGGCCGGCCACCCCGCCGAGGAAGCCGATCACCAGCGCGCCGATGCTGTTCACGAAGCCGGCTGCCGGCGTGATGGCCACCAGCCCGGCGACCGCACCGGACGCGGCGCCGAGGGTGGTCGCGTGCCCGGTCAGCTTCTTCTCGAGCACGATCCAGCCGAGCAGCCCGGCGCAGCCGGCCAGATGCGTGCCGATGAGCGCCTGCGCGGCCAGCGCGCCGGACGCCAGGGCGGAGCCGGCGTTGAAGCCGAACCAGCCGAACCAGAGGATGCCCGCGCCGAGCAGCGTCAGTGGCAGCGAGTGCGGTGCCATCGCCTCCTGCGGCCAGCCGCGCCGCTTGCCGAGGACGAGGACGAGCGCGAGCGCCGACGCCCCGGCGTTGATCTCGACGACCGTGCCGCCGGCGAAGTCGAGCAGCCCGCGGTGGGCCAGCCAGCCGGTCGGCGAGAACGACCAGTGCGCGAGCGGTGCGTACACGACGAGCACCCACAACGCGGCGAACACGAGGAACCCGCCGAAGCGCATGCGGTCGGCACCGGCGCCGGTGAGCAGTGCGGCCGTGATGACGGCGAACATCATCTGGAAGGCGGCGAAGGCCAGCGGCGGCACGGTGAGGTGCAGGCCGGGCACCGGGTCGTGCGGGTGCGCGAAGCCGGCGAAGTGCAGGTTGCCGAGCACGCCGTTCCAGTGGCCGAACGCGATGCTGTAGGCCACGAACGTCCACACCAGGCTCGCCACCGCTATGACCGCGAAGTTCTGGGCGAGCATCGTGAGCACGTGCTTGCTGCGCACCATGCCGCCGTAGAAGATGGCCAGCCCGGGCGTCATGAACAGCACCAGGGCCGCGCTGACGAGCACCCAGGCGGTGTCACCGGTGTCAACGTGCATACGTGCCTCCCCGTCTAGGCGCGAATGTGCGATGGGACCGTATCGTTCAGCGAACGAAGGGCTCAGATCGGGGCCGACGACTCGAGCCAGGAGACGAAACCGGTGAAGGCGCTCTCGCCGAGCGCGAACGCCACGGTCTCGCCGTCGGTCCGACACTCCACGACCACGACGGTCGCCGGCAGCGAGCCGCGTTCCGAGTCGTGCGGCGCCCGGCGCCCGACCACTTCTACGTGGCCCTGCCGCAGCACCCGCGAGGGCCGGGTCCCCACGCCCAGCGCGCGGTAGAAGCGCAGCTCACTGCCGATGTAGCGGCCCACCCCGTAGAGCCAGCGGGTGCCGCGCTGCATGGCCATCGGGACGGCGCCGGTGCCGCGCAGCATCTGCCGCTGCCGGGCCAGGATGGCGGCGCAGCACACCACGATGACCACAGCGACACACACCGCGATGACGTCGACGGTGTGCACGGCTGTCGGCTATCCGGAACCGCGCGCTCAGGCCTGTTCGCCGCTGGACAGCTCGGCTTGTTCGGCCAGGATCGATACCTCGTGATCCTTGTGCACGAACAGGAACCCGCCCTGCACGTCGACCGTGATCGACTGGCCGCCCTCCTGGTCGATGCGCACCGGATGATCCGGTGCCAACGCGCCGAGCAGCGGCGTGTGGCCGGGCAGGATGCCGAGCTCACCCTCGGTGGTGCGGCCATACACCGCGGTGGCCTCACCCGACCAGATCCGCTTCTCGATGGAGACGAGCTCCACGTGCATCGTGGCCATCGACTAGGCCTTCTTCAGCTCGTCGGCCTTGCGCTCGAGGTCCTCGAGCCCGCCGCACATGAAGAACGCCTGCTCCGGGTACTCGTCGAAGTCGCCCGCGGTGAGCCGCTTGAACGCGTCGATCGTCTCGCTGACCGGCACGAACGAGCCCGGGACGCCGGTGAACTGCTCGGCGACGAAGGTGTTCTGCGACAGGAACCGCTCGATGCGCCGCGCCCGGTTGACCGTGACCTTGTCCTCTTCGGACAGCTCGTCGATACCGAGGATGGCGATGATGTCCTGCAGTTCCTTGTAGCGCTGCAGGATCTGCTTGGTGCGCTGCGCGACGTCGTAGTGCTCCTGACCGACGTACTCGGCGGCGAGGATGCGCGACGTGGAGTCGAGCGGGTCCACCGCCGGGTAGATGCCCTTCTCCGAGATCGGCCGGGAGAGCACCGTTGTCGCGTCGAGGTGCGCGAACGTGGTGTGCGGCGCCGGGTCGGTGATGTCGTCGGCAGGCACGTAGATGGCCTGCATCGAGGTGATCGAGTGGCCGCGCGTGGACGTGATCCGCTCCTGCAACTGGCCCATCTCGTCGGCCAGCGTCGGCTGGTATCCCACTGCCGAGGGCATCCGGCCCAGCAGGGTCGACACTTCAGATCCCGCCTGGGTGAACCGGAAGATGTTGTCGATGAACAGCAGCACGTCCTGCTCCTGCACGTCGCGGAAG
>JAICKR010000165.1 GCA_025927835.1 Jatrophihabitans sp. | reverse complement strand
GGGAAGCGGGTGACCAGGTCGCAGGCGTCGCGCATGATCGCTCGCGCGGTGCCGGTGGACAGTTTCAGGACCAGGGCGACCTCTTCGCGCGCCCATTCCTTGTCTGCTGCGCTGGTGCCGTCCTCGTTCGGCAGCGGGTCGGCCTGTACCGCGGCGAGTAGTCGGGCGCGGTCGGCGTGCAGGCGCGCGAACCGGCGCTCGAGCCCGAGCAGCGCCTCGATGCGCTGCTCGTGGCTCATGCCCCGGTAGTCGGGGGAGCTGCCGACCGGTTCGCTCATACGCACGATTTTACGCGTTGGCAACCCCTATTTCCGGGGTTTCTCGAGATCTGTGGACAACCCACGGCCGCGAGGCCGGTCGTCCACAGGGCGACTGAAACCCGACGAAAATGTCAGCCAGGAGTGGTAGCCAGCCACCCCACCAACCCTCGTCGCTGCGCCTTTGAGAAACGCAACCCGCGCCGGAAACACCAGCCGGCGACTAAGCGAACCACCAGCCCAAACCACGCGCTACTTCAGACCGGCCGCATCCAGCATGGCGATCGTGACATTGGTCGCGAGGGTGCAGAGGGATCGCGGGGCGGGCTTGCTTCGGGCACGACCTCGACGTCGAATTCGGGATTCGACAGGCTGAGCGTGTCCAGACCCGGCAGCGCGCCGATATCGGCGACGGTCACGAGCTTGCACAGGTCGAAGCGGGTGAGCGACGGTCGAGCAAGGGATCGGGGCCGCGCATGTCCGCGCGGAAATGCGGGGCGTTCGAGCGAGAGCCATTTCTCTGCCGCCGCGCACAAGGTGCTGTTGGGTACATGCCGATGGGCGGCGCGGGGCGCGAACGAGTACTCGACGTACCCGCCGCCGGCCGGACGGCTCCGCGCGCCGTCCGCGTCGAAGTCGTCGTTCAACGACGTGTCCAGATGCGCGGGCAGTAGTTCGCGGTGACCGGGTCGCCGAAGAAGTCGTGCTCGTCGACGCGGCGCAGATCAGACGGACTGCTCGGCAGGGCCGACGAGGCCGAGCTTCCGGTGGACGGTGCCACCGGCCGCGGCGCGATCGAGAACCGGCCCGCACCGGCGACCGTCGAAGAGCAGCCCGTCAGGGCGACCACGGCGACGGCGACCAGACGGACCCGCATTATCGAAGCGTAGGTCCGCCCGCCGGCTGTCGCGCGGTGAAGATCGAATTCAGGCGCCGCGGTTGAACATGGCCAGCGCGGCCGCGTTGTCCGTGCCACCGAGCAGCTCGGCGAAGAAGTTGTTCTCCCGCGCACGCGCGGCAGCGATCTGCTCGCGCAGCGGCTCGGTCATGGTGCGCTTGACGGCGACGAGGCTGTCCAGCGGCTTCGCCGCGATGATCGCGGCGTACCGGTGCGCGGTGGTGAGTAACTCCGAGGGCGGGCACACCTTCCAGACGAGCCCCATCGCCTGCGCCTCGGCGGCATCGATCCACTCGGAGGAGAGCAACGCCCAGGCCGCGTTCTGGCGGCCGACGAGCAGCGGCAGCAGGTAGCTCGACGCCGCCTCGGGCGCCACACCCAAAGCGGTGAACGGGCATTTCAGCCGCGCGTCGCTGGACATGAACGCGAGGTCGGCGTAGCCGAGCACGGTCATCCCGATGCCGACACCGACGCCGTTGACCGCAACGACCAACGGCTTCGGGAAGTCCACGAACACGTCCATCAGGCCGAGAAAGCCGAATTCACCGGGCTGGTAGTCAGGGTCGGTCGCGCGCTGCTCGAGCTCACGCAGGTCGGTGCCGGCGCTGAACGCGCGACCGCGCCCGGTGAGCAGTACGACGGCGACGGACGGGTCGTCGGCCGCCGCACGCAACGCGCGCGCAGTCTCGTCGTAGAGGTTCTCGTCGAACGCGTTCAGCGCTTCCGGACGGTTGAGCATAAGGGTGCGTACGCGGTCGGCGTCCGAAATCTCGAGAGCCACGACGTTCTCCTCGGCTCAGTAGGTGGTGCGCGGCACCGGCCACAGCGGGCTGCTCAGCGCGTCGACGGACGGGTAGTGCCCCGGCTGCGGACCGGCCGCCGCGGCGATGCGCTGGTCGAGCTGCGGCGAGACGTTGCCATCCTGGATGAGCCGCGTGACGGCGTCGACGGCGAGCCCGTAATCGAAGATGTCGCGCTGCCAGGCCCACTGCCGCGCGCCACCGTACTGGAACCAACTGCACCCGAGCCCCTTGATCTCGTACGGCTCGCCCGCCGGCGAGTCGAAGGTGGTGATCTGGCGCCAGAAACCGACGACCATGCCGGCCCGGTCATCGATCACCGACGCCTGGTACGGGTAGATCCAGCCCTGGAAGCCGAGCATCTCGGTGCCGAGCGCGAGGTCGCGGATCTCGTCACGGCCGGTGGCCATGAAGTGGTCGGTCGGCGTGTACGACCAGCCGTAGCTCGCGTCCGGCGCGTAGAACTCCGCGAGAACCGACCAGTCGCCGGTTTCCTGCGCCTTGCGGTTGCCGTCCAGCCAGCTCTGCCAGAAATCCGCGAGCTCGGCCCGGTCGAATGCCATCAGGTCTCCTCGATCGAGAGTGCGGTGGTCGGGCAATAGCGGACCGCGTTCTCGACGGCCGCGCGATGTGATTCGGACGGCGTCTCGTCGAGCAGCGTGACCTGGTCCTCGCCGCGGTGGATCGCGAACACGTCCGGGTCCTCGAGCGCACACATCCCGTGTCCCTGGCACAGGTCGCGATCGACGACGACATGCACGCCGCTCACCTCAACGCACCCGCCGCCGGTAGCGCACCACGCACGGCTGCTCGAGCTGGATGACCATCTTCGAGAAGTCGTCGCGATACGAATCGGACGGCTGCGTCATCTCGAACTCGTAGTCGCGCAGGATCACCGAGAAGATCGCCTTGAGCTGCATCATCGCGAACGCCGAGCCCACGCAGCGGTGTTTGCCCGCGCCGAACGGGATCCACGTCCAGCGGTTGAGCAGATCCTCCTGCCGTGGTTCGAGGTAGCGCGTCGGGTCGAACCGATCGGGCTCCGGGAAATCCGAGGGGATCCGGTTCGACACCGCGGGTGAGGCCCCGACCATCGTGCCGCTCGGGATCAGATAGTCGCCGAGCTCGATGTCCTGCTGCGCGACGCGCAGCAGCAGGATGAGCGGCGGATGCAGCCGCAGCGTCTCCTTGAGCGCCGACTCCAGCGTCGGGATCTCGCGCAGCGCCTGGAAGGACACCTCGCGCCCGTCCTGGTACAGCTCGTCGAGCTCGGCTACGACCGCGTGGCGTACTGCCGGGTTGCGCAGCAGCTCGATCAGCGTCCACGCCGCAGTTCCCGACGACGTGTGGTGCCCGGCGAACATCATCGAGATGAACATGCCGGTGATCTCGTCGGCGGTGAAGCGCGGCTCCCCCGCGTCGTTCTTCACCACCATCAGGATGTCGAGCAGGTCCCACTCGCCGTCGGGTGGCGGTGCGGCGGCCGCGCGGCGGTCCATGATCGCCTGCACGAGTTCGACGAGCGCGAGCCGCGCCCGGTCGCGCCGCGCGAAGCTCTCGATCGGCAGGTACGGGTCGACGAAGGCCAAGGCGTCTGTGCCGCGTTCGAGATCGTGGTAGAGCTGCGCGAACCGGCCGTCGAGCTCGGCGCGGAAGCGCGGCCCGATGAGGCAGGCGGACGTCGTGTAGATCGTCAGTTCGGCGAACCAGTCGAGCAGGTCGATCTCACCCTCATGACCCCAGGCAGCGACCATCGCGTTGATCTCGGCCTCGATGGTCGCCGCGTGGCCCTTCATCTGGTCACCGCGCAAGGCTTGATTGCGCAGCATCTCCTTGCGCCGCTCCGGGGACGCGTCGAACACCACGCCCTTGCCGAAGATCGGCGTCATGAACGGGTACGCCTCGCCCTGGTCGAGGACGTCGTCGGACGCGCGGAAGTACACCTCGTTCGTCTCGGCGCCCGTCGTCAGCACGACGTCTCGGCCGGCGAGATCGAACACGCCCACGTCGCCGCACTCGGCCCGCACCCGGTGCAGCAGCGCGATCGGGTCGGTGCGCAGCTCTTCCAGGTGCCCGTTCTCGTCCGCCCCTCCGGAGACGCGCGGGATCGTCGTCGACGTCGTCATTCCGCCCCCTCGCTGAGCGGCGCTTCCGGAGTGACGTAGGACGTCGCGACGTGCACGCCGCGCGGCGCGCCGACCACGTGCGCCACGGTGTGCGCGATCGCCTCCGGCGGCAGCAGTGCCATGTGCCGCAACGTGCCGAACTTGCGTCCGGAGTGGTAGGCCTGCATCGCGACGTCCATGTCCCAGCCGGCGGCGATGTCGGTGGCGGTCGGACCGGGCCGCACGAGCGAGGCGCGCACACCGGTGCCCTCGAGCTCCATCTGCAGCGTGCGCGCCAGCCCCTCGGCGGCCCACTTGCCCGCGGTGTACGCGCCGACGTACGGACGCGGATGTTCGAGCACCTCTGAGGAGATGACGACGACGTCGCCGCGGCGGCGCGCAATCATCGGTGCGACGAAGGTCCGCAGCAGCCGCAGCAGCCCGACCGCGTTCACGTCGAGCGCGGCCGCGAAGGCAGCAGGCTCCAGATCGACGACCGCGCCGCCGGGCATGGTGCCGGCGTTCGCGACGAGCACCTCGACCTCGCCGAGCCGTTCGGTGACTGCCTTGCCGAACGCCTCGACGGACGCGGTGTCGGCGATGTCGAGCTCATGCGCCACTGCCTCGCCGCCTGCGGCGCGGATCTCGGCGGCGATCTGCTCGCACGGTTCGATGCGCCGCGCGCCGAGCGCCACCGGGTAGCCGCCCGCGCCGAGCATGCGCGCGATCTCGGCGCCGATGCCGGACGACGCGCCCGCGACGACGGCGGGCCGGCGCGGCGGATGCTCGCCCGGCCCCGGCCGGGACCTCAGCTCAGGCATGCACGGCCCGCCGTGCGGTCGGGGTGAACTCGACCGGCATCGACTCCAGCCCGCTGACGAAGTTCGACGCGCGGCGGGGCAGCTCGGCGCCATCGACCAACCGCAGGTCGGGCAGCCGGTCGAACAGCTTCGGCATCATCTCGAGCAGTTCGAGGCGCGCCAGCTGGTTGCCGAGGCAGAAGTGGTTGCCCAGGCCGAATGCGAGATGCGGGTTCGGGTTGCGGGTGATGTCGAACGTGAACGGGTCGGTGAACACGTCCTCGTCGCGGTTGGCGGACGGGTAGAACAGCAGCAGCTGGTCGCCCTCGCGCAAGGTCGCGCCGCCGAGCGTGATGTCGCGGTTGAGCGTGCGCGCCATGTCCTGCAGCGGGCTGACCCAGCGCAGCATCTCCTCCACGGCGGCGGGGAGCAGCGCGGGGTCGGCGCGCAGTGCGGCCAGCTGGTCCGGGTTGTCGAGCAGCGCGAGCATGCCGCCGCTGAGCACGTGCCGGGTCGTCTCGTCCCCGCCGATGAGGATGAGCAGCGTCTCGAAGACGAGGTCGTCGTCGGAGAGCCGGTCGCCGTCGATCTCGGCGTTGGCCAGGATGCCGATGAGGTCGCCGGTGTCGCCACTCGACCGGCGTTGCTCGATCACCGGCAGGATGTACGCCTCGTATTCGGAGAACGCGATCGTCGCCTTCTCGACCGTCTCCTCGGTCATCGCGCCCTGGCTCATCAGCATGTCGTCGGACCAGCGCAGCAGGTCGTCACGGTCCTGCGCAGCGACGCCCAGCATGTCGCCGATCACGATCAGCGGCAGCTGCGCCGCGACGTCGTGCACGAAATCGCACGCGCCGCGCTCGGCCACACCGTCGAGCACCTCGTCGCAGGTACCCGCGACCTGGTCACGCAGCTCGGCGATGCGGCGCGGGGTGAACCCGGAGCTGACGAGCTTGCGCCGCCGCGTGTGCAGCGGCGGATCCATGTCGACCATCATCGGCATCGGGAAGCCCTTGGGCCAGCAGCCCGACCCGTTCGCGAACGTCGCCGGGTCGGTGCTGCAGGTACGGATGTCCTGGTACCGGGTGACGCCCCAGACGTCGTGCTGCTCATCGTGGTAGACCGGCTCGTTGCGGCGCATCCACGTCCACGCCTCGTGCGGGTTACCGGCGTAGAAGTCGCCGCTCATGATGTCGACGACGAGCCGCGCGGTGTCCGTCATGCTTCGTCCTTCGGGTACTTGGCGATGACCTGCTCGACGATCCCGTTGAGACCCGCCGCGGTCGGCCAGCCGGCGTAGTGGGCGAGGAAGATGACGATCTCGCGCAGCTCGTCCGCGTTCAGTTCGCCGAGCCGGTAGGCCGCGTCGAGCTGGATCTCGAGCACGTCGTTGAGCCCGCGGCCGGCCATCAGCCCGATGAGCATCAGCCGGCGCTGCTTCGTGTCGAGGTTCGGACGGGCCCAGATCTCGCCGAACAGGTGGTCGCGGGTGATCGCGAAGAAGTCGCCCGGGTAGTCGGGCGAGTCCCACCCGTAGACCTCGTTCATCTTCGCCAGGCCGGGCGGCACAGGTTCGTCGCTCATCCGTGCTCCTCTGCGAGACCGAGCCCGATCGCGAGTCTCGCCAGCGCGAGCCGAGCCATCGGGGTGTCGACGTCCAGCCGGGCGGCGAGCTCGAGGGCGAGGGTGAGGTCCTTCTCGCCAAGCTCGCGGACATGCTGCAGGATCGGTCGCCACGGATCGTCCGGCGCGAGCGCGGCCACGGTGTCGCGGTGCATGATCGCGCCAGGCCCGCCGGTCACCGCGTCGGTGTGCCGCACGATCCGCCCGAGCGTCGCGAGGTCGATGCCGGCCGCCTCCGCGAGCGTGCTCGCCTCCATGGCGGCGGTGAACGCCGCGAAGTGCATCAGGTTGCGCGCCAGCTTGGCCGCCGTGCCCGCTCCGGCCGGGCCGAGGTGCACGACGAGATCGCCCATCCGCTCCAGCGCGTCCCGGCACGCCTCGAACGCGGCCACGTCGCCGCCGACCATGATCGCCAGCCGGCCCTGCTGCGCGCCGGGCGCACCGCCGCTGACCGGCGCGTCGAGGACGTGCACGCCGCGCGGCGCGGCGAGCGCGACCAACTCGGCGATCGTGTCGGGGTGCACCGTCGAGTGCACGAGCACCACGGCGCCGGCGGCCGCGCCGGCGAGGATGCCGTCGACCACCGCGCGCACCTGCGCGTCGTCGCGCACCATCACCGAGATACAGGTCGCGTGCTCGGCGATCTCGCGCGGTGTCGCAGCGACCTTC
>JAICKR010000009.1 GCA_025927835.1 Jatrophihabitans sp. | reverse complement strand
TGTCGTCCCACGGCACCCGCGGGTGCTTGTCGTCGCCCCACGGGAAGCCGTCCTGGACGATCACCGAGCGCGGCACGCACGGCGCCGAGTCTGCGCCGCTGCCCGGGTACACGGACGGGTCGTCGACGAAGTCGCCCTCGATCGCGCGGGCGTACGGGTCGAGCAGCAGCTTGTTCGGGTTGTGGAACAGCCCCTTCGCCGGGTCGAACGGTCCGTCGACCCGGAAGCCGTAGCGCTGGCCCGGGCCGACGCCTGGCACGTAGCCGTGCCAGACGTGATAGGTCTGATCGCCGAGCGGGATGCGGGTCTCGATGCCGTTCGTGTCGAACAGGCATACCGAGACCGCGGTCGCTGTTGTCGACCACAGGGCGAAGTTCGTGCCCTCCCCGTCCCACTGCGCGCCGAGCGGGAACGGCGCCCCGGGCCAGGCACGGTCGAGGCGCTTCGCAAGCGCCGCGCTCAGCTGATCGGGGAGCACGACCGGACCCTAATGGATCTCGGGATTCCCAGCTTTCTCATGGACACTGCTCAGTGAGCGATTGGTTCGGGACGGTTACGTATAGGACATGACAGCGAACTACCCGTACTACGACCCCTACGCCGGTTACGCGCCACCGCCGCCGGCTCCGGCACCGCGCCGGACGAGGCGGCGCGCGCTGCTCACCGGCGGCCTGACCGCGCTCGCGGTCGCTGGCCTCGTGGGCGGGCTGGTCGCCGCGCAGGGGTCGAACACCGTCTCGGGCACCGGGGCGCTCGGCGAGTTCGCGCCCGCCAACCCGGGCAGCCAGAACGGCGGCGCCCAGAACCCGCTCAACCCCGGCGAGCTGATCCCGGGCAGCAACGGCAACAGCAACACCTCGAGCGCCTCGATCGCCACCGCCGCGCAGAAGAAGGGCATCGTCACGATCGTGTCGGTGCTGCAGTACCAGAACGCGGAGAGTGCGGGCACCGGTCTCGTGCTCAGTTCCGACGGTGAGGTGCTCACCAACAACCACGTGATCAACGGCGCGACGAGCATCACCGTCTCCATCGCCTCGACCGGCAAGTCCTACCGCGCCGACGTGGTCGGCACCGACCCGTCCGACGACATCGCGGTGCTGCAGCTGCGCGACGCCTCCGGGCTGACGACCGCCAACCTCGGCGACTCGTCCGACGTCTCGGTCGGCGACGCGGTGACCGGGGTCGGCAACGCCGGCGGCACCGGCACGCTGCGTGCCTCGAGCGGCAAGGTCACCGCCCTGGGCCAGTCCATCACCGCCACCGACAACGACGGGCAGGACCCGGAGAAGCTCACCGGCCTGATCCAGACCGACGCGCAGATCATCTCCGGCGACTCCGGCGGCCCGCTGTACAACTCCGCCGGCGAGGTCATCGGCGTCGACACCGCCGCCTCGCTCAACCGCACCGCCACCACCGAATCGGCCTACGCGATCCCGATCAACAAGGCCGTCGGCATCGCCGACCGGATCGAGTCCGGCACCGAGACGTCCACGATCCACATCGGGCTGCCGGCCTTCCTCGGCGTCGGCCTCGACCCGCAGACCACCAGCCGCGCGCTCGTCAGCTCGCCGCTCGGCGGCGGTCCGGCCGCCCGCGCCGGCATCACCAGCGGCTCGGTCATCACCGCGGTCGACGGCACGCGCATCGGCACCGCTGCCTCGCTGAAGGCGACCCTGCAGAAGTACCAGCCCGGCGACAAGGTCTCCATCACCTGGACCGACGCCTCCGGCTCGACGCACACCGCGACGGTGACGCTCGCGACCGGACCCGCCGACTGACCCCCGACCTCCCCGGCACAGAGGCGGCCCCTGCTTTGATGAAAGCGTGGGGATCGCGCTGGACAGATCAGAGTCCAATCCTGATGCGGTTCTCGAATTCGTCGACGTGACGGTGCGGCGCGGCACGGCGACGCTGCTCGACGGCATCAACTGGACGGTCGAGGAGGACGAGCGCTGGGCCGTGCTCGGCCCGAACGGCGCGGGCAAGACGACGCTGCTGCAGATCGCGTCCGCGGTCATGCATCCGTCCAGCGGCACCGCCTACGTCCTCGGCGAGAAGCTCGGACGTGTCGACGTCTTCGAGCTGCGGCCGCGCATCGGGCTGGCCAGCTCGTTCCTCGCCGAGCGGATCCCCGGCACCGAACTCGTCCGCGACGTCGTGGTCAGCGCCGGTTACTCGGTGCTCGGCCGGTGGCGCGAGGCGTACGGGCGCATGGACGTGCGCCGCGCGGTCGCCCTGCTCGAGCGGATGGGTGTGGGCGCGCTCGCCGAGCGGACGTTCGGCACGCTCAGCCAGGGCGAGAAGGCGCGCGTGCAGATCGCCCGCGCGTTGATGACCGACCCCGAGCTGCTGCTGCTCGACGAGCCCGCAGCGGGAATGGACCTCGGCGGCCGCGAGGACCTGCTACGCAGGCTCACGCGCCTCGCCGACGATCCGGACGCGCCCGCGTCCGTCCTCGTCACGCACCACGTCGAGGAGCTGCCACGCGGCATCACGCATGCGCTGCTGCTGCGCAAGGGTGCGGTCGTCGCGGCCGGGCTGGTGCGTGACGTGCTCACCGCCGAGAACCTGTCGGCGACCTTCGAGCTGCCGCTCGCGGTCGAGCGCACGAACGGGCGCTGGTACGCGCGCGCTACCGGGTGATCAGGTTCGCGGGCTGAGCACGACCACCGGGATCTGCCGGTCGGTCAGCTTCTGATAGTTCCGGTAGCGATGGCCGTTGTTGTCGTCGGCCAGCTTCCACAGCCGGTCGCGGTCCGGGTCGCCGGGCAGCACGGCGCGCGAGGTCACCGGGATGCGGCGCGGCCCGACGTTGATCTCGGCGCTGGGCTGTGCGCGCAGGTTGTGGTACCAGCCGGGTGAGCGCGGCGCGCCACCCATCGACCCGACGACGATGTAGTCGGACCCGTCCCGCACGTAGGTGAGCGCGTTCGTGCGCGGCTGCCCGGTCTTCGCGCCGACCGTGTGCAGCAGCAGGGTCTTCGTGCCGCTGCCGACCAGGCGGTGCCCGATGCGCCCGCCACTGCGCTCGTAGATGAACTGATGCACGCGCAGCGCCTGCACGCCGAACTTCTGCACGATCGGCACCGTCTCCAGCTTCCCGAGGTTCACAGGACACAACGTAGGCTGCGCCGAAACGAACCGTCGAGTTGGAGGTAGTCCCCGATGGCGAAGGTGTCGGTCGAGGTCGACGACCGGGTGGCGACGATACGGCTCGACCGGCCGCCGATGAATGCGATCAACTCCGACGTGCAGGAAGGATTGCGCGCCGCGGCTGACGAGGTCACCAAGAACGCGGACGTCCGCGCGGTCGTCGTGTACGGCGGTGAGAAGGTGTTCGCCGCGGGCGCGGACGTGAAGGAGTTCGGCGGACAGGACCACGAGTACCTGGCGCGGGACGCGGCGCGGGTGATCTCCTCGATCGACTCGATCGCGCGGATCCCGAAGCCGGTGATCGCGGCGGTGACCGGGTACGCGCTCGGCGGTGGCTGCGAACTCGCACTGGCAGCCGACTTCCGCATCGCCGCCGACAACGCGAAGCTCGGCCAGCCGGAGATCCTGCTCGGCATCATCCCGGGCATGGGCGGCACGCAGCGCCTGCCGCGCCTCGTCGGCCCGGCCAAGGCGAAGGACCTGATCTTCACCGGACGCTTCATCGACGCGCAGGAGGCGCTCGAGATCGGCCTCGTCGACGCCGTCGTGCCGGCCGACGAGGTCTACCGCGCAGCGGTGGCGATGGCACAGAAGCTCGCGAAGGGTCCCGCGCTCGCGCTCGCCGCCGCCAAGGCAGCGATCGACGAGGGTCTGGACGTCGACCTGGCGACCGGCCTGCGGCTCGAGTCGCACCTGTTCGGCGCCGTGTTCGCGACCGAGGACAGCCGCATCGGCATCGCGTCCTTCATCGAGAACGGTCCGGGCAAAGCCGTCTTCCGATGAGCGAGCCCGACCTCGAGCGCGGCCACGAGCCCGGTTACGAGCCCGCCTACGAGCCCGACCCGCCCGCGGCGAGGCCGAAGCTGTCGCGCGCGCTGATCGCCGGCACGGTCGTCGTGCTCGCCGCGCTGGTGTCCTGGGCGTTGTACGTGCTGCAGTCCAACTCCGAGGCGCACTCCTACAGCCACGGCGGCCAGGCGCCGCCTGCCACCGTGCAGCTGACCGCGGGCCACACCTACGGCATCGCGATCGACGGCGGTGTCGCGCGCGAGGTCGCGCTCGGCCTCGTACCGGGCACGTTGCAGTGCACCACGACGAAAGCCGGGCAGGCGGCCAAGCCGCTGCAGGTGAACGCCGAGGCGCAGGACACCAAGGCGACCGATCGCATCGGCTCGTTCGTCTCCGGCGTCAAGGGCCGGGTGAAGGTCGAGTGCGCAGGCATCGGCGTCGTGTTCGTCGACAATGCCGACGACGCGGGCTACGACTGGTCGGGCGTGTGGCTCGTGCTGGCCTCGGTACTGCTGGCGATCGGGCTGCCGCTCACCCTGTCCGGCCTACGCCTGACGGGTCGCCGGATCGACCCAGCCGCCGCACGCGTCCTCGAGTTCGAGCGCGACGGCGAAGCAGACATGGTCGCCGCCGGGCCGGGCGACGACCTGCACACCCAGTGGCAGCCCCCGCTCGCCGAGCCCGAGCGGGACCTGGGTGGCGGGTAGGCCGTACAGGTTGAAGATCGCAGTGTTGGTCGCCAGCCACGGCTGGGCCAATGTGTGCCGGTGCTTGGGCACCAGCCGGGGGAACGGCGGGTAGAGCAGCACGCCGTCGCCGATGCTCTCGATCAGGCTGTCGTTGGCGCGCTGCGCGGAGTCGATCAGGCGGCGCGCTGCTTGCGTGCGCACAGCCCGCAGTGGCGCGGAGTCGACCACCTTGAGCACGGCGGCCGGCCCGCGCACCGCAAGCGGGGCGCGCCGCGAGCGGCCCGGCCGGGTCGAGGCGGTGATCTTCTCCCACGAGTTCAGCAGATCGATCTCCGCGGCGGCGGTCGCACCGAACTGCGCCAGCGCCCAGCGCATCTCCTTCAACGGTGCTTCGCGCACGTCCGCGCCGCGCTCGGCGAGCCGCTGCGCCGCGTCATCGATTGCCGCGCGCAACACCGGGCGCAGCGGCACGGTGGAGGAGTGTGTCGCGACCACGACCGGCAATCCGGTGAGCTTGACGTCGGCCGGGTCGCCGAGCGGCTGTTCGGTGATGTTCGGGTCGACGCCGTCCGGGCCGGCGATCAGCCGCAACACCGGCATGAGATCGGCGGCGCGGCGGGTGAGCGGGCCCGGGGAGAGCCGGCGGCGCAACTCACCGTCGGGCATCGGGAAGTGGCCGGTGAGCGGGACGAGCCCGGGCGTGGGCAGGTGCCCGAACACGCCGTTGAAGAACGCGGGGATGCGGATGGAGCCGCCGAGGTCGGAGCCCAGCGCGATAGGCGCGCCTCCCGAGCCGACGATCGCGCCGTCGCCGCCGGACGACCCGCCCGCGGTGCGGGTGCTGTCGTAGGCGCACGACACCCGTCCGTAGATCGGGTTGTTCGACTCGATCCAGATGAGGAAGCCACACGTGTTGCCGAGCCCGAGGATGACCGCACCGGCGTCGCGCAGGCGTTCGACCACCGGCGCGTCGCGGGTCTGCCGGAAGTTGCGGCGGTGCGGATAGCCGCCGGTCTGCGGCATGCCGTCGACGCCGAGCATCTCCTTGACTGTCATCGGGACGCCGAGCAACGGCGGCAGGTCACTCTCGCCGGACGCGACGCGTTCGTCCGCGGCCTGCGCCTCCTCGCGGGCGAGGTCGAAGCGGTCGACCGCCAGCGCGTTCAGCTCGCGGATGCGTTCGAGCACCTCGATGTGCGCCTCGACGATCTCGGCCGACGTCGTCTCGCCGGAACGGATAAGCGCTGCGAGCTCGGTGGCGGATCGGTGCGTGAGCGGTGTCATCGCCTGAACCGTAACGCTCACCGTCGCAAGAGTGCTGCGCACCTATCCTTCTCGCATGCGGAGGTGGGCACTCGTCCTGGTCGCCATGCTCGTCGCGGCCGGCTGCGACGTCAGTCATGTGAAGCCGGGGGCGGCGGTGGTGATCACCGGACGCGCGCTCAGCGCGACCGGTGCCCCGCTGAGCAAGGTGCAGGTGCACCTGTACAAGGAGGCCGACTTCGGCGAGTTCCTCGTCGGCTCCGCGCTCACGCTGGGCACGCTCGGCGGCGTCTGCCTGTTCCCCGCCGCGCCGGCCATCTGCCGCAAGGGCTTCACGGCGACCACCGATGGCAACGGCACCTTCCGGTTCCGCATCAAGGGCTCCGACACGCAGGGCATCGCCGGCAACGCCGACACGATCGACGTCGTGTTCGCCGACCCGAAGGGCGCCCACGCCGCCGCCAGCACGACGCTGCGGTTCAAGGTGCAGCAGAACACCGTGCGGCTTCCCGCCGCGCGGCTGTGGGACGCGGGCCTGCAGGTCGCCCCGACGACGTCCGGACCGCCCCGCTTCCGCATGTCGTGGCGTGCGCTGCGCGGTGCCGATACCGACTACTCCGCGCAACTGCTCGACAGCGCACGCGGCGCCTCGCTCTGGACGCAGTCCGCGGCCGGCACCCACACGCAGGTCGATGCTCGCGTTCTCGAGGACCACGCCGCCCAGGCTGCGGTGACTGCGCGCAGCGATCTCGGGCACGGCGTGCACGCGGTCTACCTGTCCTCGCGCCGGGCGCTGCGGCCGACGGCCGGGACCCCGCCGTCGCGGCAGCGGCCCTGCTACGCGCTCACCGGCGCGGCACCGCCGCTGGAGCGGTTCCGGCAGACCGTGTGCGTCGCCACCGACGGTGATCTCGAGTCGCCGTCCCACCTCGTCGCCGGCAACGGCAAGGTCGTCACCGGGGTGCTCGTCGATCTGGTCGGTCAGGCGCGCCGCGTCTCGCTCATCGTGGTGCGCGGCGTCGCCGGCACGGTGGTCATCGAGATCTCGGCGGACAGCCACACCTGGACGCGGGTCGCCACCGCGACGGGCCCGACCATCGCCCTCAGCCCGCCCGGGGAGCCGCAGGCCCGCTACGTGCGGGTGCGGTCACCGGGCGGACTGGACGAGAGCCTGCTCGCCGAGGTCTCCGTCTGGTAGCGCTCAGCTGCAGCCGATGTCCGGCTCGATGTCGTTGCCGTAAGGCGACTCGAAGAAGCCGATTATGTCCATGATGAAGCCGGAGAGGCCGAACACGCCCGGCGTGATCAGGTAGGCCGGCGGGTCGTTCCCGTCCGACGGCGGCGGCCCGGTCAGCGTGAACGGTGATCCCACGTCGTGGCCGGGGCCCGGCCGGGTCTTGACGCCCACGTGGCACTCGATGATGAACGGGATCTCGAACACCGGCAGGCTGAAGATGGTGTCGAACGTGTTCGTCTGGATGTGCCAGCTCGGGACCACGTCGTCGAACGGAATGACCAACGGCCTGCTGTCGTCGCTCGGGTCGTGCAGCGACACCAGGTTGAAGCTCTCGTCGCCGATGATCGGCAACGAGAAGTCGAAGTCCAGGTTGTCGAGGATGCTCAGCGTGATGTTCAGGTCGAGCCCGAAGGTGAACGTGGCGAAGTGACCCGTCAATCCCGTGGTGACGCCGAGCGCCAGCCCGATCGAGCTGAAGTCCGTGAACTTGACGGTGATGTCCCGGACGTCGATATCGATGCCGAGCGTGCCGGTGTTGACGAACGGCCCGAAGCTGAAGCCGAGGTCGACGTCGATGTGCACCTTCGCCGTGGCGTCGATCATGAACAGCCCGGTGTTGGGCGTCGATGTGATGTTCAACGTCGTGCCCTGGAGGTCACCGGTGATCGTCGAGCCCATGTCCTCGATCTTCAACGTGACGGCCGCGCTGGCGTTGACGATGCTCGCGTTCGCGAACGCGTCGATGTTCATGTGCGGCGCACTGGCGGTGAACGTGAACTCAGGGGCGGTCGCGCCCTTGGTGCCGTCGGAGTCCGTCGTGCTGTTCGTCTGGCTGCCCAACTTCAGGTGCACCGAACTCGGCACGTTCGTCAGATCGACGGAGCCGCCGAACGTCGTGTCGCCGACGTGCCGGTAGGACGCCGTGATCTGTGCGATGCCGCGCGTCATGTCGACGTCGACCGTGTCGGTGTCGCCGAACGCGGTGTTGACACTGATCGACGGCGCGGCCCCGCCCGGGATGTTGCTGATGTGCAGCATCGCGTCGTCGCTGTGGCCGTAGGTGACCTCTGCGTCGAACGCGTTCATGTCCCGGCTCGCGGTGTAGTTGACGCCCATGTGGTGCGTGCCGTCGCCGTCGGTCGAGGAGACGAACGGACCGAACACGAACGAGATCGGGGTGTTGGGGCCGCTCGGGTTGCTCGTGTCCTGGCTCAACGCGATGCTTAGCGGTTGCGCCGCGATGGTGTTCAGGACGGCGTCGACCGTGATGACCGGCGTGGTCGGGGCGAAGTTGCCCACGGTGTAGGTGCCGGCCGGCGTGTTGAGGTCGAGCGAGTCGGGCAGTCCGGTCAGCTTCAACGTGGCGGCGACCGCCGGTGCGGAGCTGCTGCCACCGTCCCGAAGGATCACGCCCTGGACCGGCATCGCGAGCGGGCCGATGCCGGCGAGTGCAGCCGGGTCACCCGCGCCGACCGACAGGGTCAGCGTCGGGTTGGTGTCGCCGGTGTAGCGGATCCGCCCGCCGTCGCTCTGGAGGTGGATCGACGCCGGCAGCGGGTCAAGGCTGCCCGTGGCGGTGAGCTTCGTCGTGACGGTCGGCGAACCGAGATTGACCGTCGCGAAGAAGTCGAAGTTGCTGTGGTTGCCCATGTCCAGGTCGGCGGTGAACCCGCCGCCGTGCACGTCGGTGATCTTCTCGAAGTGCGCCCGCTGCAGGTTGCTGATGTGCAGCGCGGCATCGAGGTCGCCGCTCGGCTCGTCGAAGAACGCGCCGAGGAAGTCGCCGGTATCCGTCTCGGGCGTGCCGTGGTTGGTGACCCATGCGTCGATGCTGCCGATGCCGGGAGTCGGCGCGTTGAAGTCGACGTTGCCGTCGCCGTACGTCGCGCTCCACGTCGCCGGGATGTCGGTGATCGTCAGCCCTGCGTCGATGCCGCGGTCCAGGCCGAGCGTGGCCGCGCTGAGGTGCGCGGACACCTCGACCTTGCCGGTGTCGTCGGACGCGTTCCAGTCGATCTTCGAGTGGTCCGAATCGAGTTGCAGCGCGATCGTCGCCGGGATGTTCGTGATGCCGGCGGACAGGTTGTCGTCACTGGGATCGAGCGTGGTGTCGGTGCCGGGGCGCAGCGTGATGCTGGCCGCCACGTCCGGGGTGCCCGGGATTCCGGCGTTGATCGGGCTCGATGCGCTGTATGTGTACGTCGACGTGCTCGCGTCGTCGGTGATCGAGATCGACGAGGGCAGCTGGGTGATGTGCGCGGTCGCGTACACGTTCGGGCTGTCCAGGTCGGCGATCGCGTCGAACGCCTGCCCGCCCGGGTTCAGCCCGAGCCCGACGACCATCTTGTCGTCGGTGTTCTGGAAGTGCGCGGACGTGAACCCGGACAGCTGGAAGTCGACGCCGATCTCGGTACCGCGCTTGTAGATCGTGGCGTGATCGACGCCGGGGTCCGGCAGGATCGTCACCGTGCCGGGCGGGCCTCCGCGGGTCAGCGTCGCGGTGATGAGCGAGATTCCGGTGTCGGTTGTGAGGTCGTACAGACCGGTGCTCTTCACCATGAAGAACTGGATGTGCTTCGGGATGCCGGTCGCGGTCGCGGTCAGGTTCGTCTGGTCCATTGTCAGGTCGTACATCGACAGCGCGACGCTGGTGAGCACCGAACTAGCGTCATAGGTGATCGTCGACGTATCGCCGGTGACGTCCGTGACGTGCATCTGGGCCGGCACGCCTTGTGCCTGCGCGGTGATCTCCTGCTGCAGGACGGACTCCAGGTAGGTCTGCGTCGAGAACGTGACCTGCGGGATCACAGCGTTGGCCGAGTACAGGATGTCCTGCGCGCCGCTCAGCGTGACGTTCACCGAGCTCGGCACGCCCTGCACGTCGTACACGCTTCTCGTGTACGAGCCGGGATGGTTGATGTCACCGACGGCCGTGTCGGTGGCCTGCACGTGGTTGATCGGCGCGCTGGCGTTGTAGCTGATGTTCTGCGTCTTGCCGTCGTGCGTCACGTCGACGCTGACCGAGGTCGGCAGCTGGTCGACGAGCGCGGTGAATTCACGATGGCTCTGCGGTGACGTCGTCGTGGTGTCCTGGTCGATCACCGCGCTCACTGTGGACGGGGTGCTCGACCCGACGGTGAAGATGTCCTCGTCCGAGATGTTGTGGATCAGGTGCGCGCCCATGGTGAGCGCGGTCGGCATCGGGCTGAACTGCACCGCGCCCGCGACCGGGTTCGCTTCTGTCGGCGGGTGTCCCGCCGAGCCTCCGACCAGGTCCTTGATCGCGAAGGTCAGTGCCTCGACCGCACCCGGCTTGTTGCTGTTGATCTTCGCCTGCACGTTGACGTCGCCGGTGAGCGCCTGGAAGACGTTCTTCACGGTGACCTGCGCCGTCGTGACGTTGGCGAGTGACGATGCGCGGCCGTCGTAGCCGAACTCGAGGCGCTTGTTCGCGAAGGGGATGTCATAGACGAAGAAGATGTGTGCGGGCAGCGGGCCCGTGCCGCCGAGGCGCGTCACGTTGAACTGCACGCCGAAGTCGAGCCCCGTCGGAACGGTCGGCGCGAGGTCGGCCAGCACGTCGGGGAAGTGGTCACCGTTGACGTCGACCGGCACCGGGATGCCGACCGGCAGCGACACGCTGCACGCGAGCGGCTGCGTCGCCGACTCCGCGCAGACCTTGTAGAACAGCGTGCTCAGCAGGTTCAGCACCGGCAGCGTGAACAGCTTGGCCTGGATGTTGGCGATCAGTTGCTCGAGGTCGGCGAGTGCGGTGAGCACCAGCTGGATGAGCGGGGCGTTGATGATCGATTGCAGGCTGTTGGCGAGCGCGAGCGGCTGCGGGCCGTTCGCGTGGGCGAGGGTCGGCACCGCACCGATGCGCCCGCCGGCCTGCGTGCCGGCCGGGTTGGGCGCCGGCGTGCTCGAAAGCGTGGGCCCGGCAAGGGTCGTGTCGGTGTGCGGCAGCGACGCCGAGGTCACGCCCGGCTGCGAGGAGAGCCGCGAGACCAGGCCGTTGAGTGCGGCCTTGGTCAGATCGGGGCCGGGGCTTCCCGGCGGTGTCGGCGGGACCTCGTTGAGCTTGTGCTTGAGCTCGTCGAGCGCGCTCTTGCCGAAGATCACCGAGTCCAGCGCGAGTTGGTAGTTCGCGATGTCGGTCTGGCTGGACGACGTGCTCGAGTCGGAGACGAGCTTGTCGACGAGGCAGGCGACAAGCCAACCCTGCGTCGCGGAGTCCATGTCGTTGAAGCCCTCGGCCTTGATGTCGTCCGGCACACTCGTCAGGCCGACGAAGTGGCTGAACCAGGACTTGTCCTCGACGCGTGGCGTCCAGAGCTGAACGAACCGATCGCGGTTCTCCGGTGTCGCGTCGGTGCTCGACGGGGGAGACGCGCACGCGGACGGTGGCGTCAGCGGTGTCCCGCTGCTGTCACTGGCCGATGCCGGGCTCGCGAAACTGAGCCCCCACGCGGTGAGCGAGCTGATCAGGACAAGCGACACCAGCGCTTTGCGCTTCATGGACCCCCCAAAACGCGCAACCGGAAAAATCCGATGCCCGATATTCGGGTAAGTGCGCCAAGTTGGCAAGTCGAGCGGTTTCGGACTCACCGTCCATTTACACCCGGACAATTCCGTCGCGTGCCATTCACGAATTGCGCGTTCTTCGTCGGATTCCTAGAGTGCACTGACTCGATTTGGTGCAGCACGGATTCGTCCGGCTCTAGGGGGCAGCACATGTCGAAGCATCGTCTTGTTGCGCGTGACGACGCTCGCCACAACACCATGCGGTGGATCTCCGCGACCGGGGCGCTCGCGCTCTGCGCCGGGCTCGCCTTCATCGCCGCACCGTCGGCCGGGGCGGTGTCGACGACCGTCACGACGGCGGCGCAGTTGAAGACCGCGCTCGCCGACGGCACGAACGACACGGTCGTGCTCGGCGCGAACGTCACGATCGGCGACGGCACGCACCCGGATGTTTCGCAGACGTTGGCGAAGACGTTGGACCTGCACGGCCAGACGCTCACCATCAACAACGTGAACGCCAACCTCGCCGGCATTCGCGTCGCGGGCGCAGCGTCGCTGACGGTCGAGGACACCACCGGCCTCGGCTCGCTCGATGCCACCGGCGGTGACAACGGTGCCGGCATCGGCGGCAACCAGACCGAGGACGCCGCGTCGATCTCTGTGATCAGCGGCTCGGTCACCGCCCACGGCGGTTCGAACGCGGCAGGTATCGGCGGCGGGGGCAACAACGGCTCGACGCCGGGTGGTGCCGGCGGCACGCAGGATTACTCGGGTGGCTCGATCACCGCCACCGGCGGCGCCTCCGGCGCCGGAATCGGCGGCGGCTCGGCCGGGATCGGCGGTACGACGTCGGTGAGTGGTGGCCACGTGACGGCTACCGGCGGCGACGGCGGGTCCGGTATCGGCGGCGGCGACGGTGGCGGTGGCGGCAACGAGACCTTCTCGGGCGGCCTCACGACCGCCACCGGCGGGCATGAAGGGGCTGGTGTCGGCGGCGGTGATCTCGGACCCGGCGGCAACGTCACCGTGTCCGGCGATCCCGATCCGACGACCGCGCCGACGGTCCTTGTGGCGCAGGGCGGATTCGGCGGGTCCGGTATCGGCGGCGGCGGAATCAGCAACGGCGGCTCCCTGTCCGTCACGGGCGGAGCGGTGCAGGCCACCGGCGGCGCCAACGCGGCCGGCGTCGGTGGCGGCGACAGCAGCGGCAGCGGCGGCACGGTCAGCGTCACGGGTGGCGCGCTCGTCGCGGCCGGCGGCTCCAGCGGCGCCGGCATCGGCGGCGGCAGTAACGGCTCGGGGGGCGCGCTGATCACCGCTTCGCCGGGCGCGGTCAGCGCCGCGGACGGCGGTGGCGGCGCCAGTGCCGTGGGTGCCGGCGGCGCCGGTGGCGCCTTCGGCACGCTGAGCAACGGTGGCGGCCTGACCATTCCGTCCGGCGCGACGCTGCGCATTCCGGCCGGCGCTACCGCGACGAACACGAGCACCGGCTCGATCCTCGACAAGGGCACGATCACCGCGGGGGCCACCGCCGGGACGCTGCAGAACGACGGCGTGATCTTCCTCAGCAGCGGCGGCACGATCCAGGGCGGCGGCGACGGCGGGGCCGGCATCGTCACGGTGTCCCACCACAACTACAAGCTGGTCTTCGACACGAACGGCGGCCCGGACCCGAACCCGGCACCCGTGCACGTGTACGCGTCGACCGCGCTGGCTTCCGGCGCCACGTTCCCGATCGTGAACCCGCCGACCGGCGGAATCTTCCTCGGCTGGTACACGGCGGCCTCCGGCGGCACCCAGGTGACCACGTCGACGGACCTGTCCGCGCTGCTCGCTCCCGGCCCGACGACCACGACGTTGTTCGCGCACTACCGGGTGCCGCAGACGATCACGTTCCCGATCATCGGCGACCAGACCTTCGGCGCGCCCGACTTCAACATCTCCGCGACCGCCTCGTCCGGCCTGCCCGTCACCTACTCGGCAGGTCCGCCGTCGGTGTGCACGATCTCCGGGAACACGATCCACATCGTGGCGGCCGGCGCGTGCACGGTGAACGCGAACCAGCCCGGCAACGCCAACTTCCTGCCGGCGCCGCAGGCGCAGCGTACGTTCCAGGTGAAGGTGGGCGTCCTCACCGTCACGGCCTCGGGCAGCCAGACGTTCGGCGGCGCGCCGTCGTTCGTGGCGTCGGTGAGCCTGCCGGCCGGCGTGACGCTGTCGGGGACGATGAGCTGCACCTACCTCGCGGGCAACGTGCTGATCAAGCCGTCGCTGGCGCCGGGCAGCTACACGATCGACCCGCTCACCTGCGGTGGCATCGTCGTGACCGGGCCGAACGCGAGCAGCTACCACCTCGTCCTCGGCGGCGGCTCGTTCACCGTGTCGAAGGCCGACCTGCAGGTGCAGGCGACGGGCACCCAGGTGTACCAGGGCACCCCCACCTTCACGCCGATCTCGACCCCGCCGCCGAACGTGAGCGTCACGGGGACGCTGACGTGCACGCAGGTGAATGGCCCGAGCCCGATCGACGCCAACCTGCCGGTCGGTTCCTACATCGTCGACACGTCGACGTGCAGCGGGCTGACCCTGACCGGGACGCAGGCCTTCGGCTACCAGATCCTGTACGCCAACGGTCCCTTCACCGTGACGCCGAAGCCGGTCACCGTGACCGCGACCGGCACCGCGGCCTACGGCGGCACGCCGACGTTCACGCCGCAGGCGACGCTGCCCAGCGGGTTGTCGTTCGCCGGGACATTGAGCTGCACGAAGCTGACCGGCAACGTCGCGATCAGCGCGTCGCTGGCGGCCAACACGTACACGATCGACGCGAAGACGTGCAGCGGGCTGTCGCTGGCGGGCACCGGCGCGAGCAACTACCGGGTCGTCTATGCCAACGGGCCGTTCACGGTCACGAAGGCGACGCTCGCCATCGACACGCACACGAACACGACCGCCGACGCGAACCACCTGCACAAGTACACGTTCACCACCACGGTGACGAACACGGCGAACAACCTGCCCGTGGCCGGCATCAAGGTGAGCGTGCTGGTGGCGTTCAACGGCACGTTCCGGGCCACGTGCGCGGCGCTCACGAACGCGAGCGGTGTCGCGACGTGCTCGTCGAGCTACTTCCTGCTCTTCCTGAGCCCGGGACACGCCTACACCGCGTCGACGGCAGCGACGGTGAACTACTTCGCCGCGACCGGGAACGGCAAGCTCGGCAGCTGATTCCCGCCCCCTCCGAGTCGTCCGCCCCTAGGCACGCCCACGCATACCTAGGGGCGGACAACTCGCGGTGGCGGAGACGCTTGGTAAGTGCTAGCTTACCGTTCGTGGCTACTTACCAAAGCCGCGGTGCGCTCGCACTGGACGCGCTGGGGGACCCGTCGCGCAGGGCAATCGTGGAGAGCCTCGCGCGCAAGCCGCAGGCGGTCGGTGAGTTGGCCGCCACCCTGCCGATCAGCCGGCCCGCGGTCTCGCAGCACCTCAAGTTGCTCAAGGGCTCCGGGCTGGTGACCGACGAGGCGATCGGCACCCGCCGTGTGTACCGCGTCGTCCCGGACGCGGTGCGCGCGATCCGCGAATACCTCGACCTGATGTGGGATCGGGCGCTGTCCGCGTACGCCGCGGTCTTCGACGAGCCGGGCGAGGACGAGACGAAAGGTGACGACAATGGCAGAACCCGTTGAGACGTTGGACGTGGTGCGCCGCGTGATCACGGTGCCGGCAGCGCCGGAGCGTGCGTTCCAGGTGTTTGCCGACCGCATCGGCTCGTGGTGGCCGAAGGAGTACAGCATCGGCGAGTCGGACATGGCCGACTTCGTGGTCGAGCCGCGTGCCGGCGGCCGCTGGTACGAGATCGGCGTCGACGGCGCGCAGTGCGACACCGGGCGGGTACTCGCCTACGAACCGCCGCACCGCCTCGTGCTTGCGTGGCACCTCACCGCGAATTGGCAGTTCGACCCCGATCCCGAGCACGCGAGCGAGGTCGAGGTGCGCTTTGCCGCGGTAGCGGGCGGCACCGAGGTCGTGCTCGAACACCGCGGCTTCCAGGCGCACGGCACGGACGCACCGGCGGTGCGCGGAACCGTCGATTCGCCTGGCGGGTGGGACTTCTGCCTGGCTGCCTATGCCCGGGCGTTCGCCGACTGACCGGCGGGTCGCGGCTCGACCTTGACCCACTGCGACGCCGGGATCGGCCGCGATACCACCCACCAGCGCCCGCTCAACCCGCCTGCGTCGGAGTCGAGTTCTTCCTGCCAGTGCCGGCTGATCGCGTGCCATTCGGCCCAGCGTGTCCAGTACTGCGCGTCCGGCACCGACACGGTGATCCGGGCGAGCGTGGCGGCCGTTCCGGTGACTCCGGGTCGCACCATGGCCGCACCCGCGGCCTGTTCCGGCGTGAGTTCGCCGAGATCGCTCAGCCAGACGACGGTGATCGGCTTGCGCACCAAGCGCGCGGGCCATGATCTCGGGATCGGCGAGTCGACGGGCAGCCGTTCGCTCGCGACCAGCTCGGCCAGCCCGGCCCGCGGCGCGAAGTAGTACAGCAATCGCCGCCGGTTCGAAACGATCACCACCCGACGTTAATCCAAGATCACTTCGTGTCAAGCAATCGTGGCGGGAAATCTTCCCGGACGCTGTGGGAAACGGCCTCTTCTGCACGGCCGGTTTCGGGGTGATCATTGCCCGATGCAGCCCGGGAGGGACGGCCGCCGCGGTGCGTATCGCACGGCGGCGGTCGCTGTGCTCGGCGCCCTCGCGATCGCCGGCTCGGTCGCCGCAGCCGCCGTCGATCACGGGCACGGCGGCCAGTACAGCGACGAGGTGGCGACGGCCGTCGTCATCGGCATCGCGGCAGTGATCGGCGCGGTGATCACGCTCGCCGGCCCGGCGAACCTGCTCGGCTGGCTCGTCCTCGGTGGCGCCGCAATCAGCGGAGTGGCCGAGCCGCTCACCGAAGCCGGCGTCCACACCATCGCCACGAACGGCGCCGCGCCGTACCTGGTCACGTTCGGCGTCACCGCACGCACTCTGGGCGCGCTCGTCGGCTATGCGGCCGTGCCGGCCTACTACCCGGACGGCGCGTTGCCCGGTCCGCGGTGGCACTGGCTGAAATGGACGCTGCTCGCCGCAGTCGCGGTGAACGTCGCCGGTGGGCTCGTCGCGCCGATCGAGACGCGACTCGGGGAGCAGTGGCACGGGCCGTTCACCCCGGACGGCTCGCTCGGCGACAACCTGCAGGCGCTCGACATCTTCGGCACGCTGCTCATCGCGGTGGCCGGGCTCGGTGCCCTCGCCGGTCTGGTGAGTCGGTGGCGGCGCGGCGGCCCGATCGTGCGCCAGCAACTGCTGCTGTTCGCGTGCGCGGCCATCGTCACCGTGCTCTTCCTCGTCGGCACGCTGATCTGGGTGATCGCCGTCGCCGGCAGCGGCCCGCCGCGATGGCTGTTCGGCTTCGCGGCGATGCCGGTGCCGTTCGCGGTCGCCGTGGCCACCCTCAACCACGGCCTGTACGACCTGCGCCGCGCCGCGAACCGGACGATCCTGCTGGTGCTCATGACGGTGAGCACCGTTGCCGTCTACGTCGTCGTGGTGTTGGCCGCGGCGGCGCTGAGCCCGGACCGGCGTGACTGGTGGCCGCCGGCGATCGCCGCGGCGGTGGCCGCGCTCGTGCTCGTGCCGCTGCGCGACCGGATGCAGCGACTCGTGCGCCGGGTGGTCTACGGACGCTGGCACGAACCGTACGAGGTGCTCACCGGCCTCGCCGCCCAGCTCGCCGCCGCCGCCGACGTCGACAAGCTGCTGGACGCGGCGGTCGCCGAGCTCGCTCGCGAACTCGATCTGCGCGCCATCAGCGTCCGTGACCTCGACGGCACCGTGCTGGCCGGGACGCCGGAGCGGGCCACCCAGTCGACGCCACTGCTCGCCTACGGCGTCGTCGTCGGCGAGCTGGGTTATGAGCTCCCCGGTCGTCAGCTCGCCGAGTCCGAGCAGCGGCTCGTGCACGACCTCGCCCGGCAGCTCGGGGCGACCGTGCACGCACGGGCGCTGGCCCACGACCTGCAACACGCACGCGAGAAGCTCGTCGTCGCGCGCGAGGAGGAGCGCCGCCGGCTGCGCCGCGACCTGCACGACGGCATCGGCCCCGCGCTGGCCGGGCTGACGCTCAAGACCGAGACGGCGCGGACGCTGCTGCCCGAGGGCGCGGACACGGCGGCCGCGCAGCTGCACGAGCTCAGCGACGAGATCCGCGCCACCGTCGTCGACGTGCGCCGGATCGTCGAGGGCCTGCGCCCGCCCGCGTTGGACGAGCTGGGTCTCGAGGGTGCCTGCCGGCAGGCGGTCGACCGGCTCACCCGGGCGGCGGGTGTCACGCCCGACGTCCAGGTCACCGGCGACCTCAATGGGCTGCCCGCCGCGGTCGAGGTGGCCGCCTTCCGGATCGTGCTCGAAGCCGTCACGAACGTCATCAAGCACGCAGCAGCCCGGCAGTGCTGCGTGTCGCTGACCGTCGGTGACGGCGAGCTCGGGGTCGAGGTGACCGACGACGGCACCGGTCTGCTCGACACGGCCGGTACCGGCAACGGGCTCGCGACCATGCGCGAACGTGCGGAGGAACTCGGCGGGTCGCTCACGGTCACCGCGACCCGGCGCGGTGTGCAGGTGACCGCGCGGCTGCCGACGCGGCCGCTGGTCGCAGGAAGGCAGGCGCCATGACCCGCGTCCTCGTCGTCGACGACCACCCGCTTTTCCGGGACGGATTGGCGGGCCTGCTCGGCACGCTGCCCGACGTCGAGCTCGTCGCTTCGGTCGGTACCGCGGAGGACGGGTTGGCGGCGGTGCGCGCCGACCCGCCCGACGTGGTGTTGATGGACCTGAACCTCCCGGGCGCGTCCGGTGTCGAGGGGACCCGGCAGGTGCTCGAGATCGCGCCGGCGACCGCCGTCCTCGTGGTCACGATGGTCGACGACGACGATGCGGTGCTCGCCGCGCTGCGCGCCGGGGCTCGCGGCTACGTGCTCAAGGGCGCGCCGTCGGACGAGATCAGTGCGGCCATCCGCACGGTCGCCGCCGGCGGAGCAGTGTTCGGCGCAGGCATCGCGCAGCGGCTAGCCGCTCCGCCCACGGCGCCGCCGCAGGTCGCCGCGGGGGAGGACGAGTTGACGCCGCGCGAGCGCGAGGTGCTCGCGCTGCTCGCCGACGGCATGTCCAACAAAAACATCGCAAGGCAGCTGGACGTCTCGCTCAAGACCGTGCAGAACCACGTCTCGCGCATCCTCGACAAGTTGCAGGCGGCCGACCGTACCCAGGCGGCGCTGCGCGCGAGAGGGCTCACACCGCCGACCGGCTGATTACTGATACGGTGCGTCGCAGGTACCCGCGGAGACGCGAGGAGATGCGCATGCAACACGTCCACGACGCGGTGATCGTCGGCGCCGGCTTCGGCGGCATGGGTGCGGCGATCCAGCTCAACCGGATGGGCATCGACGACCTGGTCATCCTCGAACGCGAGGACGACCTCGGCGGCACCTGGCACGTCAACCGCTACCCCGGCCTGGCCGTCGACATCGCCTCGGTCACGTACTCGTACTCGTTCGAGCCGAACCCGTACTGGTCGCGGCTGTTCGCCCCAGGTGCCGAGCTCAAGCGCTACGCCGAGCATGTGGCGGACAAGTACGAGCTGCGCCGCTACATGCGTTTCGGCGCGACGGTCGACAACGCGCAGTGGGACGCGGATGCGGCGCACTGGGTGGTGCAGCTACGCGACGGCGAGACCGTGGCCGCGCGCTACCTGCTCACCGCGACCGGCTTCCTCTCCCAGCCGAACACGCCCGACATCGCCGGCATCGAGTCGTTCGCCGGCAAGGTGATCCACACCGCTGCCTGGGACGACGCGTACGACCTGCGCGGCAAGCGCGCCGCGATCATCGGCACCGGTGCCACCGCGGTGCAGCTGATCCCCGAGGTCGCGCGGGTGCTCGACGAGCTCACGGTCTACCAACGCACCCCGATCTGGGTGACGCCGAAGGTGGACGGCGACATCCCCAACGCCGTGCAGCGGGTCTTCGCCCGGCTGCCGATCACCCAGCGGGTCGCGCGGCTCGCCAACTCGAGCGTGCTCGAGCTGCTGATGATCAGCGCGGTGCTGCACTTCCGGCAGGCGCAGGTGCTCAACCGCGCCGCGGCCCGGATGGCGAAGAGTCATCTGCACCGGCAGATCAAGGATCCGGAGCTGCGCCGCAAGCTGACGCCGGACTACGACTTCGGCTGCAAGCGGCCGACGTTCTCGAACACGTACTACCCGACGTTCAACCGGCCGAACGTGCGCCTCGAGACCACGCCGATCGACCACGTCGAAGCGGACGGCATCGTCACGACCGACGGCGCGAAGACCGAGATCGACACGCTGATCCTGGCGACCGGCTTCAACATCTGGGACACCAACTTCCCGGCGCTGGAGATCATCGGCCGGGACGGGCGCAACCTCGGCAAGTGGTGGCGGGAGAACCGCTTCCAGGCCTACGAAGGCATCGCGATCCCGGCCTTCCCGAACTACCTGTCGCTGGCCAGCCCGTACTCGTACAGCGGGCTGTCGTACTTCACGACCATCGAGGCGCAGATGCGGCACATGCAGCGCCTCTTCGGCGAACTGGACAAGCGCGGTGCGACGACGTTCGAGGTGCGAGACGACGCGAATGCGAAGTTCCTCGAGTGGGTCACCGACAAGCTCGGCGACTCGGTGTTCTCCCTCGGGGCGTGCTCGACGGCGCGCAGCTACTACTTCAACCAGCACGGCGAGGCCGCGATCCTGCGCCCGACCTCGACGATCAACGCGTTCCGCGAAGCCGGCAGCTTCCCGGTCGACGACTACGCGTACGCATGAGCGACGCTTGCGGAGCGAACCATTAGCGGAGCGGCATCACCTACCAGTGATCGCGCTACGCCGTTCGATCAGCACGACGTCGCGCCATACGCCGTGATGTGCGCCGATCCGCTCGCGCAGCCCGACCTCACGGAACCCGGCCCCGAGATGCAGCGCCAGGCTCGCCTCGTTCTCCGGGAAGATGCCCGACTCGATCGTCCAGACGCCGGCTGCCTCGGTGGAGGCGATGAGCGCGTCGAGCAGTGCGCGACCGACGCCGCGGCCGCGCGCGTCGGGCGCCACGTACACCGAGTGCTCGATGACGCCGGCGTAGACCGGTCGGGTCGACGTGGCACTCGCGGCCACCCAGCCGAGCACCCGGTCGCCGTCGAGGGCGACGAAGCGGTGCGCGGCGAGCCTGCCCGCGTCGAACGCGGCCCAGGACGGCGCTGCCGTCTCGAACGTCGCGTCGCCCTCGTCGATGCCGGACCGGTAGATCCGCAGCACCGCGTCCGCGTGTCGGTCCTGCATGGGAGCGATCTGCATCATCGGGGAATGGTTGCAGGTAGCTACTCAGCCCGCCTAGGTTAGCCTTGCCTAACTGACGTCCTCGGAGGGGATTGCTCGTGGGTCTCGGAGAGACGCTGCTGCTGGGCTTCATCGCCGGCGTGACGATCCTGCTCGGCATGCCGCTGGGGCGGATGAAGCGCTCCGCGCCGACCATGCGCATCCTGCTCAACAGCGTGGCCGTCGGCGTGCTGATCTTCCTGGTGTGGGACGTGCTCTCCGCCGCGTGGGAGCCGATCGACGCCGATCTCACGAAGGTGCACGAGCACGACGGCGGGCTCGCCGGCGCGATCGGGTTCGGCGCCCTGTTCATCAGCGGCCTCGCGGTCGGCCTGCTCGGGCTCGTCGCGTGGGAGCGCTACCTCGGCGCCCGTGCGCGCAGGAACACGACGGCCGCGGCGGCCGAAGCGGTGACCGCCGTCGAGCAGGGCAGCGGCACCGTCATCACCGCCACCCGGACCACGACCTTCATCGCCGAGCACGCGTCGAGCGCGCGCACCCTCGCACTGCTCATCGCCGTCGGCATCGGGCTGCACAACTTCGCCGAGGGCCTGGCCATCGGGCAGTCGGCGGCCAGCAACGAGATCGGGCTCGCCACCATGCTGGTCATCGGCTTCGCGCTGCACAACGCGACCGAGGGCTTCGGCATCGTCGCGCCCCTCGCCGGCGACGTCGACGAGACCGGAGCCGTCCGCCGCCCGTCGTGGGGCTACCTGCTCGGGCTCGCCGCGATCGGCGGCGGCCCGACGTTCATCGGCACCTGGGTCGGGCACGGCTTCACCAGTGACCAGGTCAGCGTGGTGTTCCTGACGCTGGCCGCCGGCTCGATCATTTACGTCGTCATCCAACTCATCGGGGTCGCGGCCAAGGCGCGCCGCAACGACCTGCTCGCCTACGGCCTGCTGATCGGCGTGCTAGCCGGCTTCATCACCGACGCGGTCGTCACGGCCGCGGGCGTGTGATACCTGCCGGTCCGAGGCCGGTAGTCCCGGTAGTCGCAGTGCAATCGAGGCAACGGCCACACCCCAACCGAGACCGAGCAGGATGCCGATCGCGACGTCGCTGAACCAATGCACGCCCAGCACCAGGCGCGTGTCGGCGACGAAGCAGGACGTCAGCAGCGCGACGAGCCACATCCACGGCCAGTGCCGGACCAGCGCGACGGTGCCCAATACCGCGAACAGCAATGCGGTCACGGCGACGGCATGGCCGGAAGGAAACGAGTAACTCGTCTCGTGCACGCCAGCGAGCGCGTGCGGCGCCGGGTAGTCGGCCGTCAGCGGGCGGTGCCGATGAATGATCGTGCGGATCAGGAACACCAGACCCTCGCCGCCGAGGTACGCCACGATCGGCACCAGGCCGCGCAGCGAGCGGGCCGCGACGAGCCAGACGACGGTCAGCGCGACCGCGATCACGCCCAACAGGGCCGCGTCGCCCCACGTGGCGACCACCTTCGAGACGCCGACCAGTCCGTCGCGATGGACGATGTACCAACGCTCGACGGTGCTGTCCCAGCTCTGCAACGGGCCGCCGCCGTGTCGGCCGACGAGCGCGACGCCCAGCACCACCCCGAGAACAAGCAGGCCGAAACCGATCACCGCAAGGCGGATGATGATGCCGCGCAGCCAATCCGCCGGCGCGGCGGGCACCGGAGCGGAATCAGCGACACCCGGGGACGACGGCATCCCGGCACGTTACGTCGAGACCGTGCCATGCGGCGGCTGCTCCACGGCAGGCCCACAGAAAGCGGTCAGGTGACCTTCGCGATGACGGTCTCCGCGAAGCGGTTGAGGTGTTCGATCTTCTTCGCCAGCGGCTCCGGGTCGGGACCGACGATGTAGGGGATGCGGAATCCCACGATGACGTCGGTGACGCCGCGATCCTCGAGGCGCTTGATCCCGTCCACGCTGTACGCGTCCAGCGAGATCACGTGGACCTCGAACGGCGTGCCGTCCACGCCCTCGGCCTTGCGGATCGCGGCGATGCGGTCGAGCAGGTCGTCGAGCTGCTCGTTCGGACCGCCGCCGTGCATCCAGCCGTCCGCACGCACGGCCGCGCGGCGGAGCGCGGCGTCCGCGTGCCCGCCGACGAGCAGCGGGATCGGCTCGGTCGGAGTCGGGGAGATCTTGATCGCCGGGATGTCGTAGAACTCGCCGTGGAACTCGAAGTAGCCGCCGGCGGTCAGGCCGCGCACGATCTCCATGCACTCGTCCATGCGCCTGCCGCGCTTCGCGAACGGCACGCCCATGATCTCGAAGTCCTCCGCCCACGGGCTGATGCCCACACCCAGCGCCAGCCGGTTGTTCGTGAGTGCGGCGACCGAGGCCGCCTGCTTGGCGACGAGCACCGGCGGACGCACCGGGAGTTTCAGCACGAACGGGGTGAAGCGCAAGGTGCTGGTCACCGCGCCCATCGCCGCGCACAGCACGAACGTCTCGATGAACTCCTTGTCCTCGAGGAAGGTGCGGCTGCCGTCACCGGTGTACGGGTACGTGCTGTCCGATTCCTTCGGGTACGCGAGGCTGTCGGCGACGGTGATGCTCGAGTACCCGGCCGCCTCGGCCGCCTGCGCCAGCGGCAGGTAGAAGCTCGAGTCGGTCATTGCTTCGGCGTAGGTGAATCGCACGAGCAAAGTAGAACGTGTTCTCGTTCTGACCGCAAGCGCCCGGCTCGGTAGGTTGCCACTCGTGCTCGATCGCCGCGAGGTTGCCGCAGTTTTCGTCGGCGGGGCGATCGGCACCCTCGCGCGGGCGGCGCTCGCCGACGCGTACCCGCAGCACCCGACGTCGTTCCCGTGGCCGACGTTCGTCGTGAACGTGATCGCGGCGTTCGCGCTCGGCTACGCGGTCACCCGCCTACAGGAGCGGCTGCCCCCGTCCAGCTACCGGCGTCCGCTCCTCGGCACCGGGTTCTGCGGTGGTCTGTCCACGTTCTCGACGATGCAGCTCGAACTGCTGAAGATGATCGACGCGCGTGCGTGGGGGATGGTCGTCAGCTACGCGGCGGCGAGCCTGGTGGCCGGCTATCTCGCCGTGCACATCGCGACCGTGTCCGTCCGCCGCGCATGGCTGCCACGGTGAGCGCACTGCTCTGGGTCGGTGTCGTGCTGATCGGCGGGTGCGGCGCAGTGGCGAGACTCATGCTCGACACCGCCGTGGTCTCGCGCATGGGACGCGAGTTCCCGTACGGCACGCTCGTCGTCAACCTGACCGGTGCGCTACTGCTCGGCCTGGTCACCGGGCTCACCCTGTCGCACGACAGATCGCTGCTCGTCGGCACCGCCGCAGTCGGCTCGTACACGACGTTCTCGACCTGGATGTTCGAGACCCAGCGCCTCGACGAGGAACGCCAGCACGTGTCGGCCGCCCTCAACATCGTGCTCAGCGTCGGGTTCGGCGTCGCCGCGGCCGCGCTCGGCCGCTGGATCGGGACGCACTCATGAGCGACGACCTGCTCATCCTGACCGCGTTCTTCGGTGAGCGGATGCGCGCCACGGATGCGCTGCTCGCCGACACGCTGCTCGACGTCTTCGGTGGCCACGAGATCGCCGCCTCCATGCTGCTGCGCGGCGTCGAGGGCTTCGGGTTGCGCCACCACCTGCGCACGGACAGCTCGCTGAGCCTGTCCGAAGACCTGCCCGCGGTCGCCGTCGCGATCGACACCGCGTACCGGATCGAGCAGTTGCGCACGACGGTGCGCACGCTCGTCCCGCGCGGGCTGGTGTCGATCGCACCGGCGGTGACCGACCCGGCGGGGCTGGTCGACGCCGCCGCGGTGCGGCTGACTGTCTACCTGCGCCGGCAGGACCGCGTCGCCGGCCGGCCCGCCCACGTCGCGGTGTGCGACGTGCTGCACCGCCGCGGCGTCGACGGTGCGAGTGCACTGCTCGGCGTCGACGGCACATTGCGCGGCACGCGGCACCGCGCCCGGTTCTTCGCGCGCAACGCGGACGTGCCGGTCCAGGTGGTGGCGGTCGGCGCGCGCGACTCGATCGCCGGTGCGCTGGCCGAGCTGCGCGAGCTGCTCACCGACCCGTTCGTCACGCTCGCACCGGTGCAGGTGTGCAAGCGCGACGGTGTGACCGTCGACGGGCCGCCGACGGACGCGGCCGGATGGCAGCAGCTGACGGTGTTCACCTCCGAGGCACAGTTGCACCGCGGCCGGCCGATCCAGCGCGAGATCACGCGTCAGTTGCGCGGCTCGGGTGCGCGCGGTGCCACGACGCTGCGCGGCATCTGGGGCTATCACCTACCGCACGCGCCGCACGGCGACCGGCCGCTGCGGCTCGGGCGGCACGTCCCGACCCTCACGATCGTGATCGACGAATCGGCGCGCATCGCGCGCTCGTACGAGATCATCGACGCGCTCACCGGCGAGCACGGACTGGTGACCGCGGCGCCCGTCGGCGTGCTGTGACGAGCGACTCGCGTCCGTAGGGTGGGCCGGTGCTCCTCGTCGCGCACCGCACCCCGCCGAGCCGGGACGGGTGCGCGCGGTTCGCCGCCGCGGGCGCGCGAGTGTTCGAGGTCGACGTGCAGCTCGCCGGCGAGGACGGTGTTTTCGTCTCGCACTACGTGCCGTTCGGCGCGCTGCTCCAACGCGACAACTGGCGGCTGCGCGCGCGGTCGCGAGGCTCTCGGGACCCGCTGCTGGCCGACGTCGTGGCCCGCGTGCCCGACCAGTGCGACGTCCTGCTCGATCTCAAGGAGCGCAGCGCCGATCGGGGTGCACGGCTGGTGGCGGCGCTCGCGGGTGCGCTGACCGGGCAGCCCCGATACATCGCGTGCGGCGGCCGGCCCGGCGATCTCGACGCGCTGCGCGCGGCGGGTTTTCGCACCTGGCGCACGGTCGGCGACGCGGCCGATCTGCACGCCGTGCTGGCCGGCCCGGCGCTGCCCGACGAGGCGGTGTCGGTGCGCCAATCGCTGCTCTCCGGCGAGGTCGTCGCGGCCCTGCACACGCGGGTGCCGACCGTCGTGGCGTGGACGATCAACTACCCGCGCCGCGCCCGGCAGGCGCGCCACTTCGGGGTGGACGGCATCACGACGGATCGTCTCGCTGTCATGCGCTCATTCACCGTGGAGTGAGCTCTCCCACTCACCCGGGTTTTACATCCCTGAACAAGCCGGGATGGTTCCGGGAATAACTGGCGCCGACAGATATTGTGCCTAACGTGCTGCCAATGATCGTGCTCCCGCCTGGCCGGTCGGCCGGGGGGATCCGCGCGACCCTGGCAGCGGTCCGCAAGTGGCTCGCGCCGAGTCGCCGAGGTGGCTGGTGGCGCGAACTCCTGCTGATCGGCGTGCTCTACGGCGCGTACGAACTCGTCCGCGGCATGGGCGACGTCGACATCCCGTCCGCGTTCTCCAACGGCCGCGCGATCATGCATCTCGAGCGGGTCTGGCACGTCGACCCCGAGCGCTTCCTGAACGGGATGCTCGGGCACGCGACCTTCCTCGCGGTGATCGCCTCGTACTTCTACTCGGTGATGCACTACATCGTCACGCCGGTCGTGCTCGTCTGGATGTACCGCAAGCACCGGCCGCAGTACGGGCCGGCACGCACCGCGCTCGCGTTCAGCACCACGCTCGGCCTGCTCGGCTACATGCTGCTGCCCACGGCGCCGCCGCGAATGATCGCCGGCACCGGGCTGCAGGACACGCTGGCCGCCACCCGCGACTGGGGCTGGTGGGGCGGTGAGGGCAGCGTGCCGCGCGGCCTCGGCGCGTTGACCAACCAGTTCGCCGCGATGCCCTCGTTGCACGTCGGCTGGGCCATCTGGTGCGGCGTGCTCATCGCGATGTACGCCCGCCGGCGCTGGGTGAAGGCGCTCGGCATCGCCTACCCGATCGCCACGACCGTCGTCGTGATGGCGACCGGCAACCACTACCTGCTCGACGCCGTCGCCGGCGCGCTCACCATGGGTGTCGGTGCGCTGCTGTCGGCGGCGTTCACGCGCCGTCGCACCCCGGTACCGCTCGCCCCGGCCCGACAGAGCCTCGACCAGGTCGTCGAGGGACGCTCGATGACGGCCGTGCGCGCCGCGGCCGCGGCGTCCGCGTCCACGGCGGCGTCGACCAGGCGGCAGTTCCCGGCCGCCCACGTCAGCACCGGCGGCGACGAGAACGTCGACTCGAGGTTGTGCAGCCCCAGCCGCTGAGCGGCGAATTTCGGGCGGACCCGCCACGTAGCGTCGGGTCGTGGGTGCGGACCTGATCTCGGCGACCCTGGACGCCTTGGGCGCCCGGGCGGCCGGCAACGTGCGCGTGACCGGCACAGGTTCGCTGCCCTCGGCCTTTCGCGTCACCGAGCTCGCCGTCGCGTCCGTCGCGGCGGCCGGCGTGTGCCTGGACGGACTGCTGCACGAGCAGCCCGCTGAGATCACCGTCGACCGCGACCTCGTCTCGCACTGGTTCGGCATGACGATCCGGCCCGTCGGTTGGCAGCTGCCACACATGTGGGACGCGATCGCCGGCGACTACCGCACCGGCGACGGCTGGATCCGGCTGCACACCAACGTGCCGCACCACCGCGCGGCCGCGCTCGACGTGCTGGACGTGCCGGCGCATCCGGCGCGGGTCGACGAGGCGGTGCGCGGCTGGTCTGCGGGGGAGTTGGAGCGGGCCGTCGTGGCCGCCGGCGGTGCGGCCGCGGCGATGCGCACGGCCGACCAGTGGCTGCGGCATCCGCAGGGCCTCGCGGTCGCGGCCGAACCCCTGGTCGCGTTCGAGCAGACGAATGCGGCCGAGACGCTCGACCTGGCGGGCGCGGCCGGCGAGCGGCCGCTGCGCGGCGTCCGGGTGCTCGACCTGACCCGGGTGCTGGCCGGCCCGGTCGCCACCCGACTGCTCGCGGGCTGGGGTGCCGACGTGCTGCGGGTCGACCCGCCGCAGTGGGACGAGCCCGGCGTGATCCCCGAGGTGCTGCGCGGCAAGCGCACGACGCGGCTCGACCTGCACGCCGAACGCGACCGCCAACGGTTCTGCGAACTGCTCGCCGGTGCCGACGTGCTGGTGCACGGCTACCGCAGCGATGCCCTCGACCGGCTCGGATTCGGGTTGCGGGAGCGCGAGCGGCTCCGTCCCGGACTCGTCGACGTCGCGCTCGACGCCTACGGCTGGACGGGCCCCTGGTCGCGCCGGCGCGGTTTCGACAGCCTGGTGCAGATGAGCACCGGCATCGCCCACGAGGGCATGCGCGCGTACGGGCGTGACCGGCCGACGCCGCTGCCGGTGCAGGCGCTCGACCACGCGACCGGCTACCTGATGGCCGCGGCGGCGCTGCGGGGTCTGGCGGTGCGCCGCTGCGAAGCCCGGGGCAGCCGCTGGCGGCTGTCCCTCGCCCGCACCGCTGCGCTGCTCGCCGACGCGGGCCGTGCCGAGGCCGCACCCGAACCGGCCGGGGCAGTGCTCGACGGCGAGCTCGAGCGGACGTCGTGGGGGCCGGTGCACCGCGTCGCCGCGCCGCTGCACGTCACGGGTGCGCCGCTGCACTGGGCCGTGCCGGCGCGCGCCCTCGGCGCCGACCCGCCGGCCTGGTGACGCGCGCGCTCAGGCAGGCGCGAAGTACTGCACCATGCAGAACTCGTTGCCTTCCGGGTCGGCGAGCACCCAGACCGTCCCCTCGTCGTAGTCGTGCCGCTCGCCGAGCCACCGCCCGCCGAGCGAGGTGACCCGGCCGACGGCCTGCGCCATGTCGTCGACGAGCAGGTCGAGGTGGATGCGGGACTTGCCGACCTTCGGCTCGGGCACCGGCTGGAAGTTCAGCGCCGGTGTCGGCCCGCCGACGGTGCCCAGCCGCAGCCAGCCGGGCAGCGGCGTGTGCAGCGTGCCGCCGAGCAGCGCGGCCCAGAAGTCCGCCACGACCTGTGGCTGGACGCAGTCGATGGTGATTTCGGCCAGGCGGATACTCAGGGCTCGGCCCGCGGTCATGACCCGACTCTAGGAGCGCCATGAAGGCAGTTACCTGCAAGAACGGCAAGCTCGAGGTCGCCGAGCTCCCGGCGCCCACGCCAGGACGCGGGCAGCTGCTGATCGACGTGCTGCGCTGCGGCATCTGCGGCTCCGACCTGCATGCGCGCCTGCACGCCGACGAGGCCGCCGACGTCGCGCGCGAGGTCGGCTACGACGGCTTGATGCGCTCCGACCAGGAAGTCGTGCTCGGCCACGAGTACTGCGGCGAGGTCGTCGAGCACGGGCCGGGATCGCGGCGCTCCCTGCGCGCCGGCACCCGCGTGGTGTCGATGCCCCTGCTGCGCAAGGGCAAGGACGTCCACGCGGTCGGCCTTTCGGTCCACGCTCCCGGTGGCTATGCCGAGCAGATGCTCGTCCAGGAGTCGCTGACGTTCGCGGTGCCCAACGGGTTGGCCACCGACGTCGCCACGCTCACCGAGCCGATGGCGGTGGGGCTGCACGCGGTGCGGCGCAGCGAGATCGCGAAGAATCAGGTGGGCATCGTCATCGGCTGCGGACCGGTCGGGCTCGCGGTCGTCTGCATGCTCAAGGCGCGCGGCGTGCGCACCGTGATCGCCAGCGACTTCTCGCCCGGGCGGCGCGCGCTCGCGCAGGCCTGCGGCGCCGACGTCGTCGTCGACCCCGGCGTCGAGTCGCCGTACGCCTCGGCGGGCGAGCACGGCCACCTCACGACCGCGGGGGAGATCTTCGACCTCGCGGTCGGGACGATGGACAAGCTGCGCCGGCTGCCGCTGCCGTGGCATCGCGTGTGGCAGGTGGCCGAGGCGGTCGGCCTCGCCACCCCGAAGCACCCGGTGGTCTTCGAGTGCGTCGGCGTGCCCGGCGTGATCGAGGACGTCATCACCAGCGCGCCGCTCTACTCGCGCGTCGTGGTCGTCGGCGTGTGCATGGAGCCCGACCGGTTCCGTCCGTCGATGGCGATCAACAAGGAGATCGACCTGCGCTTCGTCCTCGGGTACACGCCGCCCGAGTTCCGCGACACGCTGCACCTGCTCGCCGAGGGAAAGGTCGATCCGGCGCGGATCGTCACCGGCACCGTCGGGCTGGCCGGCGTCGACAACGCATTCAGCGCGCTCGGCGATCCCGAGACGCACGCGAAGATCCTCGTCGACCCGAAGTCGAGCGCCGTCTCGGTCTGACGCGACGTTCATCCGGCGGCGCTACGCTGTCGCGCAGTCGCACGCTTGGAGGCAAACAATGCCCGGTCAGTACAGCGGCACGGCGGTGGTCGACCGGCCGATCGACGAGGTCTTCGCGTTCCTCGCCGAGGGGACGAACGACCCGAAGTTCAGCCCGCGCGTCCTCGAGATCCAGAAGGAACCCGAGGGGCCGTCGCGGCTCGGCACGGTCTTCGTCAGCAAGGTCAAGGACGCCGGCATGAAGACCGATCGGCGCTTCGAGCTCACCGGCTTCGACGCGCCGACCACGCTGCGCTGGAGCGAGCGCTCGAAGAATCTCGTCACCGTGACCGAGGGCGGCTACGACCTGGAACGGGTCGGCGATGCGCAGGCGCGCGTGACGGTCTTCAACTCCTTCGCCGGCCACGGCCTCGGCAAGCTGTTCGTCGGCCCGGCCCGAAAGGCCGCCGCAAAGGACGCCGACGCGTTCGCGCAGCGCATCAAGGCCGCCATCGAAGCGAGCTGAGCGCGGGACTCAGGCGTCGTCGAGGCGGAAGCCGACCTTCATGCCCACCTGGAAGTGCGCAACCTCGCCGTTCTCCACCTGGCCGCGGATCTCGGTCACCTCGAACCATTCGACGTTGCGCAGTGTCTGACCTGCGCGCGTGACGCCGTTGCGGACGGCCTGCTGGAGACTCTCCGGCGAACTGCCGACGATCTCGGTGACGCGATATACGTGGTCAGCCATGAATGCCTCCGGGTTCGTTGTCGTTGAGCCCAATCCTGCCCGCCAGGCGCGCACGCCGACAGCGGTCTAGGGTCCGGGGCATGCCGAAGGTACTGGTGACCGGCGCCGGACGCGGGATCGGACGGGTCACGACGCTGCGTCTGGCTCGTGCCGGCTGGGACGTGTTCGCCGGCATCCGCAACGCGGAGCACGGGACGGCGCTCACCGCAGAGGCGCCGGGGCGCATCACGCCCGTCCACCTGGACGTCACGTCGGCCGATGACATCGCAGCACTCGACGCAGTGCTGCCGCAGGACCTCAACGGCGTGGTGAACAACGCCGGCTGGGCTTTGGGCGGGCCGGTGGAAGCGGTGCCGATCGACGGGTGGCGCCAGCAGTTCGAGGTCAACCTGTTCGGTCAGATCGCAGTCACCCAGGCGGTGCTGCCACGGCTGCGCGAGACGCGTGGCCGGGTCGTATTCGTATCGTCGCTGAGTGGACGGGTGTCGACCCCGATGACCGGCGCGTACAACTCGTCCAAGTACGCGGTCGAGGGCATGGCCGACGCGCTGCGCATGGAGCTGCGGCCCTGGCGTGTCAAGGTGTCGCTCATCGAGCCGGCGCAGACCGACACCGACATCTGGCGCGACGCGGAGACCGCCTTCGACGAGGCGCTGGCGATGGTCGGCCCCGCGCACCGCGAGCTGTACGCGAAGCACCTCGCGAACGCCCGCAAGAGCATCCCGCGGGTGCAGAAGATGCTCGCCGACCCGAACGGCGTCGCCGCCGCCATCGAGCGCGCGCTGACCGCGCGCCGGCCGCGGGCGCGCTACGTCACGGGCGCCAGCGCGAAGGCGCAGGCGCTCATGGCGCGATTGACGCCGCGTCCGGTGTTCGACGCGACCGTCAGCAAGGCACTCGGGGTGCCGCGCCGGCCGTAGCGGGTCAGTGCGCGGGCAGCACGCAGGCGGTGTCGAGCCCGAGCACGTGGTTGAGCCGGCCGAAGCCGATCCAGCAGCCGATGCACATCGACAGCTCGACCACCTCGGCCTGCGAGTAGTGCGCGAGCATGCGCTGCCAGAACGCGTCGTCGATGTTGTGGTGGTCGACGGCGTAGCGCTCGGCGTACTCGGCAGCGAGCTTCGCGCGCTCGTCGAGCGCGTCGCTGGTCGCCCAGTTCGCCACCGCGCCGTCGAACCCGTCCTCGACCTTCACTCCGTCGCGTTCGGTACGCCAGTCCAGGCAGAAGACGCAGCCGTTGATCTGCGCGATGCGCAGCCGGGCCGCCTCGAACTCGCGCAGCCCGAGCGTCGTGCGGTCGTAGACCGCACCGGAGAACCTGGCGGCAGCCGGCCCGATACCGGGGACCAGTTCGCCCCATACGTACGTGATCGGGTCCTTGCCGTCCGGCACGTCCACCAACATGGCCCTCATCAGACCGGACAGCATGGCGCGAGGCAAATATTGTCTGCACCGTGGACGTGCGTGTGGGCGTGTATCGCGACCGCTGGCTGCTCGACCGGGCCGTGTACGAGCCGGGGCGGGCCGGGCACTACGAGAGCTTCTACCAGCGCGCCAACCATCCGGAGCGTCCGCTCGCGTTCTGGCTCAGGTACACGATCTTCGCGCCGGCCGCCCGACCCGAGATGGCCGTCGGCGAGCTGTGGGCGGTCGCATTCGACGGTGAGACAGGCGAGCACGCGGTGGCCAAGCGCGAGTTCCCGATAGCCGACTGCCACTTCGCCCGCGACGAGTTCGACGTGCAGGTCGGCGACGCCCGGCTCGGCCCCGGGGCGCTGTCCGGCTCGGCCGGCGAGATCAGCTGGGACCTCCGGTACCAGGGTGATGAGTCGCCCGTGCTGCTGCTGCCCGACCGGATGTATGCCGGCGGGTTCCCCAAGGCGAAGAGCCTGGTGCCGCTGCCGATGGCGCGCTTCTCCGGCCGGTACACCGTCGGTGACCGCGTCGTCGACGTCACCGACTGGGTGGGCAGTCAGAACCACAACTGGGGCAGCCAGCACACGCACCGCTACGCCTTCGGTCAGGTCGCGGGCTTCGACGACGCACCCGACAGCTTCCTCGAGGTGGCCACCGCGAAGGCGCGCCTCGGCGGCCCGCTCGTCACGCCGTGGGTGACCACGCTCGTGCTGCGTCACGGCGGGCGCGAGTACTCGCTCGTATCGATGCGGCGCGCCATGCGGGCGCGCGCGAGCTACGGCTACTTCCACTGGGACTTCGCGACCGGCGACGACTCCGTGCGCATCTCCGGACGGATCAGTGCCGACCGCGACGACTTCGTCGGACTGCGCTACGGCAACCCGCCGGGCGGCTACAAGTACTGCATCAACAGCAAGATCGGCACGGCGGAAATCATCGTGCGCGACCGACGCAGCGGCCGCAGCGAGACGCTGCACGCGCAGCACCGCGCGCTGTTCGAGATCCTGGCCGACGACACCGCCGCCGGCATCCCCATCCGCGCGTAAGCGCCCCTCGCCCGCGATCTTCCTGCGCCTGGTGGGCTATGGCCTACCAGGCGCAGGAAGATCCGCTATGGGTGGACGAGGTAGAGCTGCTGTTCGAGGTTGCTTGCCGCTTCGGAGGACGGGGCGGCAATCGTCACGGTCACGCCTCTGGACGCAATCACCAGGCTCATCACGAATGCGTTGGCGAATCTGCCGCCGGGACGTGTCGAGGGTGGCGCGACGACCTCGCGCGCTTCCACACCGTCGATCAGCACCGTAGATGGCACTCCGGCGTGTGGCAGGTGGTCGTCAATCTGCGGGTTGTACGCCGCGAATTCGACCGACGAGACGCCCGGTGCGCGTTGTTTCCCACACAGCAGGTGCCCGGCGTCCGGGTAGATGACAGTGTTCTCGGTCGCGGCGTCACAGAATTCGGCGTTTTTCGGCCACGTGGCCGGCACGCTGATCCCGACGCCGTGGTAGGTCCACTGGCGGAGTTCGGTGGCGCGTCCGTTGTGGCCGTACACGACAGTCGGCGCGCCGCTCCTACTCAAGGTGAGTCGACCGTTGCGAAGGGACCAGGAAGCGCTGCCTCGGAAGATCTTGCCGAGCGTGGCAGTGGTCTGTCGTTCAGCCGCAGGCTCGCCGCGTCGAACCGGACAGAGGCCGAACGACGGGCGCCGTGACGTGGTGACCAGTTCGGTCTCGGTGAGCCGAAGCCGGCCCTGCAGTCCATCGCAGGAGCCGACGCCTTGGTAGAACCGACCGTTCGGCTCGATCTTGAGCGCGAGGAACTGGTCAGGGGACTGGCCGTCAATGGTGAGGACCTTCCAGGTGACGCCGACGAGGTCCCGCGGGTCGCCGCCCCCGCTCGGCAGCGAGGTGTGATCACCGCGCTGCGCAAGTCCGATGGCCAGTCCGACGACGATAAGCGCGACAGCGACGGGCGCGAGCCACACCGACCGGCGCCTGCGATGCGCGGCTCGCACCGAGCCTCGAGGCAGCACGTCGGCACTGTCAGGTGCGCCGTCGCTCAGCGCGTCCAGCGCGGCGCGGAGCTCGTCTTCAGTTCGCAAGTCGTTCATTGACCTCACCGGGTTCTTCGGCAGCCAGCATCCGCACCCGCAACGTCGCGAGCCCACGAGACAGGTGCGAGCGGGCTGTTCCGGCACTGCAGCCGAGGTCGGCGGCGATCTCGGCGTCGCTCAGGCCGGCGTAGTACCGCAGTACTACCGCCGCCCGTTGCCGCGGCGGCAGCTCGGCGATCTCGGCGACCAACTCCGCCCGGTCGGCGAACTCGGCGGCGACGTCCGGCGTCGACATCTCGGCTCCGACTGCGGCGCTCGGGATGATCCGGGACCACTTGCGGCGCCAGGACAGGTACTCGTTCACGATCATCCGACGCACGTAGGCGGCCGGCCGATCGAGCTCGCCGATCTCGGACCACTTGGCGTGCGCCCGCAGCAGTACCTCTTGCAGCACGTCCTCGGCGGTCCCGCGGTCGACGCACAGCACCTTCGCGAAGCGCAGCAGACCGGGAAGGTCCGTCCGCGCGAACTCGTCGAAGGTCATGCCAACCGCCCGTCAGAGGTGCCTCTCAGTACACGCTCCTTGACGGCGATCTGTTGAGTCAGCCGCCGAGAAGCTGGCGGAGCAGGTGCATGGCGACGACCACGGCGCGCTTGCGGACGTCGGCACGATTGCCGGGCAGCACGATGCGCCGCGCGATCGTGTGCGTCGCGTCCTGCACGCAGAGATGGACGAGACCGACGGGCTTGTCGCGGGTGCCGCCGTCCGGACCGGCGATTCCGGTGATGCCGACTCCGACGTCGGTGCCGAGCCGCTTGCGCACGCCGGCAGCCATCGCCTCGGCGACCTCTTCGCTCACCGCGCCGACGCGTTCGATGAGCTCGGCGGGCACCCCGAGCTCGCGTTCCTTCACCTCGTTCGAGTAGCTCACCACGCCCCCGGCCACGTACGCGGATGAGCCCGGTCGCTCGGTCAGCCGGGCCGCGAGCAGCACGCCGGTGCACGACTCGGCGGTCGCGATCGTCAACCCGCCGGCGAGCAGCGCCGCGGCGACGGCGTCGTCGACCGTGCGCCCGTCCGGCGAGAACATCGTCTCGGCGTAGACCGAGCCGAGTACGCCGGCGAAGGCGTCGTAGGCATCCTGGGCGGGCGGCGCGAACCGGGTGACGATCTCGAGCTCGCCGTCGCGCAGGCAGGTGGTGATCTCCAGCCCGGCGAGCTGGTCGCCCTGGGCCCGCAGCGTCGCGGCGAGTTCCGACTCGGGGGTGCCCCACAGCCGGATCGTGCGCTGCCGCAGCTCGGTACGGCCGCGCAGCGCCGCCTGCACCAGTGGGTCGGCGACGACGGTCGGCCACATGCCCTGCAGCTCGCGCGGGGGACCGGGCAGCACCACGATCGGCGGCCCGCCCCGATCGGGCGGCGGCGGGACGACGAGCCCGGGTGCGGTGCCCACCGGGGCGATGACCGTCGCTCCGGCGGGCACCCGTGCCTGCTTGCGGGTGCCGGCGGCGGTCGCCTCCGGGTCGAGGCGCCAGCCGCGGCCGGCGCTGAACCGCGCGACGATGCCGCCGATGTGCTCCTCGAGTTCCGTGTCGAGGGCGGACGGGCGCCCCTGGAAGTCGCCGACCAGCTCGGCGGTCAGATCGTCCGCAGTGGGACCCAGCCCGCCCGAGGTCAACACGAGGTCGAGACCGAGTCCCGTGAGGAAGGTCAGCGCCTCGCGCAGGTCCGCGGGCCGGTCGCCCACGACCAGGATGTGCGCGATGTCGACACCGAGCATCCGCAGCTGTTCGGCGAGCCACGGGCCGTTGCGGTCGACGACCCGGCCGGTCAGGACCTCGGTGCCGGTGACGACAACTCCGGCACGACTACTCATGCGGCGGTGCGGGCGGCACGCCGAGTGTCTCGGCCAGCCCGGCGATCGAGATGACGCGTTGCGGTCCGGGCCGGACGTTGACGATGTCGAGCTGCACGCCGGCACCGCTCGCCAGCCGGCGCAGCTCGACGAGCAGCGCGAGCCCGCTCGAGTCGACGAAGGTCAACTCGGCCAGATCGAGGGTGACGGCGTGCGCCGGCTCGGCGGACAGCTCCGCCTCGACCGGCCGGCGCAGGATGGCCGCCGAGTCGAGATCCAGCTCACCGACGACCCGCACCAGCGAGCGGTCGCCCGCCGCGGTCACCTCGACGCTGAGCCCGGCCACGCGGCTACTTTTCCATATCGCCCGCGCTCGACGTCAGGCGCCGCGGACCGCCAGCGCGGTGACGTCGTCGTCGCCCCGTTCGCGCTGAACCCGCTCGACGAGTAGGCGCAGCCCTTCCTGCAGATCCGCGCCGGTCAGCACTTCGGCCTTGTCCCGCACCCGGTCCAGTCCCTCGTCGATGTTCTCGGTGCGCCGCTCGACGAGCCCGTCCGTGAAGAGCAGCAACGTGTCGGTGGCGTCGAACGGGAAGGTCGCCGAGCGGCACACGTCGCGCTCCATGCCGAGGGGCCGGCGCGGTGGCGTGTTCGCGAAGCGGACGGTGCGGTCCTTGCCGACGATCAGCGGCGGGTAATGGCCTGCGTTCACGAGATCGAGGCTCGCGGTATCCGGGTCGATGACGACGTACACGAGGCTGACGAGCTGCGCGATCGCGAGCAGGTCGAACATCTTGTGCAGGTAGTCGAGCACCGCGGCCGGTGCGGGATCGACGGACATGAACGCGCGTACCGAGGCGCGCAGCGACGCCATCGCCGCCGCGGCCTGCACACCGTGGCCCATCACGTCACCGATGAACACCGCGAGCCGGCCGTCGGGCAGCGGCACCGCGTCGTAGAAGTCGCCGCCGACGCCGGACTCGTCGCCGGGTTGCGAGTACGCCGCGACCTGCCAGTCCGCGATCGTGTCCAGGTCTGCGGGCAGCACTGCGCGCTGCAGCTCGCGCGCGACATCACTCGTCGCGCTGTGCAGCTGCGCGTTCTCGATCGCCGTAGCGGCCCGCCGGCCCAGGTCCTCGGCCATCGCCAGGTCGGCCGGGCCGTACCGACGCGCCGTCTCGGCCCGGATGAGCGTGATCGCGCCGAACGTGCGGTCGTGCACGCGCAGCGGCACCACGATGGCGCTGCGCAGGTGCAGCTCGCGCGCCAGGCGCAGGTGCTCCTCGTCGCGTGCGCCGGCGGCGAGCATCTCGTCGGTGATCGATTCGTAGAGCTCGCTCTGACCGGTGCGCACCACGTTCCGCGCCCCGGTCGGCGCGTCGCGGTCCGGGGGATAGCGGCGCTGCAGCTCCCACGCCCAGGCGACCTTCTCCGGGTCGGCGTGGGCGACGGCGAGCGTAGTGAGCTCGCCGCGTTCCAGGACGTCGACCGCGCACCAGTCGGCGAGCCCCGGCACGACGAGGTCCGCGACCTTCGCCAGCGTCGATCGGTAGTCGAGGCTGCCCGCCAGTTCCGCGGACGCGTCCGCGAGGAACTGCAGCTGGCGGGCGCTCTCTTCGGCCTCGGCCCGCGCCCTTACCCGGCGGATGGCCTGCCCGCACGCCTCCGCGAACGTCATCAGCAGGTCCAGCTCGCCCGGCCCGGGCAGCCAGCCCTCGTCGAAGGTCAGCCCGGCCACGCCGACCGGCACGCCGACCGCGCCCAGCGGCAGGCCCACGACGGATCGGCCCTCGGGGGTGTCGTCGACCATGTCCGGATAGCGCGCGGCGATGTCGTCCCGGTCGCGGACGAGGATCGGCCGCGCCTCGCGGGCCGCCTCGCTCGCCGGGTTGTCGTGCGCGATCGGGAACGAGTGCCAGCGCTCGGCTATCCCGTCCTGCAGCCCATGACCGCCGACCAGGACCAGCTCGTCCCCGTCACGCAGCATCAGGGTTGTGACGGCCGCGCCGATCGCATCGGCCAGGTGCTTCACGGCCGCCTCGATCACCGCGTCGATGGTTTCGGCCGCACCGAGCTCGCTCGTCACCCGGGCAAGCTGCTGCAGCCGCGCGGCGTTCTCGTCCTGCGGCGCAGCGAACCCGGCCCGGCCTGCCACGCGCACATCCTGGCATTTCGCACCGCGCATGTCAGTGGCTCGGGTCGGCGGCACCGGGCATAGTCGTGACGTGCAGACGGTCGGGCTCACCTGGGAGCACTCCTTCGAGGTCGCCGCCGTCCTCACCGCGGGTGGGGGGCTGCTCGCGCTCTCGAAGAACAAGCTCGCCCGCAACGTCGGGGCGTTCGCGCGGGAGACCGCGGTGATCGGCGTCCTGTACGGGCTGTGGCGGCTCGCGGGGGAGCTGTCCGGCGCGTCCACGGATGACGCCTACAGACGGGCTCGCTGGATCGAGCACGCGGAGCGGTTCCTACCCCTGCCCTCCGAGCGCAGCATGCAGCACCTCATCCTCGGTCACCGTACGGTCATGCAGGCCGCGAACCTGTACTACGCGGCGATGCACATGACGATGATGCTGACGTTCCTGATCTGGCTGTTCGTCCGGCATCGCGACCAGTACCGCCCGGTCCGGCAGGTGATGGCGTGGACGACGTTGGGCTGCTTGCTCGTGCAGCTCGTCCCGGTCGCGCCGCCCCGCATGCTGTCCGGCTTCGTGGACACCGGCCGGCTCACCGACCAGTCGGTCTACAGCCACGGGTTGGCGATCGACCAGCTGTCCGCGATGCCATCGGTGCACGTCGCCTGGGCGGTCATCGTCGGCTACTACGCCTGGCGCATCAGTCCGAGCCGGTGGCGCTGGCTGGGTCCGGCGCACACCGTGACCACGATCCTGGTCGTCGTGGTGACCGCGAACCACTGGTGGCTGGACGGGATCGTGGCGGTGCTGATTCTCACCGGAGTCGCCTGGGCGGTCTACGGCGTGCGCCAGGCGTGGCACACGATGCGTGCCGGGCGTCAGTCCGCTTCGGAGTCGGGGACGAAGTTGATCTCGGTGCCGGAGAAGGTCAGCACCAGGTAGCCGGGCTCGGTCGCGACGTCGGTGAACTCGAGCCCGAGCGGCAGGTTCACCGGGATCTCGAGGTCGGGCAGCTGCGGCAGCATGCCGACGAGGGGCAGTCCCTCGAGCCGCACGGGCGAGACGACGAGCTTGCGTTTGGCGGTGCGGACGCGCGTCGAGACGGTGATCGGGATGCGCCGCCCGAGCGCCTCCACGCTGCCCACGATCTTCACGCCGCCGTCGTCGCCGTTGACGAACGCGAGCTCCGGCCGGGCGATG
>JAICKR010000190.1 GCA_025927835.1 Jatrophihabitans sp. | reverse complement strand
GTACTCGACGCTCGGCTCGCTCGCGTGCGGCGCGGGGCTCGTGCTGCTCCCCCGCTTCTCCGCGTCCGGATTTCTCGACGCGGCCCGCCGCCATGGCGCTACCGAGTTCAACGCGATCGGCGCGATGCTCGAGATCCTGATGCGCCAGCCGGAACGTCCCGACGACGCCGACAACCCGCTGCGGCTGTGCTACACCGGACCGGCTCCCGAGCGCGAGCGGCAGCTGGAGATCGAGGAGCGTTTCGGCATCCGCGTCGTCGTCGGCTATGCGATGTCGGAGAGCCCGTACGGCTTGATCTGGCCGCGCGGTCAGCGGCTGTTCGGCACGCTGGGCACGGTGCGGCAGCACCCTGAACTCGGCGTGGTGAACCAAGCGCGCGTCGTCGACGATGACGGCAACGACACCGACCACGGTGAGCTGCTGCTGCGCAGCCCGGCGGTGACGCCCGGCTACTGGGAGATGCCGGAGGAGACGGCGGCGGCGATCGACGCGGACGGCTGGCTGCGCACCGGGGACATCGTCACCCGCGACGCGGACGGTGTGTTCACCTTCGTCACGCGCAAGAAGGAGGTGCTGCGCCGGCGCGGTGAGAACCTGTCGCCGCTCGAGGTCGAGGAGGCGATCGCGGCGCATCCGGCTGTCCTCGAATGCGCAGTCGTCGGCGTGCCGTCCGACCTGTCCGAGGACGAGGTCAAGGCGTTCGTCGTGACGGACGGTCCCGCCGATTTCCTCGTGCTGAGGACGTGGGCCGCTGAGCGGCTGGCGGCGTTCAAGGTGCCGCGATACTGGCAACAGATCGAGGCGCTGCCCCGCACGCCGACGCAGCGGGTCGCGAAGCACCAGCTGCCGACCGGCCATCCGGCCGGGGAGTTCGACGCCGAGCAAGGAGTTGCACCGTGACTGAGTACCCGACCTCGATCGGCCGCTCGGACGCCGACTCGATCACGCTGCTCGGCCACGACCTCGCCGGCGAGCTGATGGGCCAGGTCGGCTTCGGCGAGCTCGCGTTCTGGCTCGTGGCGCAGCGCCGGCCGAGCGCCGGCGAGCTGCGGGTGTTCGAGGCGGTGCTCGTCGCGCTGGCCGACCACGGCCTCACGCCCTCGGCGATCGCCGCCCGGCTGACGCTGACCGGGGCGCCGGAGTCGGTGCAGGGCGCGCTCGCCGCCGGGCTGCTGGGCGGCGGCTCGCGCTTCCTCGGGACGACCGAGGACTGCGGCCGCATGCTCGCGACAGCGCTCGCCACCGGGCCCGTCCCCGACGAGGACGCCGCGTACGACGAGCTGGCGACCCGGGTCGTGACCGAGGCGCGCGCGGCCCGGCGCGTGCTGCCCGGCCTCGGACACCCCGTCCACAAGGTCACCGATCCGCGCACGCCGGTGCTCATCGCGCTGGCTCACGAGTCGGGCGTGTACGGACCGCACCTGCGGCTGTTCGAGGCCATCGGCCGCGTCCACCCCGCGATCATCGGCCGCACACTGCCGCTCAACGGCGCGGGCGTGTGCGGCGCGGCGCTGGCCGACCTCGGGTTACCGGTCGAGATGCTGCGCGGCTTCGCGCTGCTGGCCAGGACCGCCGGGCTGCTCGGCCACATTGCCGAGGAGCAGCGCCGCCCGATCGGGCCGGCCGTGTACGAGCAGGTCGACCGCGCGACCGACTACCGGGCCGACTAGATCCGGAAGAGCGGTCCAGGAACCGGTCCGCGAGGTCGATCTCGCTGTCTCGCCGGCCGTCACCTCGTGGACGCGGTCGTCCGGGATCCGGACGGATATCGAACAGCGCGAACAACGGCGAACGAAGCAAATGGCTACCGAAATGGCTACCCGATGATCATGGTTTGTCGCCTGACCATACCCTGCGGTATGGCAGGTCGAGTTCGCGCCTGAGGTCGGGTCGTGGACGTAGTGGCCACACCATACAAGTCGGCGAAACGTTAGGCCCAGATCGTGCTGATGGGTGCGGCGATGATGCGATCGGCGAGGCCGAAGGTGCGCGGGCCGGTGTGCAGCACGACGCCGGCGATGAAGCGCTCGCCGAGCTCGTCGCGTAGCCATTCGAGGTGCTTGGCGTCGGAGCGGCTCGGTGCGGCGGCAGCTTTGACCTCGATCCCAGCCACCCGCCCGCCGCCGAACTCGATGACGAGATCAATTTCGTGGCGCCCGTTCTTGTCGCGAAGGTGATACCACCGTGGCCTCGACGTCGCGAGCGCCAGCTCGGCTCGAATCTGCGCGGCGACGAAGGTGTCGATGAGCCGGCCGAGCAGGTTTCCGTCGCGCAACACTGCCGACGAGTCGAGTCGCAGCACGGTCGTTATCACCGCCGGGTCTATCAGATAGCGCTTGGCCAGCCGGGTGAGTCGCGACAACCTGTTTGACTCCCAGCTCGGCAACGCCTCAAGCACGAGGAGGTTCTTCAGCAGCTGGTCGTAGGCGACAGCGGTCTTGCGATCGATGCCGACGGCTTCATAGAGCGTCTTGTCCTCGACCACCCCTGCACTGTTCACTGCTAGTGCCTCGAGGTATCGACGCATGCGCTCGGGATCGCGTGCTCCACCGATCGCCGGCACGTCGCGAGTGATCAACTGGTCCACGTAGCTGTCCAGCCACGTCTGACGCGCCAGCCCGGTCAGCCGCAACGCCGGTTCGGGAAATCCGCTCCGGATTGCCAGATCGAGGTACCCCGCCAGGTCCGTGTCGTCCGCCGGGCCCAACAGATCCACGTCGGTGTTGACGAGGCGGTCGAGGAACAGCTGGCCACCTATCCGCCCGTCGGTCTCACGTACGGTGAGGCCCTGCATCGGAAGGCGGACCAGTCTTCCGGTGCCCGGCCACATCTGCGTGTCGAGGTCGACACGAACGCTGCCGGTCAGGATGAAGCGTCCCGGGCGAGGGTCGTCATCCACCGCGCGTTTGACCGCTCCGAGCACACCTGGCACCTCCTGCCACTCGTCGAGCAGGACCGGTTCCGGCATCCCGCGAAGGGCCACGTCCGGGTCGGCTCTGAAGGCCGCCGCTTCAGCCTCACGGTCCAGGCGGACGACAGTGGCTGCGTGACGCCGCGCGGTCGTCGTCTTTCCCGCAGCCCGCGGGCCGGTGATCGAGACAGCCGGCAGCTGAGCAATGAGCTCGGCGAGCGTTTCATCGATGAGGCGCGCCCGGTAATCGGCCATAGCCACAGAGTACCGCTCAGGACCAGCTTTCAGTCCCGTTCAGGACCAATTTTGACTCCTGCTCAGGACCAAGGATTGTTCCCGCTGGAGACCACACGGTTGGCTGGGACAGGCTGCGCACGCTTCAGACTCTGCTGGCGCTCGCACTCATTAGGTCCGATTGCTTCGTCGCAGCCTGCTCACGCCGGCGACACGTAGCCACTGGCCGCTGCGCAGTCGCGGCACAGCGTCTTCAGCCAGCGCATCGACGAGCGGCACATCCGGCCGGGCCGGCCGCACCGTTCGCAGGTCTCGGCCGACCGGTCCTCCGCGACGCGCACCAGATCGTCGAACCGGCACCACACGTCAGCGTCCTCGCTGGTCGGCGTGCAGTAGTAGCGCAGCGTGCCGAACTTCTCCTTGACCTGCTCAACCCGGTAGTCGGGATCCAGCGCGCTCAACGCCGCGTCGAGATCGACGATCAGCTCGAACCAGCCTGCGTCGCAGCTGACCCAGCGTCCCCAGCCGTCGGGAATGCGACGCAGCAGCGCTTCGAGCCGGGCTGCGTAGGGGCCGGCGCCCTCGGGCACGTGCAGGGCATCGCGGAACGGACGGCATTCCAGCGCGCACGCTCGGTGTCGTCGACGTCAGGTGGTTCGCTCACCACTTCAGCATGCGGGCGGCCGCACCTCGCTTACACGAGATCAGCGAGCAGCACCGGGCCGGGCAGGACCGTCAGCGCGGACGGCCCGGCCGTCCACGTGCCCCGCTCCACCGCGATCATCTCGAGCGCTTTGAGACCCGTGCTGAGGCGCCAGAGCTGCTGCTTCACGTCGTACTCGGTGATGGGGTCGTCGCCGCGACGCCAGCCGTGCCCGAGCCACGGGTACACAGCGGCCGCGAGCTCCCCGTCGGTCATCGGCCCGCGTGCGGCGAGGTGTGCCAGCGCGCGCTCGGCCACCACGAGTTCGAAGCTGGCCTGCTCGAACCACGCCCGGATGCGGCGCACGATCTCGCGCTCGTCCGCGGCCGCGTTGGTCGCTCGCAGCACGCCCTTCGCCAGTCGCAGCACTCCGCCGCGGCGCAGCAGCTCGTGCAGCACCGACAGTTGCGGTGAGTCGTCCTCGGTGCTCGCGGGCCGGTCGCTGTAGAACCAGTCGGGACGTTGTTCCTGCACCGTGCGCACGAGGACCCGCGGCAGCCGCCCGGCCTGGGTCAGCTTGACGCCCTCCCCGATGAGGTCGAGCAGCATGCGGACGGTCGCGGGGGTCTGGCCGGCGATGTTGCGCACCTTCGCGTCCGTTGCCGCGAGGTCGAAGGGACGCAGCCGGTCACCGATCCAGATCGTCATGTCCTCGTGCTCGTCGTGCCGCGGGTCTGCGAGCACTTCGAGCAGCTCGGCGTAGCCGGACGTCCCACCGCAGTCCTCGGGCGGGCACGACCCCTCCCCGCTCACACACCCGGGCTCCGCGCCACCGGGGCCGAGGACCTCCACCTCGTGTTCCCAATCGTCACCGAAGTCGTAGGTGTAGACGAAGTGCGCCGGTAGCGAGGACAGCCGCACGCCGCGGTCGTCGACCTCGTCGTGCTCGTACTCCTCGTGCGGGCGGGCATAGGTGACGCCGTCGGCGGTGAAGCTGTGCAGGTGCGAGTCGGTCCAGCCGAGCGCGACCTGCAACACCAGGTGCAGCTCATCGAGGGTGATGCCAGCTGGGACGTCGATCACCCGCTCGACGCGTGGCTCGACCTCACGCATAGTGACCCGCAGGCGCGTGGTCCCCTTCGCGGTCGCGGCGCGGCGACGTGGCGTCGCCTTCTTCGCCGGCTGGGTTGCGACCGGTTGATGGCACTCGAACAGCCCGTAGACCGTGCCGTTGCCGGTCGCCGCCGCCGCGTCGGCAATGATCAACGCATGCCGGCCGCCGGTCTCCCGCAACCTGCGGGCGAACAGGGCGAACGAGGCATGGCCGGCCGGGAGCTCCATCAGCACCTCCGCCGCGCCGCCACCGGCGAGGACGAGGACGGAGCGCCCACCGGGGGCGTCGACGACAGCGACACCGTACGGGTCGAGGTGCGCGATCCGCGCCGCCAGCGCCTCGCCGTCGTTCCCTGGAAGCGTCAGGATGACGGCCGGCACCTCGCGCCCCGCGGGCGATGGAGCGTCCTTCGGCGCGGACCGGAACAGCCGCGCCGTCTTCCGCAGGCTGGCGAGGGCATCCCAGCCGATGTGGCCGACGGAAACGGCCGTGTCGGGTCGGAGCAGGTCGTGCCCGGCGGCGTGCACTCGCAGGGCCGGCTGGTCGTGAGTGGCGGCCGATGCGCGGTGCTGGACCGCGAACCGCGCGGCCCGGTCGTCGGCGAGCGACACCGTGCCCGTCACCGCCCGACCCGCAAAATCGGCCAGTACCGGGCCGCGTCCGTCGAGCGCGAGGATCGCCGCGAGGCCCGCGGTGAGCCGCTGCGCGTCGCCCTGCCCGAGTTGGGCCGCGCCGTCGGCCGTGTAGGTCATGACCAGCGGCATCAGGCCGTCGTTGGCCGGCCAGCCGTGCCGGACCGCCTTGTTCACCAT
>JAICKR010000119.1 GCA_025927835.1 Jatrophihabitans sp. | reverse complement strand
GAACTACTTCTATCCGGACATGCCGAAGAACTTCCAGACGTCGCAGTACGACGAGCCGTTGTGCGTGAACGGCTACCTGGACGTCATGGTCGGCGACGTCGCGGTGCGGGTCGAGATCGAGCGGGTGCACCTCGAGGAGGACACCGGCAAGAACACGCACGTCGGCACGTCCGGACGCATCCACGGTGCGGACTACTCGCTCGTCGACTTCAACCGGGCCGGCATCCCGCTCGTCGAGATCGTCACCAAGCCGGTGGCCGGGACGGGTGCGCTGGCACCGGAGGTGGCCCGCGCGTACGTGACCGAGCTGCGCGACATCCTGCGCACGCTCGGCGTCAGCGACGTGCGCATGGAGCAGGGCTCGCTGCGCTGCGACGTGAACACCTCGCTCGCTCCGGCCGGCTCGGGTGCGTGGGGCACGCGCACCGAGACCAAGAACGTCAACTCGCTGCGCTCGGTCGAGCGCGCGGTGCGCTCGGAGATCATCCGGCAGGCCGGGGTACTCGACGAGGGCGGCAAGATCACTCAGGAGACCCGGCACTTCGAGGAAGCCACCGGCCAGACGCGTTCCGGCCGCAGCAAGGAAGAGGCGACCGACTACCGGTACTTCCCCGAACCGGACCTCGTGCCGATGGCGCCCGACCCGGAGTGGGTCGAGTCGCTGCGCAGCGGGCTGCCCGAGCTACCTGCCGCGCGCCGGGCGCGGTTGCGCGACGAACTCGGCGTCAGCGACGCCGACATGGTGGCGATGGGCAACGCCGGGGTGGTCGACCTCGTCGGGGCCACCGTCGAGGCCGGTGCGCCGGTGGGGGAAGCGCGCAACTGGTGGCTCGGCTACCTCGCGCAGAAGGCCAACGAGGCCGAGGTCGATCCCGCGGAGTTGCGGATCGGCCCGTCCGACGTCGCGCGCGTGATCGCGCTCGTCGCCGACGGCTCGCTGTCCGTGGCGCTGGCCCGGCAGGCGGTCGACGGTGTGCTCGAGACGGGCGTCGACGTCGACTCCGTGGTTGCCGAGCGCGGGCTGAAGGTGGTGAGCGACACCGGCCTGTTGGAGCGGGCCGCGGACGAGGCGATCGCGGCCAACCCCGACGTCGCGGAGAAGGTGCGCGGTGGCAAGGTCGCGGCGGTGGGCGCGCTGGTCGGTGCGGTGATGAAGGCGACCCGCGGGCAGGCGGACGCAGCCGCGGTGCGCGACATCCTGCTCGCGAAGCTCGGCGCCGCGGACTGACGCCGGGAGGGCCGACCCGGATCGGGGCATGCTTCTGGCGTGTTGCGCGCTGCCGACCATTCGGACCTCACGCTCGCGCTCTGGATCGGGCTCGGCGCGATCGCGCTGGCCGTCGTCGCCGGGTTCGCGAGCCGCTGGCTGATCCGGCGCGGCATCCGGGAGCCGTTCGTCGTCCGGCTGATCAACCGCGCATCGGACCGCGTCGTGACCGTGGTCAAGCGGCCGCTGACCATCGCGGTGCTGGACGAGGTGGCCGACGTGTTGCAGACCGGCAACTACACGCGCAACATCGCCGCCGCGATCGAGGAGAACCGCGAAGAGATCAAACAGATGGTCGCCGAGAAGATCCGCGACGATCCCACTGCGGGCCGCATCTTCCTGGTGCCGTTCCACGACCGGCTCATCGAGCAGACGAGCGAGACGACGCTGCGCGTGATCCTCGAGGTCCTCGCCGACCCGCGCACGGACGAACTCGTCTCCGACATGCTGCGCGACAACATCCGCCAGATCCGGCAGGCCGTGCGGGCCAAGGCCGATATCTGACTGATATGTAGTGCGCTTCTGTCAAGGGGCGTGGGTGAGCCGCCGCCGAGGGGTGACCCCGGCGGCGGCTCGTGCTTCGTCGCTGCGTTTGGTGGCGAGCGTGTCGTTGGCGACGCGCGGTCAGACTGATATGCGCGGGTTGGTTACCGCATGACGGTGTTCGGCTGGAGCGGGTCGCGTGTCTAGAGTCGAGCGTCGCCGGGCCGGCTGCTCATAGTCAGCTCGCGGGTCGCTCCTCGCGCTGCCGTTCACCTTTGCGCGGGACGAAGCGGCTTCGGGGGGTTACTCGAGGACGGCCAGTGACCAGCACCAGCCGGACAGTTCGCGGGCGATGGCGACGTTGGCGATGACGGCGCGTTTGTGCCGCAGGTTGAACTCGACCCAGCGCGAGTGCAGGCGCCGGTTGCCGGCGTCACCGCGTGCGCGCGCTGCAGGAGGCGCGAGTTCCCAACGTCGGCGCATGGTCGGCCCGGGTGCGTAACGGGGAAGGTGGTGCCAGGCGGCCTCGACGAGCAGTCGCCGGGCGTGGGTGTTGCCGGTCTTGGTGATCGAACCTGCACTCGCGAGGCCCCGGAGGAGTGTTCGCTGGGCACCAGTCCGACGAAGGAGCCGATGCTGTTGCCGGTGAAGCGGTGCCAGTCGCCGATCTCGACCGCGAGGGCGAACGCGGTCAGCGTGGAGATCCCGCGCAGGCAGCCGAGCCGGTGCACGACCGGGGTGAACTCGCTGTCCGCTGCCATCGCGGTGATCGTCTTGTCGAGCCGGTCGCGGCGGGCACTGATCGTGAGCACCGCCTCGTAGTCGGACTCGAACGTCAACCTGGTCGTGGTCGTGTCGAAACGCTGCTGGCGCAACCATCGGTCATGCTTGTCGGTCCACGCATTCCCGCCGGAGTAGACGCTGCCATGGCGCAGCAGCAGCTTGGACAGCCGCTGCCGGGCGCGCATGAGATCACCACGGCACTCCTCACGGGCGCGGACCAGATCACGAGCTGCTTCTTGCTCGACTGTCGGCACCGCCACTGGCGTCAACTCGCCCAGGCGAAGAAGCCGCGCCAGATGCACCGCGTCCCTGGCGTCGGTCTTGACCCGATCCCCCGAGGGCCGCTGGATCTTCGACGGTGCAGCGACCACGCATCGGATCCCGGCCGCGGTCAAGGATCGATACAAGCCGAACCCGGTCGGGCCGGCCTCATAGGCCACCGCGACCGGGCCACCCAGCTCGCCGAGCCAGGACCGGATGTGATCGTGCGACGGCGTCAACCGCGCCCGCTTCAGCTCGCCCGTCATCCCGTCGATCGCCGCCGCGGCAACCGAACGGGCATGGACATCGAGCCCAACACTCGTACGCTCAACAAGCACTGGGGCCTCCCACGCATGTCGGATAGGCCGAGCAGGCAGCCCCTGCCCGGTAACCCACGAAGTTGCGTGAGCGAGGCCCCAGCCCGCAACCGCCTCAGACCGAGGCGGTCACGTCATACCGTCTAGAGCGGCGAGCGGCCCACCGATGCGCTGGGCACGTAGCGGATGACGCGTTCGTCGGCGGGCACCGGCGTGCCGTGCCCGTCCCGGTTGGACGTGGTGAGCCACAGGGCGCCGTCGTCGGCGGCGACAACGGTCTTGAGCCGTCCGTAGCGCTTCGTGAGCACCGGCGTCCAACGCTTCGCTTGCGGGTTGCCCGTCGTCGAGAGCGCGGTCGAGACCAGCGCCTGGGCGTCGAGTGACGTGATCCAGAGCCGGCCGGCGAGCACCGCGCACCCGCCGGGCCCGGCGTACTGCGCGGGCGGCGTGAGGATCGGCGCGATGCGCTGTCGCTTCGATGTCGCGGGCCAGCCGTAGAAGCCACCGCGCTCGATGAGGTTGACCTTGTCCGGTCCGCTCTCGACCTCCAGCACGAACTTGCTGCGCGGCACCGGGCACAGCCCGTCCACGACATGGTGGCCGCTGGTGAATATCGGCGAGGACGCGACGGGGTTGCCCACGGCCGGGTCGCCGATGTCGTTCACCCGCAGCACCTTGCCCGCGAGGCTGCGCGGGTTGGCGGCCAGCGCAGGCCGCCCCGCATCGCCGGTGCCGATGTAGAGATCGCCCTCGGCGCCGAAGACGATGCGCCCGGTGTTGCCGCTGGTTCCCTTCGGGATGCCGGTGACCACCGGTGTCGTGGGCCCGTGCAGCGTGAAGTCGATGACGCGGTTGTCGGTCGGCGTGGTGATGTAGGCGTAGATCAGCCCGTCCTCGCCGTAGGTGGGGGAGAGCGCGAGGTCGAGCAACCCGCCGTCGCCGGAGGTGTCGAGGCCGCCCAGCACGCGCACGGTCGGCACCGGCCGGCCGGGCTGGGGCTGCACCCGCACGATGCGCCCCGTGGTGCGCTCGCCGACCAGCGCCGAGCCGTCCGGCAGGAGCGTCAGCCCGCTCGGCGCGGTGAGGTGCGTCGCGACGACGAGCGGGTCGATGCGCCTGCCCGGGCTCGACGAGGCGCCGCCCGTGGGTCCGGGTCCGACGCTGCCCCCGCCCTGGCCACCGCCACCGCCGGGCTGCGACGGAACGGGCACGATCGGACTGGCCTGCGCCCCCGGCCCGTCCCCACCGGCGCCGATCTGCGGGCTGGGCACCCACGTCGGAGCCGGTGCCCCGCCACCGCTCGTCGCGCAGCCCGCGAGCAACGCCGCGGCCGCGCCGGCGAGCAGGAGCGGGCGCGCGCGGTGCATCGGGCCAGTGTGCCTCGCCCACCTGTGCGCCGGGCAGCGAGCCGTAGCCTCCACATCGTGATCGTTGCGAGCCTGCCGACCCCCGATGCCGTCGAGTACGTGGGCGAACTGCCGGCCGATATCGAGGTGCTCGTCTGGGACGGCACCGGGAAACCGCCGGCCGGGGCGGGCCGGGTCGAGTTCTTCGTCGGCCGCTACGACGCGCCGCCGCCACCGGCCGAGGCGCTCGCCGCGCTGCCGGGACTGAAGGTCGTGCAACTGGTGTCCGCCGGCGTCGAGCCGTGGTTGCCCGTTGTGCCGCAGGGCGTGCGGCTCTACAACGGCCGCGGCGTGCACGGTGCCTCGACCGCCGAGCTCGCGATCGCGGGGATGCTCGCCGTCCTGCGACGGCTGCCCGACTTCGAGGACGCCCGCCGCGAACATCGCTGGGCGCCGACGCTCACCGGCGGGCTCACCGGCCGGCGGGTGCTGGTGCTCGGCGCTGGCGACATCGGGGTGCGCGTCGCGGCCGCGGTGCGCGCCTTCGACGGCGAGGTCACGCTCGTCGCTCGGCGGGCACGCACGGACGTGCGCGGCATCGACGAACTGCCCGCGCTCCTGCCCGAGCATCAGGTCGTCGTGCTGGCTCTGCCGCGCACGCCGGAGACCACACAGCTCGTCGACGCCGCCTTCCTCGCCGCGATGCCCGACGACGCCCTGCTGGTCAACGTCGCCCGCGGCGGGATCGTCGACACCGACGCGCTGCTCGCCGAACTCAGCGCGCAGCGGTTGCACGCCTTCCTCGACGTCACCGAGCCCGAGCCGCTGCCCCCCGAGCACCCGTTGTGGGACGCCCCCAACCTGTTGTTGACGCCGCACGTCGGAGGCGGCACCGCGGGCTGGCAAGAACGCGCGTACGCGCTGGTCCGTGAGCAGTTGCTGCGCTACCGCGCGGCCGAGCCGCTGGTCAACGAAGTGGCCGCCGGCTACTGAGCCCAGGTGTCGCGGTCAGCGACGGCGGCGCTGAGGGGCGAACTTGGGGGTCGGTGCGGCGACCTCGGGCAGCCGGCCGCCGCTGGCCTGCGACAGCGTGCGCAGGTTCGCGACGTGCACGCACGGCAGCCGCCACGACCCGTCTGCGGTCACTGCGTACACGCTGCGTCCCGCGACCGAGAGGCCGCGGACCTCGTCCCAGGCGAGGAAGCGGTGGCCGAACGCGGCGCGGATCGTGATGCCGTCGGCGCTCGTGATCGTCGCCCCGCGCGCGATGAAGACAGCGGCCACGAGCGGGACGACCAGCACCAGCGTCTGTGGGCCGACGACGGCTTCCTCACCCTCGATGCCGTTGACCGTGAACGCGATCGGGGCACAGCAGAAAAGCAGGAACAGCACGACCAGATAGGTCAGCCGAGGCAGCCGGAAGATGCGTGCGGACGGTGGCACTGCGGACACATTTGAACGCTACCCGTAAGGTTTTTCGGGTGAGCAGCACGCCGCCCGGAAGGCACCATCGCAAGCCGCACAGCGGCATCGTCACGGACGGGCTGGAGCGCGCTGCGGCGCGCGGCATGCTGCGTGCGGTAGGTATGGGCGACGACGACTGGCGCAAGCCGCAGATCGGTGTCGCGTCGTCGTGGAACGAGATCACGCCGTGCAACCTGTCGCTCGACCGGCTGGCGAAGAAGGCGAAGATCGGCGTCCGCGGCGCGGACGGCTACCCGCTCGAGTTCGGCACGATCTCGGTGTCCGACGGCATCTCGATGGGGCACAGCGGGATGCACTACTCGCTGGTGTCGCGCGAGGTCATCGCCGACTCGGTCGAGACGGTGTTCCGCGCCGAGCAACTCGACGGCGGGGTGCTGCTGGCCGGCTGCGACAAGTCGCTGCCCGGCATGTTGATGGCCGCGGCCCGCCTCGACGTGGCCGCAGTCTTCCTCTACGCCGGCTCCACGCTGCCCGGCCGGCTCGGCGATCGCACCGTCACCATCATCGACGCGTTCGAAGCGGTCGGCGCCTGCCTGGCCGGCAAGATCAGCCGGGACGAGGTCGACGCCATCGAGCGGGCGATCTGCCCCGGCGAAGGCGCGTGCGGCGGCATGTACACCGCCAACACGATGGCGAGCGCGGCCGAGGCGATGGGCATGTCGCTGCCCGGCAGCGCCGCACCCCCGGCGCCCGACTCACGACGCGACCACTACGCGGAGCGCTCCGGCGAGGCCGCGGTGCATCTGGTCGATGCCGGCATCACTGCGCGCACCATCATCACCAAGGAGGCGCTGGAGAACGCCATCACCGTGGTGATGGCGCTCGGCGGGTCGACGAACGCCGTGCTGCACCTGCTCGCGATCGCCCGCGAGTCGAAGGTCGATCTCACCCTCGACGACTTCAACCGCATCGGCGACAAGGTGCCGCACCTGGCCGACGTGAAGCCGTTCGGCGAGTACGTCATGACCGACATCGACCGTATCGGGGGCGTGCCGGTGGTGATGAAGGCGCTGCTCGACGCGGGCCTGCTGCACGGCGACGCGCTCACCGTGACCGGCAAGTCCGTCGCCGAGAACCTCAGCGACATCAAGCCGCCCGACCCGGACGGCAAGATCATCCATGCGCTCGCCGATCCCATCCACCGAACCGGCGGCCTGGCGATCCTGCGCGGCTCGCTCGCGCCCGACGGCGCGGTCGTGAAGAGCGCGGGCTTCGATCGCGACGTCTTCGAGGGGACCGCGCGGGTGTTCGACCGCGAGCAGGCCGCGATGGACGCGCTGGCCGCCGGGAGCCTGCAGCCCAACGACGTCGTGGTCATCCGGTGGGAGGGTCCCAAGGGCGGGCCGGGCATGCGCGAGATGCTCCAGATCACCGGCGCGATCAAGGGCGCCGGGCTGGGCAAGGATGTGCTGCTGCTGACCGACGGCCGCTTCTCCGGCGGCACGACCGGGTTGTGCATCGGGCACATCGCGCCGGAGGCGGCGGTCGGCGGTCCGATCGCCCTGATCGCGGACGGCGACCGGGTGCGCCTCGACATGGCGGCGCGCACGCTGGACCTGCTCGTCGACGAGGCGGAGCTCGAACGGCGGCGCGCGGAGTGGAAGCCCGTCGAGCCGCAGTTCGACTTCGGGGTGTTGCGCAAGTACGCGAAGCTTGTCGGCTCGGCCGCCAACGGGGCCGTCTGCGACTGACGTTGGCGCAGACGGCCCCGCTACGGTGCCCGCGCCTTCCCTAAGAGCGATGCCCGAAGTCGGTCGTCAGCCACATCTTGTGATTCACGTGGTCGAAGAAGATGTCGACTCCGATGTTGTGGTAGTGCGAGTTGAGAATGTTGAGCCGGTGCCCGTCGTTGGGCGGTTGCTCGTTGTACATGAGCCGCTGCAGCAACAGCGCGCCAGCCACGCCGATGTCGCTGTTCCAGCCGATGTTCTCGCCGGCCCAGTTCCACCAGTACCCGGCGAGCTGCTCGCGGCGGCCGAACCACGGCTCGCCCGGCAGCTGGTGCGACATCTGGTCGAAGTTCGCCATCTGCACGTTGTGCCGGCGTGCCGACAGGCGCAGCGAGTTGTCCATGTAAACGGGCCTGAGCCCGTGCAGCGCACGCTCGGCGTTGACGAGCCGCTTCACGGCCCACGCGATGTCGTTCTCGTACGCCGTGCGCGGCGGCAGTGTGGCGGCCGCAGGGGCCGCCGCACCGATCAGTCCGACGCAGATACCGGCACAGAGCACCAGCACCATGAGCGCGGCGCGGAGCCGGTGCACGCGGTGGGTCGTCGGATTTTGGGTGCGAGAGGAGAAGAAAATGGCCATTGGGGACCGTCCGGGTTATCGAGGCGACTGCGGTACTTCCCCGCGGCCCCCGGCTCGCACTCCCCTTGTGCGGTTCCCCTGTCCCACGCACGATCAGTACATCAAACTAACCCGGATTTTACAAGGGGCGGGACCAAAGTCCTTCGGAGGCATCCGGCAGGCCGCTGCGCACGAGTGCGGCAGATCCCATTGAGCCCCGCGAATCGGCGCGTGTAGGCTCTCGATCGTGCGCAAGCTGGTACTCGTTATCGAGCGCGTCGCGTAGGTCGAACCAGGACCGAGCGACGCGCTAGCCCTTCGTGCAACGGCACGAGGGGTTTTTTGTTGGACAAATGCTGTCCGGCGAACGGCGTCGGACGAAATGAGGCAGGCATGGCAACCGGCACGCCAGACGGGACGATCACCGGCGCGCAAGCGCTCGTCCGCTCGCTCGAAGAGGTCGGCGCCGACGTGGTCTTCGGCATCCCCGGCGGCGCGATCCTGCCGGCCTACGACCCGCTCTACGACTCGACCAAGGTGCGGCACATCCTGGTTCGGCACGAGCAGGGCGCGGGCCACGCGGCGGAGGGCTACGCGCAGGCCTCGGGCAAGGTCGGGGTCTGCATGGCGACGTCAGGCCCTGGCGCCACCAACCTCGTCACGCCGATCGCCGACGCGTACATGGACTCGGTGCCGATGGTCGCGATCACCGGCCAGGTCGGGCGCCCGATGATCGGCACGGACGCGTTCCAGGAAGCCGACATCTCCGGGATCACGCTGCCGATCACCAAGCACAACTTCCTCGTGCAGTCGGCCGACGACGTCGCGCAGGCGATCGCCGAGGCGTTCCATCTCGCGGCCTCCGGCCGTCCCGGCCCGGTGCTCGTCGACCTGCCCAAGGACGTCCTTCAGGAGCGGACGACGTTCTCGTGGCCGCCGCACATCGACCTGCCGGGCTACCGGCCGGTGACCCGTCCGCACGGCAAGCAGATCCGCGAGGCGGCGAAGCTGATCGCGTCCGCACGCCGGCCGGTCCTCTACGTCGGTGGCGGCGTGCTGAAGGCACGGGCGACCGTCGAGCTGCGCAAGCTCGCCGAGCTGGCCGACATCCCGGTCGTCACCACCTTGATGGCGCGTGGCGCATTCCCGGACAGCCACCGCCAGCACCTCGGCATGCCGGGCATGCACGGCTCGGTCTCCGCGGTCACCGCGCTGCAGAAGGCCGACCTGCTCATCGCGCTGGGCACCCGCTTCGACGACCGGGTCACCGGCAAGCTGTCGACGTTCGCGCCGAACGCGGCCATCGTGCACGCCGACATCGACCCGGCCGAGATCGGCAAGAACCGCGTCGCGGACGTGCCGATCGTGGGCGACGCGCGTGAGGTGCTGCTCGAGCTGATCCCCGCCCTCGAGGCCGAGTTCGCGGCCGACCACCGCGCCGACCTCGGCGGCTGGTGGCGCCAGATCGACCAGTGGCGCGACACCTACCCGCTCGGCTACGACGAGCCGGCCGACGGCACGCTCGCCCCGCAGTACGTCATCGAGCGGCTCGGCGCGATCGCCGGGCCGGACACGATCTACGCCGCGGGCGTGGGCCAGCACCAGATGTGGGCCGCGCAGTTCATCAAGTACGAGAACCCGAACACGTGGCTCAACTCCGGCGGTGCCGGGACGATGGGTTACGCGGTCCCGGCCGCGATGGGGGCCAAGGCCGGCTGCCCGGACAAGCTGGTGTGGGCGATCGACGGCGACGGTTGCTTCCAGATGACCAATCAAGAGCTGGCCACCTGCGCCATCGAGGGCATCCCGATCAAGGTGGCCGTCATCAACAACGGCAACCTGGGCATGGTGCGCCAGTGGCAGACGCTGTTCTACGAGCAGCGTTACAGCCAGACCGAGCTCGGCACCCACAAGCACCGCATCCCCGACTTCGTGAAGCTCGCCGACGCGCTGGGCTGCGTCGGGCTGCGCTGCGAGACCAAGAGCGACGTCGACGCCACCATCGAGAAGGCGCTGCAGATAGACGACCAGCCCGTGGTCGTCGACTTCACCGTCGGCGCCGACGCGATGGTCTGGCCGATGGTGGCCGCCGGGGCGAGCAACGACGAGATCCAGGCCGCCCGCGACATCCGTCCCGTCTTCGAGGCGGACGAGTGAGCATGCGGCGGCTGGGCCTGATCGGCGGGACCAGCTGGGTCTCCAGCGAGCACTACTACCGGGCGCTGAACGAGGGCATCGCCGTGCGGTTCGGCGGATCGGCGAGCGCACCGGTGACCCTGTGGTCGGTCGAGTTCGGTGAGCTGGCCGAACTGCAGCACGCGGGTGACTGGCAGCGGGTCGGCGCGATCCTGTCCGACGCGGCCGGCCGGCTGGTCGACGCCGGCT
>JAICKR010000038.1 GCA_025927835.1 Jatrophihabitans sp. | reverse complement strand
CTGCGTCGAGTGCCGAAGTGCGGCCGATGCTGTGGACGACGCGGCCCACAAGCACAGACATTTCGTTGGCGACCGATTCAAGATCCGCAGCTCAACCCCGATTGCGAATCGAGACGGTGCCGCTGGAGTGGACGTCTACTTCGATGTGACATCCGTAGACGTGCTCGATTCGAGCGGACGCGTCGTCGACGGCTTAGACGCGATCCACAACTTCCGCGAACGCATCTATCTCCAGCAGAGCCGAACCGACTGGGCCGTCGTCGACATGATTCCGAGGGTCTCGAAGTGAAGCTTGCGATCTATGCCGCAATCGTCGTGGCGCTTTCATTCGTATCAGTCGCCTTCGCGGAAGCTCGAATCCCGGAAGGCAAGTGCGCAATAAATGGCAGTAGCGGGGCCTTCGGCGGTGCACAGGGTGTGTTGGTCGATGGCCGCTGCCAACCCGCGACCACACCGGGCCGCTCCGGGCCACCGGCAGCGCCGACCAAGACCATCTATTGCGGGCAGCCGCGGCGGGCTAGCGACTTGGGGTTATGGAACGCCGAGTGCGGGCCGAAGCGGGTGTGCTGGATGACGGACAAGGCGAGCGGGCGGCGGCACGTCGTCGACGTCTTCGCCACGCTCACCCTGATCAACGGCAGGTGGACCGCACCGCGCACCTGGTGCCCCGTGGACGCCACAGGCATCGACGCGGCGGCGTTGCGCGAGCGGGCGGTCAGGCTGTTGCCGCGCGTGGCGATCGGCAGCGCGTGGACCACGATCGCACTGGTCAACGCCGAGACGATCCTGTGGGCGGTGACCGCTCCCGACCGAGCGCTGGCGACGGTGACCGTCGTCGGGCAGCCGGTGCAACTGCGGGTCCACTTCGTCAGCGCGCACTGGGACTACGGCGACGGCAGCCGGGAAACGACGACAACGCCGGGCAAGCCGTACGACAAGGTGCGCGACCCGTGCGAGACGGCGCAGTGTGCGCACTACGCCGGCCACACCTACACGAACACCGGCCGGGTCGTCATCACCCTCGCGGTCACCTGGCACGCGCAGTACCGCCTCGGCACCGGTCACTGGATCGACATCACCGGCGACATCACCGGCCCGACCGCCCGGCACACCCTCACCGTCAAGCAGGTACGCGGCGTCCTCGTCCCGAACCCGTAGAACTCGAAGACGAGACCGTCCAACAGCTGCAGGACAGTTCCGGACGAGGAGCTCACCCGACTTCGGCTCGGTATTGTTCGCGCGTGATGCTGCGGCTGCTGGGGCCGCTCGAGGTGATCGCCGCGGACGGCCGGCCGATCATGCTCGCCGGACGCGAGCGGTTGCTGCTGGCCGCCCTCGCGCTCGCGGGCCCGAGCCCGGTGTCGACCGAACGACTCATCGATGAGCTGTGGCCGCGCCGCGCCCCTGCGAACTCGCTCAACGTGCTGCGCAACGTCGTCATGCGGTTGCGCCGCGCGCTCGGCGACCAGGACGAGCTTGCGGTCGACGGCCGGCCGGGCGGTTACCTGCTGCGCCGCGCCCCGACCGCGGTCGACCTCGACGTGGCCACGACCCTCGTCGCCGACGCCGAGACCGCGAACGCGGACGGCAACCAGGTGCGACGTGCCGCGCTGCTCGAACAGGCGATCGCACTATGGCGCGGCCCGGCTTTCGACGGCTTCGACGAACTGCCCGGCGTCGCTGCCGAGCGAGCACGGTTCGAAGAGCTCGGCGTGACGGCGCGTGAGCAGTGGGTGGACACGTTGCTAGAAATTGATCGCACCTCGGACGCCGTCGTCGCGCTGGACGCATTGTGCGCGCAGTACCCGTTCCGCGAGCTGCTGTGGCAGCAACGAGTGATAGCCCTACACCGGCTCGGGCGGGACAACGACGCGATCGACGCCGCGCGCGCATACCGGCGATTGCTGCGCGACGAACTGGGGCTCGACCCCGGGCCGAGCTGGCGCGAACTCGAACAGGCCGTCCTGTCGCGCGACCCGAAGCTGCGGCGCACGCAGGCCGAACTGCCCAGCGGCACGGTGACGTTCGTCAGGTTCGAGTTCGATCCGCCCGAGGACGACGACGCGGTCGCCCGGTGGCCCACCTCCGTGACCGAGATGGGCGCAATCCTCGACAGCATCGTCACGGCACACGGCGGCAGCGTCGCCGAGAACGCCGGCACCCGGTTAACCGCGGCCTTCGCGCAACCGGCCGACGCCGTCACCGCAGCGGCCGCAGCGGCACGTGCCGGCCAGGCCCGCACCGCGCCGGTCGCGCACCGAACAGGAGTGCATACCGGTGAGGCAACTCCGCAGCACGGGCGCTACATCGGACTCGCCGTGCACCAGGTCGAACGCGTGGCCGCCGCGGCCCACCACGGGCAGGTGCTGGTGTCCGGCACGACCGCGCAACTGCTCCCGGCCGGTGGCGACACGGTGCCGCTCATCGACCTCGGCCGCTTCCGGATCGCCGGCATCCCTGGCGACACCACGCTGCACCAGCTCGCGGGCGACAACACGCCGAACCCGTCCCTACCGCCGCGCGCCCTCGTCGCGCTCACCGTCAACCTCCCGCAGAAGGAGTCCGAGTTCGTCGGCCGCGAGGAGGAACTCGGCGAGGTACGCGCGTTGCTCGCGAGCTCGCGGGTGGTGACCGTCGTCGGCCCGGCGGGCGTCGGCAAGACGCGGCTCGCCATCGAGCTGGCCATCGAGGGGTCGGCGCGCGACGGCGCATGCTTTGTTGCACTCGCCCAGGTCACGGAACCTGCGCTCCTCGGCGTCGCCGTAGCCGAGGCGTTGGGCGTGGACGTCGGGACGTCGCCGGACGCGGTCGGACCGATTGTCGACGCGCTCGCCGTCCGACCGACACTGCTCGTCCTCGACAATTGCGAACACCTCGCCGACGCCGCGTCCGACCTCGTCGACGCAGTCACCGCCCGCTGCCGAGCTGCGCGGGTGCTCGCCACCAGCCGCGAGCCGCTCGGCGTCGCAGCCGAGGCCGTATGGCGCCTCGCCCCGCTTTCGATCCCGGCGATGTCCACAGCCATCACCGCGGCCGAGGCCATCGAACATGACGCGGTGCGCCTGCTCGCGATCCGATTGCGCGAGGCTGACGCGACGTTCGCGGTGGACGAGACGGTGGCGCCGATCATGTGCGACGTCGTCCGTGCCCTCGACGGGTTGCCGCTGGCCATCGAACTCGCCGCCCCGATTGCTGCTGCGCTCGGCCTTGACGAACTGCGCCGCGGGCTGGACGACCGGCTCGACCTGTTGGAAATGAGCCGCCGACGCGGCGACCCCCGCCATCACCTGCTGCGCACCGCGTTGGAGTGGAGCCACGCGCTTCTCACCGAGGACGAACGGCTGCTGTACCGCAGGATGGGCGTCTTCGAGGCTCCGGTGGATCTCCTGACGATGACCCGCGTGTGCGGCGAGGGCGAGCTCGACGAGCGGCGCATCCGCCGAGCGACGGCGAAGCTGGTCAGCCGATCCCTGGTCATGCGCGTGGACCACGACGACGCCACGCGGTTCGGCCTGCTAGAGACGATGAAGGTGCACGCGCGTGAATTGCTCGACCATTCCGACGATCGCCTGCCGGTCGGACGGCGGCATGCCGATTGGGTGGCCGCACGCACGACCATGGTCCGGGTCGACCAGCCTACGGAGTTCGCCGCGCTCACCAGCCAGCTGCTCGACTTCGCGGGCGACCTGCGCGCGGCGGTCGCCTTTTTGATCGACGAGGATCCGGACGCCGCGCTGCAACTGCTGATGAGCTGTCGTCCGATGTGGGACTGGATGAGTCGGTGGAGTGACATCACCGAGTCCCTCGACCGCGCGCTGGCCGGTGCGGCGGACACGCCACCGGGAGTCCGGGCAGGGATGTACATGATTCGCGGCTTCGCGATGTTGTCTCGCGATCTTCGGGAGGCGCGTCACGCGCTCGCCAATGCGGCTGAGCTGTATGCGGTCGCCGACGAGCCCGGACCGCACGGGCTCGCCCTACAGCGGCTCGCCGGCGTGGCATGCGCGCAGGGGGACCTCGCGCTCGCCGAACGGCTCGCCGCACGGGCGCGCCAGATCGATCTCGCAAGCGGTGACCAGCGATTGCTTGCGTTCCTCCAGCAGGAGTACATCAATCTCGCGCTTGCCCGCGGCGACAACCGCGCGGTGGTGGAGCTGGTCGACGAGGTCGTGCCCGCGCTGCGCAAATCGGGGCAGCTCGTGGCCGCGCTGCGAATGACAACCGCCAAGGCACGCGCGCTGTGTCGGCTCGGCGACCTCGAAACGGCGCTCGACCTCGCGCTGAAGATCGTCCGAGAGACACGGAGCACCCCCGGCGCCGCACCGTTCAACAGCTGGGTGAACTACGCCCTGAGCGAGATCGAGCTCGCCCGCGAGAACCCGCCCGCCGCAGCACGCTACATCGCCGACGCTCTCGCGGACACGCTGCCCAGCCAGCCCCTTCGGCTCGCGCCGCTGCTGTTCCTGGCCGGCTCCGCGGCGGCGGCCACCGATCAACCGCGCGAAGCCGTAACTCTGTTCGGTGCTGCGCAGACCATGCGGGACCGCGGCGGCGAGGCACCGACCCGCGGCGCCGACGGGCCGCGCGAACTGCAGATCGTTCAGCTGCGCGAACAGGCGGGTGCACAGATGTTCCATCAGGACTGGCGGCGCGGCGCGGACCTCGCCGACGTCGGCAATGCGCTGGTCTTCGCCCGCAACGTCCTCGCCGTGGTCCGGTCGGCCGTCAGGCAATGACGCGCCGCTCGAACTGCCGGGTCGCAAGCCAGCCGAGTCCGAGTGACGTACCCGCGAGAACCCCCACGCAGGTCCATATCGACAGGTGCGGCGTGCCTGGAGTGAGCACGGCGCGCATACCCTCCGACATGTAGATGACAGGATTAGCCAGGACGACGATCTGTAGCCAGACGATGCGGTGCAGCGACTCCCACGGGAAGTACACGCAGCCCAGCATGGACAGCGGCAGGATCACGACCGTGAATAGCTGCTGCACATGCTGTGGCGCGATCAGGGTCGCGACAAGTAGCGCGATCGACGCCGAGGCCAGCGATCCGGTCACGAGCACGGCGGCGAACGCCGGCCAGTTGTGTACCGAGGTGTCAGCGCCTGCCACGAGCGTCACCGGCATCACCAACAACGACGCGACGACGCCCTGCAAGGCGCCGGCGACGATCTTTTGCAATCCGAGCGTTCGCACCGGCAGCGGCGCGAGAACCCGGTCCTGAATGGACCCTTCGACGAACAGCTCCCGCACCAACGGGACCATCACGCCGACGAAGGACTGGAACATCAGCGGCAACGCCACCATCCCGGTGGCGACGATCGTCGAGTAGTCGGTGTCGGCGACCCTTGTCGGAGCATCCGCCGTGCGCGGCAGGACGTACACGAACACGAACAGGAAGAGCACGGGCTGGACGAATGCGCGCAGGAAGGTCGGCACCGCGTCATGCCGGACGATGTGCAGGTCGCGGGCGAGCATGGCGGCGAACGCCCCGCGCGCAGTCGGAGTCGCCGTCGTCATCACTCGCGCACCTGCTTCCCGGTCAGTGCGAGAAACACGGACTCGAGTTGTGGCTGCCCGGAGGCCGGAGCCGTGTCAGCGACGAGTCGCGCGACGGTGTCGTCGGCGACGACGGCGCCGTGATCGATGATCGCCACCCGGCCGCACAAGGATTCGATCTCCTGCAGGTAGTGCGAGGTCAACACGAGCGTTTGGCCGTCTGCGTGCAACCCGCGCAGCACGTCCCACACGAGCGCACGGGTCTGCACGTCCAGTCCGACGGTCGGCTCGTCGAGGAACAACACCTGCGGACGGTGCACGATCGACCGCGCGATCATGACGCGACGTGCCTGGCCGCCTGACAACTCACGCGGCATGGCATCACGGCGTTGGGTCAAGCCGAACATGTCGAGCAGCTGATCGGCACGCGCCGCCGCCGCGCGGCGCGGCATCCCGAAGTACCGGCCGCGAAAGGCCAGATTGTCCGAGACGGAGAGCGCCAGGTCGAGGCTGTTGCACTGCGAGACGACCCCGATGCATCGACGAACGCCGACCGGGTCACGCACGACATCGTGGCCGGCGATCTGCGCCCCACCGTGGGTCGGCCTGACCAGGGTCGTCAGCATGCCGATCGTCGTCGACTTGCCGGCGCCGTTCGGCCCGAGCAGCCCGAAGAATTCGCCGTCCGCGACGGCCAGGTCGAGGGCTTGGACCGCGACGACGTCTCCGGTGCGACCCCGGTACGTCTTGCCCAGCGCGCGTGCGTCGATCATCGCAGGGTCTGCTCGCGCAGCAGGTCGCGCACCTCGGCGACCGACGGGTTGACCGTCGTCGTTCCGTCCGCGAAGACGACGGTGGGGACGATCCGATTGCCGTTGTTCACCGAAGCCACGAGTTCCGCGGCCGCTGGGTCGTCGTCGATGTCGACCTCGTGGAAGGCGATGCCGACGTCCCGGAGTGCCGACGTGAGCCGTCGGCACCATCCGCACCAGGCCGTTGCGTACACAATGATGGGTTCCATGCACCGAGAGTGCGGGGCGGGCATCTCATGCCCATCTCATCGAGCGGCGGCCCCCACCGCCGGGAAGTGGCACGCCACACGCTGACCCGGGGCGACCTCGACCAGCGGTGGTTCCACCTGTGCACACACGTTCTGCGCGATCGGGCACCGGGCACGGAACCGGCAGCCCGACGGGACGGCTGCCGGGTCCGGCGGCTCGCCGGACAGCACCGCACGCTCACCGCGACGCGGCGCGGCAACGTCGGGCACCGCAGCGAGCAGCGCCTTCGTGTACGGATGCGCCGGCCGGCCATATACCGCGTCGCGCCCGCCTGTCTCGACCACCTTCCCGAGATACATCACGCTCACGTCCTGGCAGAACTGCCGGACGACGGTGAGGTCGTGCGCGATGAACAGGTAACCGATACCGAATTCCGCTTGCAGGCGGGAGAGCAGGTTGAGAATCTGCGCCTGCACCGACACGTCAAGTGACGAAACCGGTTCGTCCGCAACGATGATCTTCGGCTCGACGGCAAGCGCCCGCGCGATGCCGATGCGCTGCCGCTGACCGCTAGAGAATTCGTGCGGATAACGGTCCGCGTGGTCCGGGTTCAGTCCGACGACCTCCATCAACTCGCGGACCCGATTCCGCACACCGGCGCCGGGGACGATGGCGTGCACCCGCAGTGGCGTGCCGATGATCGTGTGCGCAGTGTGCCGGCCGTTGAGCGAGGAGACCGGATCCTGGAAGATCATTTGCAGGTCCTTGCGCACCGGACGGAGGTCCGCCTGAGACATCGTCGCGAGGTCTGTGCCCGCGTACCGGATCGTCCCGGATGTCGCGTCGAGCAGTCTGACGATCAGGCGTGCGACCGTCGTCTTGCCGCACCCGGTCTCCCCCACCAGACCGATCGAACTTCCGCGATGCACCGCGAGTGACACGTCGTCGACGACCCGCACGCGCTTGCGCGCGCCGGGGAGCACGCCGGCGCCGCGCAGCGCAAAGTCCTTGGTGAGATGCTCGACGTCGAGGACCGGCTCGTCGGACGGCGCGCCGGTGCGCGGTTCGCGCGCAGTGATGATCACGCTCGTGCGTCGGGCCGGCAATGATCGCAAGTGGCAGCGGCTGAGACGGCCCGGCTCGGAACCGACCAGTTCCGGCAGTGCCGTGTGGCACCTGCCTCCCGGCACGAGGTCGATGTGCGGGCAACGCGGATGAAAGGCGCAGCCACTAGGCAACCGGGACGGGTCGGGCGGGCTGCCCGGGATAGCCGGCAGTAGCGCGTCCGGTTCGGCGCGTGACGGCAGACTCGCCAGCAGTTCGGCGGTGTAGGGCATCCTGGGGTCGTCCAGGACGTCGCGGGTAGGCCCGAATTCGACGCACCGTCCGGCGTACATGACCAGGACGTCATCGGCCACGGTGCTCACTACGCCGACATCGTGGGTGATCAGCACGATGCCGAGACCGCGCTCGTCCTTGAGCTCGTCGAGCAGATCGAGGATCTGCGCCTGCACCGTGACGTCGAGCGCCGTTGTCGGTTCGTCCGCGATGAGGAACGACGGGTCGTTGATCAGTGCCATGGCGATCATCGCGCGCTGCCGCATGCCACCGGAGAACTCGTGTGGGTAGTCACGCACCCGCCGTGCGGCGGCTGCGATGCCGACCCGATCCAGCATCTCCGCCGCCCGTTTGAGCGCAACAGCCCGGCTGGTTCGCGGATGGTGGACGCGATATGCCTCGGCGATCTGTGTGCCGATCGTCTTCATCGGGTGCAGCGCCGACTGCGGGTTTTGAAACACCATCGCCACGCTCGATCCGCGCAACGCCCGGACTTGGGCCGCGGGAGCACCGACGATTTCGGTGCCGTCGAGCCGGATCGAACCGGTGACCTCCGCGCGGCGGTCGTTGAGTCCCAGCACAGCGAGCGCGGATGTGCTCTTGCCGCATCCGGACTCACCGACGATGCCCAGTGTCCGTCCCGCCTGCAGTTCGTACGAGAGCCCGCACACCGCATGCACCGCTCGGCCGGTGCCCCGGAAGGTGACCGACAGGTTGTCGACGACCAGGCGGCTCATTGCAGCTTGACTCTCGGGTCCAAGCGGGCGAGCAGTAGGTCGGCCAGCAGGTTGCCCAGTACGACGAGCGCGGCGCCGAAAAGTGTCGTGCCGGCGAGAACCGGCAGGTCGCGCTCACCTATCGAGTTGAAAGCGAGGTAGCCGATGCCGCTGAGCCCGAAGATCTGCTCGATGAAGATCGTGCCGCTGAGCAATCCGGCAAGGTCGAGGGTGAAGATCGTGACGATCGGCGGGTACGCAGCCCGCATCGCGTGCCGTCGAAGCACGGCACGCTCGCTCAATCCCTTCGCGACGGCGGTCTGAACGTAGTCCTCGCCGAGCGACTCGACGATCAACCCGCGGCTGAAACGGCCGTAACCGGCTGCGCCGAACAGGCCGAGCAGCAGCCAGGCGGGGAGCAGGCTCGACGTCCAAGACGCGAGGTTCGACCAGAAGGACCCGTCGCTGAAGAGCGGGTGGTAACCGTCGCCGCTGAGGATGTTCCAGCGAATCACGAACAGCAGGTAGGCGAGCACGACGACGACCGCGAAGGGCACGGCCGTTGCACCCATCGTGACCGTGAGAATCAGGCGGTCGACGACACGGTTGCGGTGCGTCGCGGCGACTGCGCCCAGCCACAGGCCCACTGTGACCGACAACAAGGCCGCACCGATCGCAATGGACGCCGTGACCGGCAAGCCGCCGAGGATGAGGGCGGTGACCGACCGGCGCTGCGCGTACGACACGCCCAAGCACGGCGCGGCGCAATGCACGCTGATCTTGCCGATCGGCACATCGCGTCCGACGAACAGTCCGGATAGGTACTCGCCCAGCTGGGAGAGGAACGGCCGGTCTGCGGACAGCGAGGCGCGGATCTGGTGGTAGCGCAGTGGGGTGCAATTCACCCCGCACATCACGCGGGCCCTGTCGAACGGGCCGGAGAGGAACAACCAGAACGTGGCGGTCACCGTCGCCAGCAGGACGAGCAGGCCCGCGACGCTGCGACGTGCAACGTGTCGAAGCATCGCGGGCCTCCCTCGTTCTCGTCCGTCGGTCAGCTGACGTACAGGTCGGTGTAGAACGGTTCGCCGAGCGTCGAGTCCACGTGCAACCCGCCGACCTCCGCGCCTCGGATCACCGGTTCGCGGCCGGAACCGAACACGACCGCCGGGTAGTACTTCGTCATCACGAGCTTGTCGAGCTCGCCCCATTGGTGCGCCGCACTCCGGAGGTCATCCGTCGCCTCGATCCGGTTGATCGCTGCGTCGACGTCCGGCGCATCGAGGAAGCTCTCGTTCGGCGCGTCGTGGGGGTTCTGTTTGATGAGCGGGCCGTAGAACAGCGCCGGGAACCAGGACGAGCCGCTCGGCCAGTCACTGCACCAGTTGCCGAGCCGCAGGTTGATCGGCGCATTCGGGTTGTTGCTCTCCGCAGACAGCTGCTCGGCGACGACCGGCGTAGCGGTGAAGGTGAAGCCGGCCCGCTCGAACGCCTTCTTGAACAGCTGCATGACGTTCACCGACACCGGGAAATCCGACGCGTAGAGCCAGCGGATCTTGAAACCGACCGATCCGGCCTGCACGAGGAGCTTGCGCGCGGCGGCGGGATCACCGTCACCCTTCGAGCCGTCGCCCAGCGGGTCGAAATCGATACGTCCCGGCGTGCCCGGCGGCAGCAGCGTCGTGCTCGGGACGATCGTCACTCCGGGCACCGACCCGGTCACCTTCCACACGGATGCGTGCGGCGTGGCGAGACCGATGGCTTCGCGGACGCGTACGTCCGGGACCTTGCGGGTGTCGATGTAGAGGAACTGGTTGCAGGGTTCGGTTCCGGTGACGAGTCGCTGCGCGCCATCGGGCGCGGACATCAGTGAGCTGTAGGTCGGCGCATCGATTCCACTGAGAATGGACGTCTGCGCGGAGCCTCGATCCTCGATCATCTGTTGCGATGCCGTCAGGTAGCTCTGGCCCAACTTGAAGTCGAATCGGTCCGGGTACTGGTGCCGAATCGGATCGGTGCCGGGATCCCACTGTGGGTTCCGGGTGAGCACGAGTTCGTGACTCTCCTTGAACGACGCGATCCGGTACGGCCCGGTGGCGATCGGATGCAGGCCGTACTGCTGCGGGTCCTTCTTGTTGTCCTTCGACTCGGGTACCGGGCTGAACAGCGGGAACGACGCGAAGTACGGCATGTCCGGGAACTTCTTCGTCAGATGGATGACCAGCGTCTTGCCGTCCGGTGCGTCGACACCGGCGTACGCGTCGCCGTCGTCGTAGGGCCCGCGGTACTTCAGCCCGTCGACGAAGAACTCCTTCTGGTACGTCGTGCCGCCTGGTAGCTCCGGCGCGAACGAGCGCTTGATCGAGTACGCCACGTCAGCCGCGCTGATCGGCGTGCCGTCCTCGTATCGAAGCCCGTCCTTGAGCCGGAACGTCCAGGTGAGGCCGCCGTCGGTGACCGTGCCGAGGTTGGTCGCCAGGTCCGGGACGAGCACGTAGCTGTCGCCCCGACGTTGGTAGTGGGTCAGCGTCCGTACGGTGAGGTTGAGGATCTCGTCCCCGCCGGTCGTGTAGGCATTGGCCGGATCGAGCCCGGTGGCCAGGCTCGCGGTGTCGAGCACGGTGACTGTTCCGCCGCTCTTCGCTCCGGGCACGTTCGGCGCCGGCCCCCTCGCTGTCGGGTCGAGCTGCAGCCCGGCCGCACCGGCGTGCGCAACCTGTGCCTTGCCCGAGCTGACGGACGGGCCAGTGTGATGGCTCGCGGTGCACGCCGCGGTGAGGACACCGACAACGGCAACGGCAACGGTGAGCTTGATTCGAGCGGTCACGGCTTGTCTCCTTCTGCAGAGCCGGTGGTCACCGGCGGATCTTCGGGTCCAGGGCGTCCCGCAGGGCGTCGCCGAGCAGGTTGAGTGCGAGGACGAGCACGATGAGCGCGAGCACCGGCTGCCATAGGTAACCGGGGTCGGCACGCCACCAGGGTTCGGCGTCGCGAATGGTCGCGCCCCAGGTCGGCAGGGTGCTGATGCCGATGCCGAGCAGGCTGAGCGTCGCCTCGGCGGTGACGATGCTGGGGATGCCCAGCGAGAAGCCGAGCACGATCGGAACGGTGAGGTTGGGCAGCAACTCGCGGAACAGGATGCGCGAGGTCGAGCAACCGATGACACGAGCGGCGAGAACGAACTCCCGCTCGCGCAAGGACAGCACCTGCGCGCGGACAAGGCGGGCCATGCCCGTCCAGCCGAACGCCGCGAGCATGAGGACAAGCGCTACGAACTGCGCGTGCTGGAAGGCACCAGAGCCGCGCCTGCCGACTGTCGCATCCAGGATCGCGGCCACCGCGGCAGCGACGAGCAGGAACGGCATCGTCAGGAAGAGGTCAATCAGCCATGACACGATTCGGTCGACCCAGCCACCCAGGTAGCCGGCCGCCATGCCGAGGACGAGACCGATCGCGATGGCGGCGGTCGCCGCGAGCGTCGCGATCAGGAGTGAGTAACGCGCGCCGTAGACCCAGTTGGCGAACAGATCCTTGCCGGTTGCCGGCGCGACGCCGAACGGGTGGTGCAGCGAGGGGCCGACTAGCGGCTGATCGTCAAAGCCGACGAGCTCGGTGTGCGGGTCGTTCGGTGACACCCCGAAGGCGGCGCAGATCAGCGGCGCGAAGATCGCGGTGAGAACGAACATCGCGACCACCATCCCGCTGGCGGCTGCGACCTTGTTGCCGAGCAATGCGCGCCAGACGGTCTGCCGCGGCGCGTCGAGTTCGAGGTCCGCCTCAGCGTCGAACCGGGCGAACCCGAAACCGCTGGCATCGGTCACGACAGCCTCCAGAGCCGGGGCGGACGCGCTCGCGCCGCGTCGGGCGCGAGCGAATTCTGCTCCGGTGGCGATCGAGCTGCACGTCGGAACGGGCGCCTCGGCGGCGGCCTGCTGTGCGGGCTTCGTCTCGATCACTGCACTGCCTCTCGGTTGACCACGCAGACGGTCGCCGACCGGCATCTCATCGCCATCTCACGACGTCTCGCCCGGGTTGCGGAGGACGGCGCCGAGCAGCTTGTGGAAGCGAATGACTGCCGTCGCGGCGAGGACCAGGACCGTCAGCTCGCTCGCAGCCCGGACGGTCGCGCTCGCCGGTTCCCCAGTCAACGGCTCGAGCTCACACACCAGATCACCCGGACCGAGTACGTCGGTCCCGTCGGCGCGGGTGCGTGCCGCAGCCCCGTCAAGGATCAAGAACGCCTGCCGCGCGGGGACGCCGGCTCGCGTCAGGCAGGTGCCGGTACGGAACTCCAGCCGATCGCCGAGCCGTGCAAGGTGCGCGAGGTCATCCGCGCCCCAGTCGTCAAAGGCGCTGAGTTCGCGAAGCCGGACCAGCGTGTCCTCGTGTCGACCGAGCATGGCGGAAGTCTGGGCCCGGCGAATCTCACCGCCATCTCACGCCGCGCGTCTCGGCCGTGTCGTGCGTATCGCGGATGCCGCCGGCCCTCAGACGACCTCGACCCGGCCCGCAGACCAGGCGCCCGGGACAACCGCGCGTCCGTGGTCAACAGCGAGGTGGCACCCAGTGACTCCGCGAGCCGCGACATAGGTCGCGTCGTAGGCACTGAGGTTGTCCTGCAGCTCCCACATCCGCCCCCGCAACGGCGCAGCGCGCGGTCGGCTCTCGTTTCGGTCAGGTTGCCATCCAGCACGTGCCGACGGATGGCGTGCAGCACTTCGCTGTCGAGCAGGTGCGGCGCGGCAAGTTCCTCCGCACCGAGGCTGTCCACAGGCAAGTCGAAGCAGGTGAGCTTGACGATGACACCGGCGTCGACCACCTTCATTTCTTGCGCCGTCGCGTGGTCGCGACCAGCTGTTCCGCGCGCTCGTCGCGGATCTGGTCAAGGACTGCCTTGACATCAGCGTTGGACAGGTGCGGCGCGCCGTGTTCAGCCCGGGCCGCCAGGATCACTTCGCGGTTGTGCCACACAAGATCCGCACGGCGCGCGATGAGGCTCAATTCGTCGTTCAGGTACTCGTCAGCGACTTGCCCTCGGCCTCCGCCGCCTCGACCAGCCGTCGGTGGACGTCGTCCGGCACGCCCCGGATCTGGATCACCTTGGTCACCGCACCAGCCTGCGCGATCATGCAACCTGCACCCACTACAACTTCTCCAGCGGTGCATAGCGCAGCATCAGCCACTTGGGCCCGGTTTCGCCGCCGAAGTCGACCTGCGCCTGCATACCCTCGCCGTCGCCACGCAACCCGGTGACCGTGCCCATCCCCCACGAGTCGTGCGTGACCCGGTCGCCGATCTCGAGCGCCGGGATCGGCCGGTTGCCGGCCCCACCGCGCAGCCCGCGGCCGCTCGCGAGCCGCGACGCGGCCATCGTGTCCTGCGCGGAGCGCCGCTTGTAGCCGTGGTCGCGGTAACGACCCGAACCGCTGTCGTCGTCGTAGCGGTCGATGAACGGCTTGCGGTCGACCGCGCCGGACCAGCTGATCAACTCCGGCGGGATCTCGTCGAGGAAGCGCGACGGCAGGTTCCACGACGGCGCACCCCACGCCGCGCGCGACAGCGCGCGCGACACCGACAGCCGCGACTTCGCCCGGGTGATGCCGACATACGCGAGGCGCCGCTCCTCGGCCATCTCCTCGGGCTCGCCGAGCGCGCGCAGGTGCGGGAACACGCCGTCCTCCATCCCGGTGAGGAACACGACCGGGAACTCCAGCCCCTTCGCGGTGTGCAGCGTCATCAGCGTGACCACGCCGCCGGACGCGTCGGGCACCGCATCGGCATCGGCGACGAGCGAGACCTGCTCGAGGAACGCGTCGAGATCGACGACCTCACCCGTGCCGGCTCGCTGCGTCTCGAAGTCGCTCGCGACATTGACGAGCTCGCGCACGTTGTCGACGCGCTTCTCGTCCTGCAGGTCATCGGAGCGCTCGAGTTCGCGGAGGTAGCCGCTCTGGTCGAGCGCAGCCTCGATGATTGCGCTCGGCGTGCTGTCGGGCCCGGCCGCAACCGCACGCAGCGATGTCATGAGCGCCCGGAAGTCCGCGATCGCGTTGACCGCGCGAGTCGCGAGGCCGAACGACTCGTCGGCGATCTCGAGTGCGCCGGCGAAGGTGAGGGCCTCGCGCCGCGCGAACTGGCGGACGGCGTCGAGCGTGCTGTCACCGATACCCCGTCGGGGCGTGTTGACGATGCGGTCGAGCGACACGTCGTCGGCCGGGTTGGCGATCACTCGAAGGTAGGCGAGCACGTCGCGAACCTCGCGCCGGTCATAGAAGCGTGCGCCGCCGACGACCTTGTACGGGATGCCGGCGCGGATGAACACCTCTTCGAACACACGTGACTGCGCATTGGTGCGGTAGAACACCGCGACGTCGGAAGCGCCGAAGCCGTCGAGCGCCTCGATCTGCTGCCCGACCCACGCGGCCTCGTCGTGCTCGTTCTCGGCGACGTAGCCGCTCAACGGCTCGCCGTGTCCGGCGTCGGACCACAGGTTCTTCGGCTTGCGGTCCGGGTTGCGCGCGATGACCGCGTTGGCCGCCGACAGGATCGTCTGCGTCGAGCGGTAGTTCTGCTCGAGCAGGATCGTCGTCGCGTTCGGGTAGTCGCGTTCGAACTCGAGGATGTTTCGGATCGACGCGCCGCGGAACGCATAGATCGACTGGTCCGCATCGCCGACGACGGCGAGCTCGCCCAAGTCGGTCGGCTCGTCGGGATCGGCGGGGCCGGTGAGTTCGCGGACCAGCACATACTGTGCGTGGTTCGTGTCCTGGTACTCGTCGACGAGGACGTGCCGAAACCGCCGCCGGTACAGCGCTGCGACATCCGGATGATCCTGCAGCAATCGCACCGTCGACATGATGAGATCGTCGAAATCCAGCGCATGCGCGCCGAGCAGCCGCGCCTGGTAGCGCGCGTAGACATCGGCGAGAACACGCTCGGGCGGTGTCGACGCCGAGTTGGCCCACGACTCCGGGGTGACGAGTTCGTTCTTGAGATTGCTGATCTGCGCGGACAGCGAGCGCGCCGGATAACGGCGCGGATCGAGGTCGAGCTCACGCGCGACCATCGTCATCAGCTTCTTCGAGTCGTCGGCGTCGTAGATGGAGAACGACGACTTGAGCCCGATCACCTTCGCCTCGGCACGCAGCAACCGCACGCACATCGAGTGGAACGTCGACACCCACATGGTGCGAGCGCGCGGCCCGACCAGCGCGGCGACCCGCTCCTTCATCTCTCCCGCGGCCTTGTTCGTGAACGTGATCGCGAGGATCTGCCCGGGCGTGACGTCGCGCTCGGCGAGCAGGTAGGCGATGCGGTGGGCGAGCACCCGCGTCTTGCCCGAGCCCGCGCCGGCGACGATCAGCAGCGGCCCGCCCTGATGTACGACCGCCGCGCGCTGTTGCGGGTTGAGCCCGTCGAGCAGCGTTGCCGGGTCGACCGCGAGCCGGGTACGCGGGCGGCGCGCCCGCTCGCCGGAATCCCCCGGGGACGGGGCGTCGAAGAGGGCATCGGCGGGGTGGTTCATCTCGACGCCGAGCCTACGGAACGGATCGGACGCCGCATGCCCGTTTCGCCGGATTTTCAAACGGGTACGCACCGCATCGAGGTGATGTTCGTGACGACCACGATGAAGCGTCCCAGCTCCGGCGCAGCGCCACACGGCACCGAGCACACCGCGATGCGCCGAGACATCGGCGTCGTCGGCCTGCTGTTCGCGAGCGTCGGTTCGATCATCGGCTCCGGCTGGTTGTTCGGCGCGCTCACCGCGTCCCAGCTCGCCGGCCCCGCAGCGATCATCTCGTGGTCCGTCGCCGCGGTGATGATCCTGCTCATCGCGCTCGTCTTCGCCGAACTCGGCACGATGTTCCCGCTCTCCGGAGCCGTCGTGCGCTTCCCGCACATCGCGTTCGGCACGTTCGCCAGCTTCACGACAGGTTGGATCCTGTGGGTGGCGGTCGCGACCACCGCGCCGATCGAGGTCGAAGGTGCGCTGCAGTACGCGACGAAGTACGCGCCGTTCACGAAGGAGCACCAGGTCAGCGGCGAGACGGTGCACACGCTCACCGGCCTCGGCTACCTCGTCGCGGTGCTCGGTCTCGCGTTCTTCGTGCTCGTGAACTACTTCGGCGTGCGCTGGTTCGCCCGGCTCAACAACATCGCGGTCTGGTGGAAGCTCGCGATCATCACCGTCGTCATCATCGCGTTCTTCGTGACGTCCTTCCACAGCAGCAACTTCAGCAGCCACGGCTTCGCCACCGACGGCGCGCACGGCATCTTCACCGCGATCGCCACCGGCGGCATCGTGTTCTCCTACCTCGGCTTCCGTCAGGGCATCGAGCTCGCCGGCGAGAGCCGCAACCCGAAGCGCAACGTGCCCATCGCGGTCATCGGGTCTGTGCTGATCTGCGGGGTGCTCTACATCCTGTTGCAGATCGCGTTCATCGGCTCGGTCCGCCCGTCCGACCTCGCGCACTCGCACGGCTGGACGACCCTGGACTTCGCGAACGACTTCGGCCCGCTCGCCGCTATCGCGACCCTGATCGGGCTCGGTTGGCTGGCGACGCTGCTCTACGTCGACGCGGTCATCTCCCCCGCCGACACCGGTCTCATCTACACCACCGTCACCGCCCGCGTGTCCTACGCGATGGGCCGCAACGGCAATGCGCCGCGTCCGGTCGCACGCACCACCGAGCGCGGGGTCCCGCTGATCAGCCTCTTCATCGCCTTCGCGGTCGGGCTCGTGGTGCTGCTGCCGTTCCCGAGCTGGCAGCAGCTCGTCGGCTTCGTGACGTCGGCGACGGTGCTCTCCTTCGGCGCCGGCATGCCCACCTTGGCCGCGCTGCGCCGCGAGCTGCCTGACGCCGAACGCACCTTCAAGGTGCCTTTCGGCGACGTGATCCCCTTCCTCGCGTTCTACTCGTCCAACCTGATCGTCTACTGGGCCGGCTGGGACGTGGACTGGAAGCTGTTCGTCGCGATCCTGTTCGGCTTCGTCCTGCTCGCCGTGATCAAGGCGAGCGGCGCCGGAAGCCTGCGCCAGATGGACTGGCGCTCGGGTGCCACGTGGGTGCTGCCCTGGCTCGCGGGTCTGGCGCTGATCAGCTACCTGGGCAGCTACCCCGACCCGGGCAAGGGCAACCGCGGCGTCATCGGCTTCGGCTGGGGCTTCGTCGTCATCGCCGCGCTCAGCGCGCTGATCTACGCGCTCGCGGTCATGGTGCGGCTGCCGAAGCAACGCATCGAGCAGCAGATCCGCGAGACCGTACGCGAGTCGAAGGACGAGGACTCCGAACTCGACATGGCGTGAGCGGCGGCCCGACCCGGTCCCATCTGACGGGACCGGGTTGCCGTCCGGCGGGACGGCATGTCACCATTCCTTCGTGCACAGCAACCGCTTCTTTTATGGGTACCGGACCCCGGTGCCTGTTGCTGGCTGAGCAAACCAACCAACTGACGCCCCGGGCCGGAACCCGGGGCGTTTGTCGTGTCGGGGCCGACCGCGGCGATGGAGAGGAACCAGCGAGATGACCACCGCAATCGAGCAGCCCGACACGGCCGACGCCATCCCGGTGCTGCGTTCCCAGATCGATGCCCTCGACGAGGCGATCGTGCGCCTCGTGGCCGAACGCGCCAGGCTCTCGAAGCGCATCCAGTCCGCCCGGATGAATGCGGGCGGGACGCGCGTCGAGCTCGGCCGCGAGCGAGTGATCCTCGAGGGCTACCGCTCGGCGCTCGGACCGCACGGCCCCGCGTTGGCCGACTCCGTGCTCCAGGTGTGCCGCGGGGCGCGCTGAGCGCAATGCTGCCCAGCGGTGAGGTGACGTTCGTCTTCACCGACATCGAGGGCTCGACACGGATGCTGCGCGCGCTCGGCGACGGGTACGCCGCTGTCCTCGCACGACACCGCGAGCTGCTCCGCAGCGCCGCCACTGCCGAGGGCGGCGTCGAGGTCGACAGTGAAGGCGACGCACTCTTCCTCGCGTTCGTCGACGCCACGGGCGCGCTGCGCGCGACGCAGGAGGCGCAGCGGCTGCTCGCCGCAGAACCCTGGCCGGACAAGGTGGCGGTGCGGGTACGCATCGGCGTGCACACCGGCGAGGCGGCGCCCGTGACAGGGGGCGGTTACGTGTCGCTCGTCGTGCATCAGGCCGCACGCATCGCCGCCGCAGCGCACGGCGGGCAGGTCGTCTTCTCCGACGCGACACTCGCGGCCGCGCAGGACGTGACGTTCGGCGTGCTGCGCGACCTCGGCCAGCACTACCTCAAGGACTTCGACGAGCCGGTGCGGCTGTGGCAGCTGACCGCGCCCGGCGCCGCGGCCGAGTTCGCGCCGTTGCGGACCGGTGACGTCCGGCTGCCGTTCGCCACGCCCGAACCGGCCGGCGTGACCGGGCTGCCGACGCAGTGGACGACGTTCGTCGGCCGCGAGCGCGAGTCGCGCGAGGCACGCAAGGCGCTGGGCGAGGGACGCCTCGTGACGCTGCTCGGCCCGGGCGGCGTCGGCAAGACCCGTCTCGCAGCAGAGGTTTCGGCCCGCGCCGGCGTCGACTACGAGCACGGCGGCGCGTTCATCGAGCTGGTGCCGGTGCGACCGGAGTTCCTCGTCCAGGCCGTGGCCGCCGGGCTCGGCGTCACCGGCCGCGCCGGCCAGACCCTCGACGAGAGCCTGCTCGAGCACCTCACGACCCGCACGATGCTGGTCGTCCTCGACAACTGCGAACACGTCCTGGAAGCGGTCGCCGAGCTCGTCGGGCGCATCCTCGCCGGCTGCCCGCGCATCAGCGTGCTCGCCACCAGCCGCGAGCGGCTCGGCGTTCCGGGCGAGCGGCTGGTCATCGTGCCGCCATTGGCGACGGCGGCCGACGACGATGACGCCTTGCCCTCCGAGGCCACCCGGCTGTTTCTCGACCGCGCGCTCGCCGCCGACCCGCAGTTCGCCGACGACCCGCTGGTCGTGGCCGAGCTGTGCGCCCGGCTGGACGGCATGCCGCTGGCGATCGAACTCGCTGCGGCCCGGGCCGGCTCGCTCGGGGCAGCTGAGCTGCTCGCCGGGCTGGACGACCAGCTGCGGTTGCTCGCTGGTGGCCGCAGTGCGGACGAGCGGCATCGCTCGTTGCGCTCGGTGCTCGACTGGAGCTACGGCCTGCTCGGCGCCGAGGAGCAGCACTTCCTGCACCGGCTCGGCGTGTTCGCGAGCGGCTTCGACCTCGCCGCCGCCGCGGACGTGGCCGCCGACGGCGATCGCGCCGCCGCAGCCGACCTGCTCGGCCGGCTCACCGACAAGAGCCTCGTCGCCCGGCAGCGCGTAGCCGGCGCGGCCCGGTGGCGGCTGCTCGAGACCGTCCGGACGTACGCGTTCGACAAGCTCGCCGCGACCGACGACATCACCGCGACCCGCGCGCGCCATCTCGACTGGGCCAGGCGCACCGCGCTCGACCTCGAAACGCGAGTCGACTCCGACGCGACGTGGCGCGACACCTTCGACGCGATCGTCGACGACCTGCGCGCGGCGCTCGCGACACCGGGCGATGCCCAGGCCGGCTACGAGCTCGCGATGGCCACCGGGCAGCTCGTGTTCGCGAGCCGCTTCTACGCGGAGTCCATCGCACACCTCGACCACGCGGCCACGATCGCGCCCACGCCCGCGGAGGCCATGACGGCCGTGCGCAAGGCTGCCGACGTGAGCCAGGCGAACGTGCGCACCGACGCAGCGTTCGAACGCCTGCTGCGTGCGGCCCATCTCGCCGACGCCGCCGGCGACGCGAGCAGCCGGGCGATCTGTCTATCGCAGGCGATCATCGTCGCGAATCGCTTTCCTGCGGGGTTGCCGGAGCATGTCTCGCCTGATCGGCTGACCGAACTGTTCGAGCTCGCGCAACGAGTAGCGCCTGCGGACGATGCACATGCGCAGGCGTACCTCACCCAAGCGGCGGCCTGGCATCTGAGCGCGCAGACTCGGACATTGTCGGTCGATCCGCGGCGTGCGGAGCAGGCGCTCGAGGCAGCGCGAGCGGTGCGCGATCCGGTCCTGATCTCCGGCGCGCTCGACGCGGTGCTCGCCGGAACACTCGCCAGCGGTCGGATGCGGGAGGGCTTCGCGCTGGCGAAGGAACGGATGATCAACCTGTCAGTGCTTCCGCGGCACGATGCGCGCGCCGCGATCGAGGTCACCGACACCCTGCACATGCTCAACGAGCAGTCGCTCGCCGCCGGAGAACTCCCCACCGCACTACGCGAGATGCGCAAGGTGAAAGACGACCGGATGGCCTTCCTCGGCTTCAACGCGGCGAGCAAGCTGGTGTCCAGCCTCACCCTCACCGGGGCGATTCACGAAGCCCTCGAGCGGGCTGACGAGATGTGGGCCGGATGGCTCGCCGCCGGCAGCCCGACGGCCCGCTGGATGTCGCCCGCAGTGGCCGTCGCCGGACTCGCGGCGGCGTTACGCGGCGACGACGAGGCAGCCGACGAATGGATGCGCCGTGCGCAGCAAGTGATCGGCGGCGGGGACGTCTACGTGCAGCGCAACGTCGCCGGAATGGCGGTGTTCGTGACCGCCCGGCGCGCGATGCACGCCGGCCGCTGCGCCGATGCCGACGAGCGGACGCGGGCGTTCGGTGCGAACCGCGGTCCCTGGTACGCGGAGGACAGCCGCTGGTACTACGACGGCTACGCGTGGGCGATCGACGCCGAACTCGCCGTGCTCACCGGCGCGGCCGACACACGGGCCAGGCTCGACGCGGCGCAGCCTGCCGCCGACGAGAACCGGTGGGCGGCGGCGTGCCTCGACCGGGCCCGCGGCCGGCTCACCGGCGACGCGGAGCTACTGCTGCGCTCGATCGCCGGCTGGGAGGCCATCGACGCGCGCTTCGAACGCGCCTGCACGCTGCTGTTGCTGCCGGACCGCGCCGACGAGGGCCGCGCCGAGCTCGAGGCGATCGGCGCGACGCTGCCGCGCTAGCCGCTAGAAGATGCGCCGGTCGGCCGCCCAGCGGGTGAGCTGGTGGCGGTTCGACAGCTGCAGCTTGCGCAGCACGTTGGACGCGTGCGTCTCGACGGTCTTGATGGAGATGAACAGCTCGGAGGCGATCTCCTTGTACGCATAACCGCGGGCGAGCAGCCGCAGCACCTCACGCTCGCGCGGGGTCAGCAGGTCGATCTCCGGGTCGACCGACGGCACCGACGGCGCATCCCGGAACGCGTCCAGCACGAAGCCGGCCAGCCGGGGGCTGAAGACCGCGTCACCGTCGGCAACCCGGCGTACGGCGTCGGCCAGGTCGTCGGCCGAGATCGTCTTGGTGACGTAGCCGCGCGCACCGGCACGGATGAGCGCGATCACGTCCTCGGCGGCGTCGGACACCGACAGCGCGAGGAAGTGGGTGTCCGGCAGCTCGGTTCCGATGCCCTCGATCACCGCCTGACCCCCGCCGTCGGGCATGTGCACGTCCAGCAGCACGACATCGGGCTGGACGGCCGCGATCGCGGTCACCGCCTGGGCGACCGTACT
>JAICKR010000233.1 GCA_025927835.1 Jatrophihabitans sp. | reverse complement strand
GACCTCGATCGAGTGGGCCCGGCGTACCGGCGACCCCGAGGCCTGGCGGTCCTGGTGGCAGCGCTCACCGGACTCGGCGGCGCCGAGACACTACTACTTCATGGGCAAGGACAACGTCGTCTTCCACGCCGAGATCTGGCCGGCCATGCTGCTGGGCTACTCCGGCCGCGGCGACCGGGGCGGCACGCCCGGCGACTTGGGCGCCCTGGAGCTGCCCTACGAGGTGGTCTCCAGCGAGTTCCTGACGATGGAGGGCCGCAAGTTCTCCTCGTCGCGGCACGTGGTGATCTACGTCGGCGACCTGCTCTCGCGCTACGACGCCGACGCGCTGCGCTACTACCTGGCCGTCGCCGGCCCGGAGACCCAGGACACCGACTTCACCTGGTCGGAGTTCGTGCGCCGCAACAACGAGGAGCTGGTCGGGACCTGGGGGAACCTGGTCAACCGGACGCTGTCCATGACCGCGAAGAACCTGGGCGCGATCCCGGCCGCCGGTGCGCTGACCGAAGCCGACCAGGTGTTGCTGAAGACCTCGCGGGACGCGTTCGCGACGGTCGGCGACCTGCTCGCCCGGTCCCGGCAGAAGGCGGCGCTCGGCGGGGCCATGGACGTCGTCGGCGCGGCCAACAAGTACCTGTCGGACATGGAGCCGTGGAAGCTGAAGAACACCGACCCGGACCGGATGGCCTCGGTGCTGCACGTCGCGCTGCAGGTCGTCTCGGACGCGAAGACGCTGCTGACGCCGTTCCTGCCCGCGTCCTCGGCCCGGGTGCACACCGCCCTGGGTGGCGCGGGCGACTGGGCCCGGATGCCCGACCTGGTCGAGGTCGACGAGCCCACCGCGCCGGGCTCGCCGTCCTACTCGGTGCTCACCGGCGACTACGACACCGGTGCGAAATGGCAGTCGACACCCATCGAAGTGGGCCGCGCCCTCGCCGCGCCGACACCGGTGTTCACCAAGCTCGACCCGAGCGTGGTCGACGAGGAGCTCGCCCGGCTCGCCGGTGACTGAACCCGCGGTGCGGGTGTTCGACGCGCACACGCACCTCGACGCGATGGCGCAGCGTGCCGGGCTCGAACCGAGCGACGAGTTCGTGGCCGGCGTCATGCGCGACGCGCGCGTCGCCGGCGTGCTCGCGGCGATCACCGTCGGCGACACGCTCGCCTCGTCGGCGTGGTGCGTCGCGGCGGCGAACGCGCACCCGGACGTGTACGCCGCGGTCGCGGTGCACCCGACCGAGATCGAGGGTCTCGACGACGACGGCTACCGCCGCCTCGAGCAGCTGGCGGCGGACCCGCGGGTGGTCGCCGTGGGCGAGACGGGGCTCGACTACTACTGGGACCGCACCGCGCCGGCTCACCAGCAGCAGCACTTCCGCCGGCACATCGCGCTCGCGAAGTCGGCCGGCAAGCCGCTGATGATCCACGACCGCGACGCGCACGCGGACGTGCTGCGCATCCTGCGGGAGGAGGGCGCGCCGGACCGCGTCGTGTTCCACGCGTTCTCCGGCGACGCCGAGATGGCCCGCGAATGCGTTGCCGCCGGCTACGTGCTGTCCTTCCCCGGCGTGATCACGTTCAAGAACGCACCGCAGCTGCGTGCGGCGGCCGCGGTGACGCCGGTCGAGCACCTGCTCGTCGAGACCGACGCCCCGTTCCTCACGCCGCATCCGCACCGGGGCAAGCCGAACGCGCCGCGGCTGCTCCCGTTGACCACGCGTGCACTCGCCGCAGCGTCCGGGCACGATCTCGACGCGCTCTGCGCTGCGATCGCGGCCACCGGACAGCGGGTGTTCGGCATCGAGCTGCGCTGACCCGCCGCTCGGCACGAGCTGAAAGCGCTTCGGGGTGGCCGCTCTCACAGAAGTGCTTGCAATTGCGAGCACTCGCGTCGGCGCACCGTCCTCCAGCCCCCACGCTCCGGGGGTTACAGGCTGCTTGCAACTTCGGGCCTCTGGCGTGACCCCGCCCACGCTGAACCGGGTAAATCGGGCAAACAGGACCCCGCCGTTTTGGATCGGCGCGCTTGCTCTGGTTAGCGTCCTTCCCGAACCAATGAGTACGCGAAGCGTGCGACAACGATAGGAGTTTCTTGTGCGTCGCAGCGTCAAGTACGGCCTCTACGGTGCGGCTGTGGCCGCTGTTGTGGGCGGCACCGCCGCCTTCGCAACGGCCGCGAGCGGCACGCCGATCACCCTGGTGGTCGACGGCCAGACGAAGAAGATCGATACATCTGCCCAATCCGTGCAGGGTGCGTTGAAGGCCGCGGGCTACACCGTGGACGCGCACGACATCGTGGCCCCGTCGCTCGACTCCCACGTCAACCGTGGGATGACGATCGTCCTCAAGCAGGGCCGCGAACTGCACCTGATCGTGGACGGCAAGCCACGCAGCGTGTGGACGACCGCGCCGACGGTGTCGGACGCGCTCGCCGCACTCGGATACTCGGCCGACGAGTTCGTGTCGGTGTCACGGGCCAAGCGGCTGCCGCTGACGGCGACGAGCCTCGTGCTCCGTACGCCCAAGGCAGTGACCGTCCTGCACGACCGCACGACCCAGCGCGTGACAACGACTGCCGCGAACGTCGGGCAGCTGTTGCGCGAGTTGAACATCACCGTCCGCCCCCAGGACGTCCTGCACCCGGGTGTGCACACCGGCATCCGGCCGCACATGATCGTTCGCCTGGGGCGGGTCACCAAGAAGCGCATCACCGTGCGCGAGACGGTGTCCTACACAGTGATCAAGCACTACGACTCGTCGATGTACACCGACCAGGTCCACGTGACGACCTACGGCAAGCAGGGGTCGGCCAACGTGACCTACGACGTGGTCTACATCGACGGCAAGCCGGCGCATCGCGTCGTCGTGCGGCGTGACGTGTTCGTGCAGCCCAAGACGCAGGTCGAGACGGTCGGCACCAAGCACCGCCCGGTGCCCGCCCTGTCGACCGACGGGCTGAACTGGGACGCGGTCGCGCAGTGCGAGTCCGGTGGCAACTGGCACATCAACACCGGCAACGGGTTCTACGGTGGCCTGCAGTTCGACTACTCGACCTGGTTGTCGAACGGCGGCGGGGCCTACGCGCCGCGCGCCGACCTCGCCACCCGCGAGGAGCAGATCGCCGTCGCCAGCAAGCTGTACGCCGCCCGGGGCTCGAGCCCCTGGCCGGTGTGCGGGGCCAACCTCTAAACCTGGCCCTTCCCCCTGAAGCCGTCCGGGCTTCGTGCGGGTGTTGGCGGACGGAGCCCGGCCGGCTGTTTTCAGCGGGGCAATTAGGGCCCATG
>JAICKR010000220.1 GCA_025927835.1 Jatrophihabitans sp. | reverse complement strand
GTTCAGCAACCAGTACGGCGTCGTGAACTACCTGCTGGACAAGCTCCCGGGCGTCTCGATGCAGGGACACGACTGGTTCGCCGACCCGCACCAGGGCCTGGCGGTGGTGATCCTGGTCGTCGTATGGGGCGCGGTGCCGCTGCTCGCGATCTCCCTGCACGCCGGCATCACGCAGATCCCGCGCGAGGTCGTGGAGGCCGCCTACTGTGACGGCGCCGCGCCGGTGCAGGTGTTCCGGCACGTCCTGCTGCCCTTCCTGCGGCCGCTGCTGGCCGTGCTCACCACGCTGTCGGTGATCTGGGACTTCGGCGTCTTCAACCAGATCTGGTTCATGCGCAACGGCCATCCCGAGCCGGGCTACCAGACGCTCGGCATCTACATGTACGGCAACGGCGTGGGCAGCAGCCATTACAACGTCGGCGCGACGATCGGCGTGCTGATGATGGTCGGGCTGCTCGGCGTGATCGTGGTCTACATCCGCCAGTTGCTCGCGATCGGCGATGCCGCATGACCGCGTCGCCGACGACCGAGACCGCTCCGTTGAGTGGCCGGTTGCGCACCGAGTGGCTGCTTACGGACAGCCACTCGCGCGCAGATCAGCCACTCAACAGGTCGGCGGGGCGGCGCCACCGGCGCTCGGCCACGTGGGGCTGGAACGCGGTGGCGGTCGCGCTCGCGGCGTTGTTCGGCTTCCCGATCTTCTGGATGCTCATCACCGCGTTCAAGACGAGCGCGGACATCAACCGGCTGGTACCGCAGTTCTGGCCGCACCACCCGACGCTGCGTGGGTTCCGCGAGGTGCTCGACGACCCGATCTTCCGCGACGACATCCGCAACAGCTTCGTCATCACGCTCGGCGCCGTGCTGGTGAGCGTGGTCATCGGGTTCTTCGGCGCGCTCGCGATCGCCCGCTTCCGCTTCGTCGGCCGGCGGATCTTCGTGGTCGCCGTGCTGATCGTGCAGATGATCCCGCTGATCGCGTTGACGATCCCGCTCTCGCTGCTGCTCGACAGCTACCAACTGAAGAACACGCTCGTCGGCGTCGCGCTCGCCTACCTCATGTTCACCACGCCGTACACGGTGTGGACGCTGCGCACGTTCATCGCGAACATCCCGCGCGAACTCGACGAGGCCGCGATGGTCGACGGCTGCACGCGGTGGCAGACGTTCTACAAGATCATCCTGCCGCTGGTGGGGCCCGGACTCATCGCGACCGGCGTCTACAGCTGGATCCTCGCGTGGAACGAGTTCGTCTTCGCCAACACGCTGCTCATCGACAACGACAAACAGACGGTGATGGTGTACCTGCTCGTGTTCCAGTCCAGCCCCACACACGGCGCCGACTACGGCGGCTTGATGGCAGCCGCGACGCTGACCGCGCTGCCGGTCGTGCTGCTGTTCGCGCTGTTCCAGAGCCGCATCTCCACGGGGCTCACCGCAGGGGCGGTGAAGGGATGAGGGCGCTCGCCGGTGCACGCGTCGTCACTCCCGACGGCGTGCTCGAGGACGGCTGGGTCGAGCTGGAGGCGGGCCGCATCACGCGGGTCGGAACCGGGCGGGCGCCCGCCGGCGCGACCGACCTCGGCGGCGGCTGGCTGCTGCCCGGCTTCATCGACGTGCACGTCCACGGCGGCGGTGGCTTCGACGTCACCCGCTCCGCCGACGACATGGTCGGCGCCGCACAGTTCCACCTGGCGCACGGCACGACCCGGATGCTCGTCTCGCTGATGGCTGCACCGGTCGACGTGCTCTGCGCGCAGCTCGACCGGGTGCGCCGGCTGACCGCAGCCGGCCGGGTGCTCGGCGCGCATCTCGAGGGGCCGTTCCTCGCGTCCTCGCGCTGCGGCGCGCAGAACGCCGAACACCTCATCGACCCCGACCCGCTGGTGCTCGGCAAGCTGCTCGACGCGGCCGGCGGGACGCTGCGCACCATCACGCTCGCACCGGAACTGCCCGGCGCGCTCGAGCTGATCCGGGACGTGGTCAACGCCGACGTGATCGCCGCCGTCGGGCACACGTCCGCCAGCTACGAGGAGGCGATGGCCGGTTTCGCCGCGGGCGCGTCGCTGGCCACGCACCTGTTCAACGCGATGAGCCCGGTGTCGCACCGCGAGCCCGGCGCCGCGGTCGCGGCACTCGACGCCGACGTCGTCCTGGAGATGATCAACGACGGCGTGCACGTGCACGACGCCCTGACCAGGGTCGTCTCCCGCGGCGGCGGCGACCGGGTCGTGCTCATCACCGACGCGGTCAGCGCGGCAGGAGCCGGCGACGGCCGCTACACGCTCGGCGACCGCGACATCGTCGTCCGGGACGGCGCGGCGCGCCTGGCCGGCACGGCCCAGCTCGCGGGCAGCACGCTGACGATGGACGTGGCGGTGCGCCGCTTCGTCGTCGACGTCGGGATGCCGATCGAGGTGGCCGCCGCGGCCGCCGCGGCCACGCCGGCCCGGCTGCTGGGCGTCGACGACCGCTGCGGCGCGATCGCCGTCGGTCTGGACGCCGATCTCGTCCATCTCGATGACAGCTATGTCCTCACGCGGGTCATGTCCGGCGGCAGCTGGGTGTTCTAGCCCGGGTTGGTTACTAGACTGGCGGCGTGGCGGATGCGCCCGGTCAACCACGAACCGACGCGGCACTGTTTCGCGATATCGACGCGGCAACGGTGTTCGCGTCCTCTCGCGGCGAATCCCAACGCTGGATCGCCGCGCTCGCCGATCTCATCGCCGACATGTTCGCCGAGGGTGAGAACCGTCCCTCCGATGTCATCCTGCGGCACGCGCTGCGCTACGTGGACGCCGATGCAGCGCTGCTGTCCATGCCGCTCGACGGTGAACGGATGGAGATCCGCAACGCCGCAGGTGTCGGCACCGACTCGTTGATCGGTCAGGTCTTCGACCGGCAGACCAGCATCGCCGGACGGGTGCTCGACTCCGGCCACTCGGCGTTCGTCGACATGTCCCGGTTGAAGTCGCCGATGTCCGAGGTCAGCGGCTACGGGCCGATGATCATCACCCCGCTGCTCGGCATGCGGGCGCTGGGCACGCTCGGTGTCGCACGGACTCACGAACGCACGCCGCTGCACGCCGACGACCTCGAACGGGTCGTCGAGTTCGCCAGCCTCGCCACGGTCGCCATGCACGTCGACGAGGCCCGTGCGGTGCGCGAGGAGCAGAGCATCAGCGCCGAGCACGACCGGGTGGCCAGCCAGCTGCTCGACTCGCTCATCAGCAGGCTGTTCCGGGTCTCCATGGTGCTCGCCGCGCTCGCCTCGTCCAGCGGTGACCACGAGCAGCGCGATCGGCTGCGCGAGACCGCACGTGAGATCGACGCGATCATCGCCGGCATCCGCACCACGATCTACGCGACCCGGCCGACCCAGCGCGACGACTCGCTCGAACTGTGAAAATCGCACCGCCGTAGGCTGGTCGAGTGTTGAGTGAGGCGCGCAAGGCGGAACTGACGGACAAGGTTGCCGGCCGCGAGCGGCTCACCCGGCAGGACGGCGAGGATCTCTATGCGTCCGACGACCTGGCCTGGCTCGGTGGCCTCGCGCACAGCGTGCGCACCGAGAAGAACGGCGACGTCGTCTTCTTCAACGTCAACCGGCACCTCAACCTCACGAACGTCTGCGCGGCGTCCTGCGCCTACTGCAGCTTCCAGCGCAAGCCCGGGCAGAAGGACGCGTACACGATGCGTGTCGAGGAGGCCGTGGAAAAGGCGTTGGAGATGCGGGATGACGGCATCACCGAACTGCACATCGTCAACGGCCTGCACCCGACGCTGCCGTGGAAGTACTACCCGCGGGTCCTGCGCGAGCTCAAGGCGGCGCTGCCGACCGTCGCGTTGAAGTGCTTCACCGCCACGGAGATCCACTTCTTCGAGGAGATCTCCGGCCTGTCCGCCGACGCGATTCTCGACGAGCTCATCGACGCCGGACTCGAGTCGCTCACCGGCGGCGGCGCGGAGATCTT
>JAICKR010000114.1 GCA_025927835.1 Jatrophihabitans sp. | reverse complement strand
GCTTGACCCTCATTTGACCCCGAACGGACCCCTCGACCCCGGCCAGCACGAGATGACATCAGGCGGCATGGGACGACTGAAACCCTTGCGGTGTAAGGGAACAGTCCGACACCATCGAGGACGCGACGACAGGTACTGACGTCAAATGACCCTTCGCATCGAGGGGGTCAGGGGTTCAAATCCCCTCAGCTCCACCAAATCTTTCCCGCCAGGCGGCCAGCTGCGCCTGATCCGCGATGACGTGCAGGCTGCGCACCGCACCGGCCTCGATGTCGAGTTGGATGACTGCGTAGAGCTCTCGGTCGAGGTAGGCGAGGATCTCGCACGCGTCGCTGGCCGGGTCGACGACCATCGTGCGGGTGCGGCCGAACCAGCGCATGAGGTTGCGGCCGACCTTGCGTGCGCCGTGGTTCGTGGTGCCGGTGCGCCGATCGGCCGGGCCGAGGTCGACGATGCCCCACACGTCGGGGGCGAGCAGCGAGACGAGCGCGGACACGTCGCCGGTGGACGTCGCCTCGATGAAGCGGTCGACGACCTGCCGCTGCTGCACCGTGTCGGGCGGGGCGGCGTCGGAGGTGCGTGACTCGATCTTGAGCCGGGCCCGGCGGGCAAGCTGGCGGGTCGTCGCCACTGGGCGGCCGATCGTCTCGGCGATCTCGTCGAACGGGGTGCGGAACACGTCGTGCAGGACGAACACGACCCGCTCTGCCGGGGTCAGGCGGTCGAGCATGATCAGCAGCGCGCTGCGCACCTCGTCGTCGAGTGTCACCCGGTCGGCGGGGTCGACGGCCGCGGGCGCCCTCGTGGTGGGCTCGCCGGCGAACTCGATCGTGCCGGTGTCGAATGCGCGCTCGCGGCGGCGCCGCGCGGAGTTGATCTGGTCGAGACAGATGCGGCTGGTGACCACGATCAGCCACGCGCGCTCGTCCTGGATCGACGCGTAGTCGCCGTCGGCGAACCGCGCGAACGCTTCCTGCACAGCGTCCTCTGCCGCGCCGATGTCACGCAACATCCCGAAGGCGAGGTTGACGAGATAGGGGCGATGCGCCCGCCAGGCCGCGACGAACTCCGCCTCTGTCGCCCGTACGACTGCGTGCCGGTCTGTCATGTCGCGTCCACCCTAGGTCGTGGGTCGTCCCCACCCAGCAAGGACGAAGCAGGGGCTCGAAAAGTGACCGCGGGTGACGCCGCCGACAAGCCGTCACCTTCGCCACGCCCGTCCCGTCCTTGCTGTGACACGACTAGAAGGACGGCTCTCATGACCGCAATCGCAACCCGGCGAATCGCGCCGCCATCCGCGCTCGCGACCGGCCGCGGCAAACTCATCCTGGCCCTGCTCTGCTCCATCGCGTTTCTCGACTTCGTCGACGCATCGATCACGAACGTCGCGCTGCCCTTGATCCGCGACGACCTGCACCTGACCGTGCAGGGGCTGCAGTGGGTGCCGAGCGGCTACCTGCTCACCTACGGCGGGTTCATGCTGCTGGGCGGACGCCTCGCCGACCTGATCGGCCGGCGGCGGATCGTCGCGATCGGCACCGCGCTGATCGGCGTCTCGTCACTGGCGGGTGGCCTCGCCCAGAACGAGGGGACGCTTGTCACCGCGCGTCTCGCGCAGGGGCTCGGCGCGGCGCTGATGCTGCCCGCGGCGCTGGCGATCCTGACGACGACGTTCACCGAACCGGCCGACCGGCAGAAGGCGCTCGGTGTCTGGGGTGGTGTCGGCGGGCTGGCTTCGGCCGCGGGCGTGCTGCTCGGCGGGTTACTCACCGACGGCCCGGGGTGGCGGTGGGTGTTCTTCGTCAATCCGCCGGTCGCCGTGCTCGTGCTCGTCGCGCTGTTCCGGCTCATCGAGGCCGATGACCCGAAACGCGAGACGCGCGGGTTCGATCTCGTGGGCGCGGTGCTCGTCACCGCAGGAATGCTGCTGCTCGTTTTCGCGCTGGTGAAGGCGCCGGACGAGGGGTGGGGTTCGACCGCGACGGTGCTGCGTCTCGTCGGCGCCGGTGCGTTGCTCGCCGCGTTCGTCGCGAAGGAGGCGACCGGGCGCAATCCGCTGTTGCCGTTGGAGATCTTCCGGGTCCGCGGTCTCGCCGCGGCCGACCTGACGCAGCTGATCGCGTTCGCCGGGTTCCTCGCGATCTTCTTCTTCCTCACGCTCTACATGCAGACCGTGCTCGGCTACTCGCCGATCAAGACCGGCGCTGCATACCTGCCGCTGTGCGGTGCGATCGCAGTCTCGGCCGGGGTGACCAGTCAGCTCATCGGCCGCATCGGGACCCGTCCGCTCATCGTGGGCGGCGCGCTGATCACGTCGGCCGGCGTCTACGAGCTGTCCCGGATCCCGGTGCACGGGTCGTTCGCGAGTGACCTGCTGCCCGGACTGCTCATCGTCGCGTTCGGCATCGGCGCCGTCTTCGTTGCGACCGTGACGGCGGCAAATGACGGTGTGCCGGCGGACAAGGCCGGTCTGGCGGCCGCGCTGCTCAACGCGTCGCAGCAGCTCGGCGGCGCGCTCGGGCTGGCCGTCTTCTCCGCGATCGCCACCGCGCGAACGAATCACCTGCTCGGCGAGCACGACAGCGCGCCGCACGCGTTGACGCAGGGATTCCAGCGCGCCCTGCTCGTCGGCAGTGTGTTCCTGCTCGCCGCTGCGCTGTTCGCCCTTCGGTCGCCGAACACCCGCGGCGAGAGCAGTCAGCCGGCCGGGCTCGAGGCGCCAGCCCTCGAAGAAGCGCACCGGTGACCGCGGCGCCGGCGCGGCTAGCCGAGCTCGTCGCGCCGGCGCGTGAGGTACGCGATCTCGGCGGTGTTGCCCGCCAACTCGATGGACCGGTCGTAGGCCGCGCGTGCTTCGGCGGCGCGGCCCAGTCGGCGCAGCAGGTCGGCACGCGTCGCGTGGTAGGGGTGGTAGCCGGCCAACGACGCGTCGAGGTCGTCGACGGCCGCCAGCGCGACGTTCGGACCGTCCAGTTCGGCTACCGCGACGGCGCGGTTGAGCGCGACGATCGGCGACGCGTCCAGGCGCACGAGTTGGTCGTAGAGGGCGACTACCTGTGACCAGTCGGTGTCGCGGGCGTCCTGCACGGACGTGTGCACGGCGTTGATCGCGGCAAGGATCTGGTAGCGCCCCGGCGCGAGGCCGCTGGCCAGGCGTTCGCGCATCAGCTCGTGACCCTCGGCGATCAAGGTCGTGTCCCAACCCGTACGGTCCTGCTCGTCGAGCGTCACCAGTTCGCCGCCGCCCGACACCCGGGCGTCACGGCGGGCCTCGATGAGCAGCATCAGCGCGAGCAGCCCGGCCACCTCACCATCCGCCGGCAAGAGCACGCGAATGAGGCGGGTGAGCCGGATCGCCTCGGCGGTCAGCTCTGCACGGACCGGATCGGTATCGGCGCCGGACGCGAGATAGCCCTCGTTGAACACGAGATAGAGCACGGCGAGCACGCCGGAGACGCGGGTCGGCAGGTCGTCGGCGGAGGGCACGCGATACGGGATGCGCGCCGCCTTGATCTTCGCCTTCGCGCGGGTGATCCGCTGTCCGATCGCGGTCTCCTGCACCAGGAACGCGCGCGCGATCTCGGGCACGGTGAGGCCGCCGACCATGCGCAGCGTCAGCGCCATCCGGCTCTCCATCGCGAGCGCCGGGTGGCAGCAGGTGAAGATGAGCCGGAGCCGGTCGTCGTCGACGGCGCCGAGCGGCTCGGCCGGGTTGTCGTCGTACAACGCGTGAGCCTCCTGGTGCTTGTCGTCGCGCTTGTTCTCGCGCCGGATCCGGTCGATGGCCTTGCGATTGGCGGTCGTAGTGAGCCAGGCGCCGGGGTTGGGCGGCACGCCGTCGGCCGGCCAACGCTCGACGGCGATCGCGAACGCCTCGGCCGCGGCGTCTTCGGCGATGTCGAGATCACCGAAGCGCTTGGTCAACGATGCGACCACCCGGGCCCACTCCTCGTGGTGTGCGCGGGTGATCGCCTCGTCGATCGCCGTCACAGGAAGGGCCGCACCTCGATCTTGCGGTCGCAGACCTTGGACGCCTCGGTGGCGAGCGCGAGCGCGACATCCAGGTCGGGGGCCTCCCACACCCACACGCCGGCGAGGTACTCCTTCGTCTCCACGAACGGTCCGTCGCTGAATACCGCCTGCTCGCCGCGATTGTCGATGACGGTGGCTGCGTCGGTGTCGGCAAGTCCGCCCGCGAAGACCCAGTAGCCCTCGGCGATCAGTCGTTCGTTGAACACGCTGATGGCGGGCTGCCGGTCCGTGCTGCCGGGATTGTCCTTGTCGTCGATCACGGAAACCAGGTACTGCATCTGAGGTCATCTCCTGCGCTCGGTTTGTGCGGTCACCCCTGCTACGAACGGGCCCGCCCGGATCCGACACCCTTCCGGGGGACCTTTCCGCCGGCAGCGAGAGCCCCGCAGTGAGGGCGTCCAACCGCCAGCTGGCAGCGTCGGTCTTCAGCCGCTCTCGAACCGAGCCGGTGGGCACTCTCCGCTGCGGCGAGGCCTTCGGCGTACGCGAAGAATAGATGCGCGACGTAGGTCGGGTCGATCCTGGACAGCCCGGTCGAGTTCCACCGCGTGTGAGTCAGCAGTCGCCGCAGCTGCAGGGTGAGCCCTCGCTCGGGCCGCCCGCGGTCGGGCTGTCGGCCAGCACCGTGTAGATCTCCCAGTGCTCGCCGTTCGGCGCGCCCTCGACCCAGAACTTGTCCTGCTTGGCGTAGCAGCAGGTGGTGCCGCGCTCGTCGATGGACGCGAAGCCGGCTGCGGCGAGGCGCGTCTGCTCGGCATCGACCGTGTCGGTGTCCGCGACCTCGACCCCCAGGTGGTTGACGCTGCCACCGCGTCCGGGGTTCTCGATAAGGACGAGCTTGAGCGGCGGTTCGGCGACGGCGAAGTTCGCGTAGCCGGGACGCACCTTGGCGGGTTCGGTGGCGAACAGCTTCGTGTAGAAGCCGATCGACTCGTCGAGGTTGTCGACGTTGAGCGCGAGCTGGACGCGTGACATACGTACCTCCGGTACACATAGATGAATGTCGATGTATCGAGGTTGCCGCACATATCGACATCTGTCAATATAGATGAATGTCGAAGAGTCGGACGCTCGAACTGACCCCCGTGCAGACGCTCGCCTGCTGCTCGCCGCTGACCCGCGAGCCGCTGAGCCAATCCGATGCCGAGCGGATCGCGCCGCTGCTCAAGGCGCTCGCCGACCCGGCCCGGCTGCGGCTGTTGTCGCTGGTGGCCAGCCACGACGGTGGCGAGGCGTGTGTGTGCGATCTCAACGACGCGTTCGACCTGTCGCAGCCCACGATCAGCCATCACCTCAAGGTGCTGCACGAAGCCGGCCTGCTCGACCGGGACAAGCGCGGGATCTGGGTCTACTACCGGGCGCGTACCGAGGCCATGACCGCACTCGGCGCGCTCATCGGCGCGGTCTAGTGGCCCTCTCGCCACTCGGCCGGCGCGCGCTGGCCGAGTTGGTCGGCACTGCGTTCCTCGTCGCCGCAGTGATCGGCTCCGGCATCGCGGCGTCGCGTCTCAGCCCGGACGACATCGGTCTCCAACTGCTCGAGAACAGTCTCGTCACCGGGGCCGCGCTGGTCGCGCTGATCACCGCGCTGCAACCGGTCTCCGCCGCGTTCAACCCTGTCGTGACGTTGGTGGAGCGCGCGCTCGGCGCGATCACCTCGCCCGAGGCCGGCGCACTCGTCGTGAGCCAATTCGCCGGCGGCGTGCTCGGCGCGATCGTCGCCAACCTCATGTTCGACCTCGACGCGGTCACCATCTCCGATCACCACCGCGCGAGCGGCGGGCACCTGCTCGGCGAGGTCGTCGCGACGCTCGGCTTGCTCGTGGTGATCTTCGGCGCGGCCCGCACCGGACGTACCGATCGCGTGGCCGTTACCGTCGGCGGCTACATCACGGCCGCGTACTGGTTCACGAGCTCCACGTCGTTCGCCAACCCGGCCGTGACCGTCGCCCGGCTGTTGTCCGACACCTTCGCCGGCATCGCTCCCGCATCGGTACCCGGTTTCATCGCCATGCAGCTGGTCGGCGGCGTGCTCGGCTACGCACTCGTCCGCGCACTGTTCCCGAACGCGGCGACGACGCCGCTCGCGGCTTCGACGTAGCGCGGCCTACCAGCGCTCCCAGCGGATGGCATCCGCGGCCGGACGGCGGTTCACCGGGCCGAACCGGCCCATCGGCCAGCCGACCGGCACGATCGCGTAGGTGTGGACGTGGCGGGGAATGCCCAGCACGTCCTTGAACTCCTGCTCGAACATCGTGTGCCACGTCGTCAACGTCGCGCCGAGACCGAGGGCGCGCGCCATGAGCAGCAGGTTCTGCAGGCCGGGATAGACCGACGCGGTCTCGCCGGTGCTGGCGAACTTGGCGAGGTTGCGTGCGGACGACAGTGCGTGCCACGGGCCGAGCGCGCGCAGCCCGGCACGTTGCTTGTCGAGGCTTCGCATCATCCGGGCCCGCGCACTGCGCAGCTCGTAACACGCGACGATGAGCACCGGGATCTCTTCGAAGTGATCGGCCTGGTAGCGCAGCGTCGCCGTCAGCCGCTGCCAGGCGTCGTCGGACATGTGCTCCGGCGGCGACTGGCTGGCGACGTAGAAGTCGACGATGCGCCGCCAGATCGGGGCCATCCGCGCGACCTGGTCGCGGTCGGTGACGACGACGAAGGAGTAGGTCTGGTTGTTGCCGCCGGACGGGCCGTAGGTCGCCGCGGTGATCAGCTTCTCGATCAGCTCGCGCGGCACCGGGTCCGGCTTGAGCCGGCGCATCGCCCGCATCGTCGACATGACGTCGAACAGCGGGGCATCTTCGCCGAACACGAGGTCAGCCATGCGCGCAGTCTGGCACTAGCCCTCGGCGATGGTCTGCAGACCGGTCCAGACGGCGTTCATGCAGTGCTCGACGATCGCCTCTCGGGTCACGCCCGGGTGCCGACGCCACCACTTCGCCAGCTGTTCGCACGCGCCGGAGATCGCGTGGGCATACGCGGATGCCGGTTCGTCGGCGATGTGCGGCACGGCCGCGCGGACCAGCGCGGCGATCTTGTCCGCCGTGTCGTAACGCAGGTCGGCAACCTCTTCCGCGACGCTGCCGGCCACCGCGCTGCCACCGCCGAAGAGCATGTCCCAGCGCTGCCCGCGATCGCCGACGAAGGCGAAGTACGCGCCGAGGCCCGCGCGCAGCTGGTCGCGCGGCGCCGCTGCTGCGGTTGCCGCCGTGATGAACGACGTCTCGAGTTCGGCGCGGGCGGTGCGGACGCATTCGAGATAGATCTCGTCCTTGTCCGCGAAGTACTTGTAGATCAGCGTGCGGGTCACGCCGGCGGCGCGGGCGATGTCGTCGACCGCCGTGCCCTGGTAGCCGAGCCGGGTGAAGACCTCCTCCGCGACCGCGAGCAGCTGCGTGCGGCGCGCGGCAGGCGCCCAGCGCTTGCGCGCGGGCAGCTCGGCGCTTCGTCCGGGTGCGGTCACCTGGGCACTCTATCAAGTGACGCACCTGTCAATTGACAAGTGACAGGACCGTCACTACGTTTCGGGATGTCCCCGCCGCCCGAGTTTCCGAGCCCCAGGAGATCGCATGCGTCGTCGTCTCATCGGTGCCGTCGTATCCACGGCCGCCACCGTGCTCGCCGTGGTGTCCGCGTCGCCCGCGTCCGCGAGCGCACCGTCGTCCGGCTTCAACGTCGCGGGCTGCCGGCCCTCGGCCGCACACCCGAACCCCGTCGTCCTGCTGCACGGCCTCGGTTCGTCCGGCACGCAGACCTTCAGCCTGATCGGCCCGTATCTCGCCGGCGCCGGCTACTGCGCGTTCTCCGTCGACTACGGCGCGAACAACGCCTTCAGCCCGAACGGCTTCGAACCGATCGCCGAGTCCGCCGCGCAGATCGCCGCGTTCGTCGAGCAGGTGCGGGCGAACACGGGTGCCGCGAAGGTCGACCTCGTCGGCCACTCGGAGGGCGCGTTCCAGTCGCTCTACGTCCCCAAGTTCGAGGGCGATGCCGCCTCGATCGGCAAGGTGGTCGCGCTCGCGCCGCCGACCCACGGCACCACGGTCGCGGGCATCGTCACGCTCGGGCAGCTGCTGGGTTTCGGCACGAACACGGTCGTCAACTGGTTCACCGACGGCTCCACCTGCTATGCGTGCACCGACCTGGTGACCGGCGGGCCGGCGGTCACCGCGCTGGACAGCGGTCCCATCGCGCAGCCCGGCATCGCGTACACGATCATCGCGAGCCGCTTCGACGAGGTCGTCACCCCGCCGTCGACCGCTTTCGTCAACGAGGCCGGTGTCCACAACGCCTATGTCCAGGACACCTGCCCGTTCGACCCGGTCGGGCACGTCGGCATCGCCGTCGACACGACCATCGAGCAACTGATCACGAACGCGCTGAGCCCGGCCACCGCCCGGCGCGTGAGCTGCGGCTTCGGGCCGCCCTTCTAGCCGGTGAAATGGACGCGGCGCGCGCGAGTGATCGCGTAGCGTCGCGTCCGTGACGCCGGAGGAGGTTGCCGACCTTGCGCACCTGCGCCGGGCCCGCGACCTGATGGACCGCGAGTATGCGCGTCCGCTCGACGTCCCGGCGATGGCGCGTACCGCGCTGATGTCGCCCGCGCACTTCGCGCGCAAATTCCGCGCGGCGTACGGCGAGACGCCGTACGCCTACCTCATGACCCGGCGCATAGAGCGGGCGAAGGCGCTGCTGCGCGGCGGCATGTCGGTCACGGACGCGTGCATCGAGGTCGGCTGCACGTCACTCGGTTCGTTCAGCTCGCGCTTCACCGAGATCGTCGGCGAGACGCCCTCGCAGTACCGGGCACGTGACCACAGCGACCACGAGGTCGTGCCGCCGTGCGTGAGCAAGGTCGCCACCCGGCCGCAGCGCACGCCTATCCGAGCCTGACCGAACGCGAGCAGGATCGAAGAAGCACCGGCGCGTACGGACCTCCTACGGTCGTGGCATGACAGTCACCGTCTCCACAGTGTTCATCCTGGTCAACGACCCGGACGAGGCCCTCACGTTCTACCGCGACGCCCTCGGCCTCGAGGTCCAGAACGACGTCTCGGCGGACGGCTTCCGCTGGGTCACCGTCGCCGCGCCCGGACAGGACGTTGCGATCGTGCTCTCCCAGCCGCACGGCGGCCGGTCCGAGCAGGAGGGCGACGCGCTGCTCTCGCTCGTCACGAAGGGTTCGCTGCAGGCCGCGATCTTCAAGACGGACGATCTCGACGCCACGTTCGAGAAGCTGCGGGCCTCCGGCGCCGAGGTGCTGCAGGAGCCCACCGAGCAGTTCTGGGGCGCGCGCGACTGCGCCTTCCGCGACCCGGCCGGCAACCTCGTCCGCATCGCCCAGGCGTAGGGATGCACGATGTGTGTCATGTACCGCCGCTACGACAAGAACCCGGACGAGAACGCCGCCGACAGCCATGACGTGATCCGCGTGCACGGCGCGCGAGTGAACAACCTCAAAGACGTCAGCGTCGAGCTGCCCAAGCGCCGGCTCACCGTATTCACCGGCATCTCCGGCTCGGGCAAGAGCTCGCTGGTGTTCGACACGGTGGCCGCCGAGTCGCAGCGGCTCATCAACGAGACCTACAGCGCGTTCGTGCAGGGCTTCATGCCCACGCTCGCGCGCCCCGAGGTCGACGTGCTCGAAGGGCTGACGACGGCGATCATCGTCGACCAGGAGCGGATGGGTGCCAACCCGCGCTCCACGGTCGGCACCGCCACCGATGCCCACGCGATGCTGCGCATCCTGTTCAGCCGGCTCGGCAAGCCGCACATCGGGCCACCGACCGCGTTCTCGTTCAACGTCCCGACCCGCATCGCCAGTGGCGTGATGACCGCCGACAAGGGCCGCGGCGAGAAGACTGTGGTGCGCAAGGCTGTCTATCAGGGCGGCATGTGCCCGCGGTGCGAGGGCACGGGTGCAGTCACCGACTTCGATCTGAGCGCCCTTTACGACGAGACCAAGTCACTCGCGGAAGGGGCGCTCACGATTCCCGGCTACAGCATGGACGGCTGGTACGGACGCATCTTCAGCGGCAGCGGCTACTTCGACATGGCGAAGCCGATCGGCAAATTCACCGAGAAGGAACTCAACGACCTGCTCTACCGGGAGCCGACCAAGATCAAGGTCGAGGGCATCAACCTGACCTACGAGGGGCTCATCCCGAAGATCCAGAAGTCGATGCTGGCGAAGGACGTCGACGCCATGCAGCCGCACGTGCGTGCCTTCGTCGAGCGCGCCATCACCTTCTCGACCTGCCCCGACTGCGGCGGCACCCGGCTGACCAAGCAGGCGCGGTCGTCGAAGATCAACGGCAAGAACATCGCCGACCTGTGCGCGATGCAGATCAGCGATCTGGCCGAATGGCTGCGCGGGCTCGACGAACCGTCGGTCGCGCCGCTGCTGGCCGGACTGCAGCACCTGTTCGACTCGTTCGCCGAGATCGGGCTCGGCTACCTCTCGCTCGACCGTCCGGCCGGCACGTTGTCCGGTGGAGAGGCGCAGCGCGCGAAGATGATCCGCCATCTCGGCTCATCGCTCACCGACGTCACCTACGTCTTCGACGAGCCGACGATCGGCATGCATCCGCACGACATCCAGCGGATGAACAACCTGCTGCTGGAGCTGCGCGACAAGGGCAACACGGTGCTCGTCGTCGAGCACAAGCCGGAGACGATCGCGATCGCCGACCACGTCGTCGACCTCGGCCCCGGAGCCGGCACCGAAGGTGGGACCGTCTGCTTCGAGGGCAGCGTGGCGGAGCTGCGCAAGAGCGACACGATCACCGGACGCCACCTCGACGACCGCGCGACGTTGAAGGACTCCGTCCGCGCCTCGACCGGCGCACTCGAGGTCCGCGGGGCGTCGACGCACAACCTGCAGAATGTGAATGTCGACATCCCGCTCGGACTCCTCTGCGTGCTCACCGGCGTAGCGGGTTCGGGCAAGAGCTCGCTGAT
>JAICKR010000166.1 GCA_025927835.1 Jatrophihabitans sp. | reverse complement strand
GTCGCCGCGGCGCAGCGGCGCCGGGCCCAGGCCGCTGAGCGTGTCCGTGCTGCAGGAGCCCAGCACCGGCGCGAGCGACACCCCGCCGCGCACCGCGAGGTAGCTGCGCAGGCCGCGCGCGGGGCTGCCGAGCCGGATGGTGGCACCGGCCGGAAGGCTCACCGGTGCGTCCCAGTCGGGCGCGCCGGGGCAGGCCGCGCCGGTGAGCGCGACGGTCGCCGAGGCGGCGAACCGCAGCTGCAGGCCACCGAGGGTGAGCTCGAGCGCGGCAGCACCGTCCGGGTTGCCGACGAGCCGGTTCGCGAGCCGCAACGCACCCCGGTCGAAGGCGCCGGAGCGCGCGACCCCGAGCGCGGCGAAGCCGGGCCGGCCGAGGTCCTGCACGGTGCACAGCGGCCCCGGCTCGAGCACCTCGATCATGTCGTCGGCACGAACCGCACCCGGGTGCCGGGCACGAGCAACGCCGGGGGAGTGCGATCGAGATCCCACAGCGGCGCGGCGGTGCGCCCCAGCAGCCGCCAGCCGCCCGGCGACTCGCGCGGGTACACGCCGGTGAACTCGCCGGCGATGCCGACCGCACCCGCGGGCACCCTGGTCCGCGGCTCGGCGAGACGGGCCACGTGCAGCCGCGGCTCCAGCCCGCGCAGGTACGCGAAGCCCGGCGCGAACCCGCAGAAGGCCACCGTGTACTGGCCGCCCGCGTGCCGGCGTACGAGTTCGTCCACGGCGAGGCCGAGTTCGGCCGCGGTGCCGGCGAGATCGGGGCCGTCGTAGCGGACGGCGAGTTCGACGTCGTCCCCGCCGGCACCGGCGTCCGGGTCGAGGTCGCGCACGAGTTCCGGTAGCCGGTCCCGGAGCCCGGGCAGCGCGTCGGCTCCGGTGCCGCGTACCAGCAGCGTGCGCGCCGCGGGCACGACCTCGACCACGTTCGGCTCCCGCTGCGCCGCGGCCGCGAGCGCGACCACGAGCGCCGGGTCGTCCAGCTCGACGAGCAGGGCCGCGTCGCCGTACGGCAGCAGGTTCATGCGGTGAACGGGGCGAGCGTGGCGCCCGCGTCGACGAGCGTGCGGCGGATCTCGGCGGCGAGATACACCGCGCCGGGCGTGTCGCCGTGGACGCACAGCGATCGCGGCTCGACGGCGACCCCGCCGCCGTCGATCGCGGTCACCCGGTGGTGCAGCGCGAACGCCGCGGCCCGCGCGACGACCTCGTACGGGTCGTCGATGACCGCGCCGGGTTCCGTGCGTGGCACGAGCCGGCCGGTGGAGAGGTAGGCGCGGTCGGCGAACGCCTCCGGCACGAACGGCAGGCCGGCGGCGTGTGCGGCGTCCTCCATCGCCGAACCGGGCAGCGCGAGCAGCGGCAGGGACGGGTCGAACGCGGCGACCGCCACCGCGACCGCCTCGGCCTGTCGCCGGTCGTCGGCCGCGGTGTTGTAGAGCGCGCCGTGCGGCTTGACGTAGCGGACCCGGCCGCCCGCGGCCCGCGCACAGGCCTCGAGTGCGCCGAGTTGATACAGCACGTCGGCGGCGAGGTCCTCGGGCTCGATCTCCATGCGGCGCCGGCCGAATCCCACGAGGTCGCGATAACCGACTTGCGCGCCGATCGCCACGCCGCGGTCGACCGCGGCGGCGCACACCCGGCGCATGGTCGTCGGATCGCCGGCGTGGAAGCCGCACGCGATGTTCGCGCTGGTGATGACCTCGAGCAGCCGCTCGTCCTCGCCGAGCCGCCATACGCCGAACCCCTCGCCCAGATCGGCATTGAGGTCGACGCGCACGCAGGCGATGTTTCCAGCCTCGGCTTCGGTTGGCGAGCGACCACTGTTAGGTTAGGCATGCCTTACTAATCGCTGGAAAGGGTTCGCGGATGCTGCCGACTCTCGTCATCGGGCTGCGGGAGGGCCTGGAGGCCGCGCTGATCGTGGGGATCATCGCGGCGTTCCTGCGCAAGCAGGGCCGCAGCGACCTGGTCCGGTGGGTGCTGGCCGGCGTCGCGGTGGCGATCGGGCTGTGCGTGGCGGCCGGTGTCGCTCTCGAGATCTACTCGCGTGACCTGCCGCAGCGACAGCAGGAAGGGCTCGAGACCGTCGTCGGCGCGCTCGCGGTCGCGATGGTCACCTACATGGTGGTCTGGATGAAGCGGCACTCCCGCGAGCTGAAGGGTCACCTCGAGCAGCAGGCGGCCGGCCTGCTCGACGGCCGGTCGAAGGCGGCCCGCGCGATGGTGCTGATGGCGTTCCTCGCGGTGATCCGCGAGGGCGTCGAAACCGTCGTGTTCCTGGTCGCCGCGTTCAACGAGACCGGCGCCGGCGCAGGAGCGGGGGCCGGCGCTGTCATCGGCATCGCCGCGGCGGCCGTGCTCGGCTACGGCATCTACCGCGGCGGCGTGCGGCTGAACCTGTCGCGCTTCTTCCGTGCGACCGGGATCGTGCTCGTGCTCGTCGCCGCCGGCCTGGTGGTGAACGCGTTGCACACCGCGCACGAGGCGGGCTGGCTCGACGCCGGCCAGACGAGCACGGTCGACCTCAGCTGGCTGGTCCGGCCGGGCACCGTGCAGGCCTCACTGCTCACCGGCATGCTCGGCGTGCAGAGCCACCCCGTGCTCATCGAGGTCGTCGGCTGGCTGCTCTACCTGATCCCCGTCGGCTGGTACGTCGCCTGGACGCCGGGCCGGTCGATGCCGGTCCGCTGGCTCGCACCGGCACTTGCGGTGGCCACCACGGTCGCCGCCGTCGGTGTCGTCGTCGCAGTGTCGCCCGGCTCCGACGACACGAGCACGGTCACGAACGTCGCGAGCAGCGGCGCACCGGCCGTGCGCTCGGTCAACGTCACGGTCACCTCCGCACACGGCTGCACGATGGACGCGGACGTCCTGCGTGCGGGGGTGGTGACGATCCACGTAGTGAACGAGGACGCCACCGCGGTGAGCGAGGTCGAGCTGATGAGTGGCGAACGCATCGTCGGCGAGAAGGAGAACCTGCCGCCGGGCTTTTCCGGCACCTTCAACGTCGCCGTGCACGCCGGCACCTACACGCTCTACTGTCCCGGCGCCACGCCCGAGCGCCAAAGCCTCACGGTCACCGGTACCGCACGCGCCGCGACCGGCGACGTCGCGGCGCTGCTGAAGCAGGCGACCACGGGATATGCCGGCTACGTCACCGGCCAGGTGGCGGCGCTCGTTCGCAGCACCCGCGCGCTCGACACGGCACTGCACGGCACCGACCTCGCCACCGCCCAGCGCGCGTACATGCTGGCTCGGCCGTACTACGAGAAGATCGAACCGGTCGCGGAATCCTTCGTCCAGGGCAACGACTCGCTCGACGCCGACATCGACAGTCGCGCCGGCGACGTGCCCGCCGAGCGGTGGCGCGGCTTCCACCGCATCGAGCAGGCGCTGTTCGCGAGGCGGACCCTGCTCGGTACCGCGCACCACGGCGATCGCCTGCTGGCCGATGTGCGCCGGTTGCAGCGGCTGGTCACCGGCCTGATCTTCCAGCCCACAGAGCTCGCCAACGGTGCACAGGAACTGCTCGACGAGGTCGCCGCCAGCAAGATCACCGGCGAGGAGGAGCGGTACTCGCACATCGACGTCCTCGACATCGCCAACAACGTCGAGGGCTCGCAGCAGGCGTTCGCGCAACTGCAGCCGGCGCTCGAGCGGATCGATCCGTCCTCCTCGGCGACCATCGCCCGGGCGTTCGTGACCCTCGAGTCGCTCGTCGACGGGTACCGCACGCGCGCCAATCCGTCCGGGTACCGGCTGTACGGGTCGCTCACCCGCGCGGACAAGACCTCGCTGGCCGCAGCGGTGAAGGCGGTGCAGGAGCCGTTGTCGCAGGTCGGCAGCAAGGTCGCGGGCGGATGAGCACCTCCCGGCGCGCGTTCCTCGGTGGTGCCGTCGGTGCGGTCGTGGCCGGCGGCGCCGCCGGATTCGGCGTGGCCCGCGCGACCGAGCCGGACGCGGACGCGCAACCGGCGCCGGCGGTGCCGTTCTACGGCCGACACCAGGCCGGCATCGCCACGCCCGTGCAGGACCGGCTCGCGTTCGCCGCATTCGATGTCACGACCAGCGATCGCGACGCGCTCGCCCGTCTGCTCGGCGCGTGGGCCGCCGCCGCGGCGCAACTCACCCGCGGGTTGCCGATCGGTGCCGTCGAAACGTCGCCGCAGGCGCCGCCCATCGACACCGGCGAGGCAACGGGGCTCGGCGCGGCCCGGCTCACTGTCACCGTCGGTTTCGGTCCGTCGCTGTTCGACGAGCGCTTCGGCCTGGCAGCCCACCGGCCCGCCGCACTGGCCGACATCCCGGCACTGCCCCGCGACGCGCTCGACGCAGCACGCAGCAACGGCGACCTGTGCGTGCAGGCCTGCGCGGACGACCCGACCGTCGCGTTCCACACGATCCGCAACTTCGCGCGGCTCGCGCGCGGCACCGCGGTCATGAAGTGGTCCCAGCTCGGCTTCGGCCGCACATCGTCCACGTCGACGAACCAGGAGACCGAACGCAACCTCATGGGGTTCAAGGACGGCACGCGCAACATCAAGCTGGAGAACGCCGCCGACCTCGACGACTTCGTCTGGGTCGGCGCCGAGACCGACCGGGACTGGATGCGCGGCGGCAGCTATCTCGTCGCACGCCGGATCCGGATGCTCATCGAGTCGTGGGACACCGACTTCCTCGCCGACCAGGAGCACGTCTTCGGCCGCTTCAAGTCCTCCGGCGCCCCCTTGACCGGCACGCACGAGTTCGATGCGCCGGACCTGCAGGCACTGCGCGGCACCGAGCCGGTGATCCCGGTCGACGCGCACATCAGGCTGGCGGCGCCCTCGACGAACGGCGGCAAGAAGATCCTGCGCCGCGGTTACTCCTACACCGACGGCAACGATCCACAGACCGGCCTGCTCGACGCAGGGCTGTTCTTCATCTGCTTCCAGCAGGACCCGCGCAGCCAGTTCGTCCCCATCCAGCGCAAGCTGGGCAGTCACGACGCGCTGAACGAGTACATCCGGCACACCAGCAGCGCGCTGTTCGCGGTGCCGCCCGGGCTCAGCGGACCCGGGGACTGGTGGGGCAGATCGCTGCTCACCTGACCGCCCTCGACGGGGTTGGCAAGATGCTTGCCATGACGACACCGCTGCCGGCGAGCTACTCCAGCGAGATCTACCTCAACGGGATGGGCGGCCAGCGCCCGGCCTTCACCACCGACGCCAGCTCGCTCGAGGCCTACGCCGCGCAGCACATGGAGCCCGAGCCGTACTGGTACGCGGCCGGCGCCGCCGGGTCGGGCGCGACGTACCGCGCCAACCTCGCGGCGTTCGACCGGTGGCGGCTGGTCCCTCGGATGCTCACCGGCGCCACCGACCGCAGCGCGCAGACCACGCTGTTCGGCGCAACGCTCCCCGCGCCGGTGCTCACCGCGCCGGTCGGTGTGCAGGGGATCATGCACCCCGACGGCGAGCTCGCGGTCGCTCGCGCAAGCTCCGAGCTCGGCATCCCGATGGTGCTGTCGACGGTGTCGTCCCACGCGCTCGAGGACGTCGCCGCGGCCAACGGCGACGGGACGCGCTGGTTCCAGCTGTACTGGCCGAACGACGAAGAGGTCTGCGCGAGCTTCCTGTCCCGCGCCAAGGCCGCCGGTTTCTCCGCGCTCGTCGTCACGCTCGACACCTGGATGCTCGCCTGGCGCCCGCGCGACCTCGACCACGGTTACCTGCCCTTCCTCACCGGCAAGGGGCTGGCCACCTACTTCTCCGACCCGGTGTTCCGCGACCGGCTGGAGAAGTCCCCGGAGGACGATCCGATGTCGGCGATCCTGCAGTGGCTGCCGATCTTCACCGGCACCGACCACACGTGGGAGCACCTCGGCTTCATCCGCGACCACTGGGACGGTCCGATCGTGCTCAAGGGCATCCAGCACGCCGACGACGCACGCAAGGCCGCGGACCGGGGCATGGACGGCATCGTCGTCTCCAACCACGGCGGGCGGCAGGTCGACGGCGCCATCGCCTCGCTCGACGCGCTGCCCGCGATCGTCGAGGCCGTCGGCGACCGGCTCGAGGTGCTCTTCGACTCCGGCATCCGCACCGGCGCCGACGTGCTCAAGGCGGTCGCGCTGGGCGCGAAGGCGGTGCTGGTCGGCCGGCCGTGGGTGTACGGGCTCGCGCTCGGCGGCTACGACGGCGTCCGGCACGTGCTGCGCAGCCTGCTGGCCGAACTCGACCTCTGCCTCGCCCTCTCCGGCCATGCGAGCCTGGCCGACGTGGGCCCCGACATCCTCGCCCCCGCCCCGTGATCAACAGAGGCTGAGTGTCGGATAACGACACTCAGCCTCTGTTGATCACCGGAGGTCATGGACGATCAGCGGGCCGGACGCCGGCACCGGGGTGGGCGGGTAGTCGACACCCACCTCCACCGCCCGGGCGCGCAGCCACGAATCGACCTCACCGGTCACTCGGTGCGCCTCGGCGCGGAACGCCGCCGGTGGGTAGTGCGCGACCGCAAGGCCGTACCGCACGAGGCGATTGTGCCGGCGCATGGTCCGCGCCCAGTCCGACTCGAGGAAGTGATGACGCTTGCTGTCCACCTCGAGGACGGCGCGCAGCGCGCGCCACAGGACATCCGCTGTCGCAATGTGACGACCGGAGGTGTCCACGATCGGAACGTTCAGCTCGAAGTCCGGTAGGCCCGCGACCCGCATGAGGTCGGCCAGTTCTGCTTCCGCGATCGACGCGGCGCCGGCCGCGACGTCCGCGACGGCTCGCCGCAGCTGCGCGCTGTCCCGCTGTGGACCGGCGGCGAGTTCTTCCTCCAACTCGGCGAGCGAGCAACGCTGCGCCTGGACGGCGCTCGTCACCAGCGCGCGGACCGGAGCCAGTGCGCGGTAGCCGAGGGACGTGTCAGCGACAGCGCGCGCGCAGCTCGCGACGACGATCCGGCCGACACCGGGCACGACGAGGTGACCGCAGCTGAGCGTCCTCTTCGACGGCCGGATCCGCAGCCGGCCGACTGTCCTGAAGCCGCCGCTGCGGCACAGGATCAGCACCTCGTCGGTCGGTGGCCGAAGCTCGCCCAGCTGATGGGCACGCACCGCGTCCCAGCCGCTCAAGACACCGGCCGGCCC
>JAICKR010000148.1 GCA_025927835.1 Jatrophihabitans sp. | reverse complement strand
TTCGTGCGTACGAGCGCGATGGTCAGTCGGGTCGGTGCGGTGCCCGGCGCGGTGCCGCGTGCGTGCCCGGCGCACACGAGCCGCGAGCTGTGCAGCGTCGCGGTCACGGTCAGGACGTCCCGATCGGCCTGATGCCGGGTCGCGACGGGCACGAACTGCGAGCGCACGCCGGTGAGGCCGCAGCCGGTCGGTACGAGCCGGGTCAGCTGCGTTGCGTCGGCGCGCAGCAGCCGGCCCGGCAGATAGACCCGGCGCAGCAGCCCGGGGTCGCCGCGGGCGAACGCGCGGGCGCGCAGGGCGTCGAGCCGGTCGAGTTCGACAAGCGGGTCAGCGGGCCGTGGCGCAGGACTCGAGGACGTGGCCGGCGCCCCGCGGTGCGCCGAGCGCACCGTTGACGTCTCGACCTCGGGTCGAGGTAACACCGAGACCCGTGCCGCGCGGGCAGATTCGTGTTCGCGCGCCCGCCCGGCGAGGCCGACCGTGAGACCGGCCGCGACGAGCAGCGCCACCGCCGTCGCGGCGAGCGTGGACGGCCGGGGCCGCCTGCGGCGCGTCGGATGCGGGATCACCGGCCGGGGGCGCGGTGCGACCATGCGCGTGGGCGGCGTCGGATCGGCCGCGTGCCGCGGCCCGGATCGGATCGGCCCGCTCCCCGCCGCAAGCTCGACCGCCACGGCCTGCCCGCCGTGCGCGAGATCGAGGGCCAGGTCGGCTGCGGTCCCCCTCCGGTGCGGGTCGACGGCCAACGCCCGGCACACCGGTGCGGCCATCGCCGGCTCGACGCCGGCCGCCGTGAGCCGCTCGGCGATGTCGTCGAGGTCGCCCGCCGCAGCCGCGGCCAGCGCGGCATCCGCATCGGGGCCTGGCCACGGGGCCGTGCCGGTCAGGGCGTGCAGCGCCACCGCGCCGAGCATGAACACGTCGCTCTGCGCGGCCGCGACACTGCCGGCGGCGACCGCGGGATCGACGTAGGCCGGCGTCGCATATGGGTCGGCGCGCACGCCGGTGAGCCGGGCCACGCCGACGTCGGCCAGCAGCGCGACGCCGCCGGCGGTGAACAGGATGTTGCCCGGGCTCACGTCGCCGTGGACGACGTGTTCGTCGTGCAGGTACGCCAGCGCGGCGGCGATCGGAGCAAGTGCGGTGATGACCTCGCCGGGCGCCAATCGGCCGCGGGCGGCAAGCAGGTCGGCGAGCGAACCGCCCTCGGCGAGGTCGAGCACCAGCACGACCGCGTCGTCGGCCGGCACCACGGCGTGCAGGCGGACCAGGTTCGGGTGGTCGAGGGCGGCGAGCAGCCCCGCCTCGTCCTGCGCGCGGCGCGACTGTTCGGCGTTGCGCACGGCGATGCGCTTGAGTGCGACCCGAGCCCCGCTGCCGGTGGCCCGCGCCTGCCAGACGAAGCCGGTGGAGCCCTGCCCGAGCAGCCGCTCGACGGTGTACCCGCGCACTCGCGGAGGCAGTTCCATAGCGCGACCGTAGGCCTGTGGACGTCCCCGTTCGGTGTTGTCCACAGGCCTGGATCGCCCGGGTCAGTCGGGCGCGTTCGCCGCCGCGAGCTTGGACGGCCACCAGATCTTCCTGCCGATCTCGTGACCGAGGGACGGCACCAGGATGCTGCGCACGATGACGGTGTCGAGCAGCACGCCGAAGGCCACGGTGATGCCGATCTCCGCAATCTGGATGATCGGCAACACGCCGAGGACCACGAACGTCGCCGCCAGGACGATGCCGGCAGATGTGATCACGCCACCGGTGACGGCGAGGCCGCGGCTGATGCCCCGACGGGTGCCGAACTGCAACGTCTCTTCCCGCACGCGGGTCATCAGGAAGATGTTGTAGTCGATGCCGAGGGCTACCAGGAAGATGAACGCGAACAGCGGGTAGCCCGGATCGGCGTTCGCGAAGTGGAAGATGTGGTTGAAGGCGAACGCGCTGACGCCCAGTGATGCTGCGAACGACAGCACCACGGTGACGATGAGCAGGACCGGTGCCAGGATCGCCCGCAACACGAAGCTGAGCACGATCAGGATGACGAGCAACACGATCGGGATGATCAGCTTGTTGTCGTGCTTGGCCGCATCCTGCACGTCGAGGTAGGCAGCCGACTGACCACCCACGAGGGCGTCGGCGTCCGGCACCCTGTCCATCGCCTTACGCAGGTCGCGAATCGTCTGGTACGCAGTCTGCGAGTCGAACGTCGACGTGAGCGTGGCGTCGACCAGCGTCTTCCCGTCCGCGGAGGGTTGGATCTGGAACTGCGTCGGCGCGCACTGGTCGTTCAGGATGAAGGCCGGCGGCCCGCCCGAGGCCTTCGCGGCCGCCGCGACCTTGGCGAAGTCGGTCTCGACGCAGATCTGGTCGGGCACGATGCCCGGCACCTTTGCCGCCGCTGCGGTCACGGCAGGCACGGCGGATGCGTTGGTCAGGATCTGTGCCGGCGCTCCGTTGCCCGCTCCGTAGTTGGCGTCGTAGATCTTCTGCCCGGTGAGCACGTCAGGGTGCGTCGTGAAGCCCTTCTGGGTGGGCAGGCCGTCGGTCTTCAGACCCGTGATCAGCGCGATGCATGCGATCAGCAGCACCGCCGCGCCGATCCAGCTGCGCCGGTGGTGCCGCTCGATCGAGCCGGCGAAGCGCGACCACAGCGCGTGCGTCTTGTCGATGTCCATCTCGTGGTCGAACCGGGGGCGCTTCGGCCAGAAGATCCAGCGCCCGGAGACGACGAGCAGGACGGGCAGCACGGTGAGCATGACGACCACCGTCGCCGCGATACCGATCGCGCACACCGGGCCGAGGCCGGCCGTGGAGTTCAGCTCGGCGAAGGTCAGGCAGATGAGGCCGAGGATCACCGTGGCGGCCGAGGCGAGGATCGGTGGCGCCGCACCCTTCCAGGCGGCGATCATGGCGCGCGATCTGCTCTCGTGCTCGTGCAACTCCTCGCGATAGCGGCTGATCAGGAGCAGCGCGTAGTCGGTGCCTGCGCCGATCACGAGCACCGACAAGATTCCCTGGCTCTGCCCGTTCAGCGTGATCACGTCGTTCTTGGCGAGCGCGTAGATGACGATGGCCGAGGTGCCCAGGGCGAGCACTGCGCTGAACAACGGGAAGAACCACAGCACCGGGCTGCGGTAGACGAACAGCAGGATGACGACGACGACGAGCCCCGCCGCGAGGAGCAGCGTGCCGTCGAGGCCGGAGAAGGCATCGATGAACGCGACGATGAGGCCGCCGGCACCGGCGCTGTGCACCTTCAGCCCCGCGGGCAGGTTCGCGCGGGCGATCTTGAGGACGTCCTTCTCCGCCTTGACGAGATCAGGGCCCTTCGTCGTCTTGCCGTTCAGCTTGCCGACCAGCGGCACGGAGACCGACGCGACCGAAGGGTCCTTCGTCGACGGTTGCGGGGCGCCGATGCTCTCGCCCGCGACGCCCTTGACCGTGCCGAACTTCTGGACGTCCTGCACGATCTTCGCCTTGTCGGCCGCGGTGAGCGGGCCGTCCGTGCGCTGGTAGACGACGAAGCCGGGAATGGTCTGGACGTTGATCAGTTTCTCCTGCTCGTTGGCGACCTTCGTCGAGTCGGCCGAGCCGGGCAGGAACTGTGAGTTGTCGTTCTTCTGGACGTTCTCCAGCTTGCCGAGGTAGGCGCCCCCGGTCAGCCCGACCAGCAGGAAGATCAGCGCCAGGCCGGTGAAGATCCACACGATGCGCGGGCGCTTCGGTTTGGCGGGCGAGGTCGCCGGTACGGCCTCGTCTGTCAGCGTCATGTCAGGTCCCCTCATGAGTTCCGCCCGACCGTATCGGTGAAGGCGGACAAATCTCGATGGAGTTTCACCCTGATCCGACCCTGACTTTCGTCATGAGAGCCGCGGCGATCCTCGGTACCGTTGAACTGTGGGTGACATGCGCGTGATCCGAGCCGGTCTCGTTCCCTACGAGGCCGCGTGGGCGCAGCAGCGCGAGATCCATGCCGCCGTGGTGGCAGGTACCTCCGACGACACGTCGCTGCTACTCGAGCACCCGCCGGTGTACACCGCCGGGCGGCGTACCGAGCCGTGGGAGCGTCCGGTCGACGGCACGCCGGTGATAGACGTAGATCGCGGCGGGCGCATCACCTGGCACGGACCGGGTCAGCTCGTGGGCTACCCGATCGTGCGGCTCGCCGACCCGATCGACGTCGTCGCCTACGTGCGCCGCATGGAGCGGATGCTCATCGACGTCTGCGCCGACCTCGGCGTCACGGCAGGGCAGGTAGAAGGACGCAGCGGGGTATGGCTGCCCGCCGACCAGCGCGGGCCGGAACGCAAGATCGCGGCCATCGGGATCCGGGTCGCCGAGCGCGTGACGCTGCACGGCTTCGCGCTCAATTGCAACCCGGACCTGAGCTGGTTCGACCGCATCGTCGCCTGCGGAATCCGCGACGTGGGGGTCACCTCGCTGAGCGCGGAGCTGGGGCGCGACGTTTCGGTGGCCGAGGCCCTGCCGATCGTCGAGGAGCACCTGCCCGCCCTCACCGCCGCAGTCACCGTGTAGCTGTCGTTGGCCAGACACGCGAAGCTCGTCGATCAGCGCCTCCGCGCGATCCGCATCTCCACCGTCTCGGTCGTCTGGGTATGCGGCCTCGCCGCCGGCTTCGTCGCCCTGCTCGCGTCGGCCGCCCGCTATGGCTGCTCGTCCTCGAACAACGGCTTCGGCTGCGGCACCTCCGGCGAGGTCGTCGGCATCGTCCTCGTCGTCACCGTCATCGCGATCGTCACCCTGGTCACACTCCTGACCAACGACCGTCCGGCGCGACGCGTGCTGACGGTCGGCGCTGTCGGGCTGGCCGCGCTGGTGGTGTGCGCCGTCGCGGCGCGCGCGGTCCTCGCGACCACCTGAACACGTACGCTGACCTGGTGACATCGGTTCGATCGGACGGGCGCCGGCTGCTGCGCATCGAGGAGCGCAACACCCGGACCCCGATCGAACGCAAGCCCGAGTGGATCAAGACCCGCGCGGTCCTGGGCCCCGAGTACACCGAGCTGCGCAACCTGGTGCAGCGCGAGGGTCTGCATACTGTGTGCCAGGAGGCGGGCTGCCCGAACATCTACGAGTGCTGGGAAGACCGCGAGGCGACGTTCCTCATCGGTGGCGACCAATGCACCCGACGGTGTGACTTCTGCCAGATCGACACCGGCAAGCCGCAGCCGCTCGACCGCGACGAACCGCGCCGCGTCGCCGAGAGCGTCCAGGCGATGGGGCTGCGCTACGCGACGATCACCGGCGTCGCGCGCGACGATCTGCCCGACGGCGGCGCGTGGCTCTACGCCGAGACCGTGCGCCAGATCCACGCGGTGAACCCGGGCACCGGAGTCGAGTTGCTCGCGCCCGACTTCAACGCGGTCCCCGCGCTGCTCGCCGAGGTGTTCGGCAGCCGCCCGGAGGTCTTCGCGCACAACATCGAGACCGTGCCCCGGATCTTCCGGCGCATCCGCCCGGGCTTCCGCTACGAGCGCTCGCTCGAGGTGCTGCGCCTGGCCCGTGCCGCCGGGCTGGTCACCAAGTCCAACCTCATCCTCGGCATGGGCGAGCAGCGCGACGAGATCAGCCAGGCGCTGCGCGACCTGCGCTCGGCCGGCTGCGAACTCGTCACGATCACCCAGTACCTGCGGCCCTCCCCCAAGCACCACCCGGTCGAGCGCTGGGTCAAGCCGGAGGAGTTCGTCGAGCTCAAGGCCGAGGCCGAGGCCGTCGGATTCGCCGGGGTCATGAGCGGGCCGCTGGTGCGCTCGTCCTACCGCGCCGGGCGCCTCTACGAGCAGGCCATCGCCGCCCGCGGCTGAGGAACCGGCCCGTCACGAGGCCGCCGCACGGCCAACTATCCTTGGTGGCATGGCGAACACCTCCGGGTCCGGCAAGGCCGGTAAGGCCGGCAAACCGACTCGGGCGGAGAAGAAGGCGCTCAAGACCGCGAAACGCGCGCAGCGACGCGAGTCGTTCCGCAACATCGGGCAGGCGTTCACCCTCACCAAGCAGGCCGACCCGCGGTTCGTGCCGATCCTGGTGATGGTCGCGGTGGTCGTCGCAGCGGTGGCCTACGTCCTGGTCTTCCTGATCACCGGCTCGCCGTACATCCCGATCCCGTTCGCGGTCATGCTCGCGATCGTCGTCGGCATGTTCGTCTTCTCCCGGCGCGCTCAGCGTTCGATGTTCGCGCAGGCGGAGGGGCAGGCGGGCGCGGCCGGCTTCATGCTGCGCCAGCAGTTGCGCGGCGACTGGCGGCTCACCGAGGCGGTGGCCGGCACCACCCAGCTCGACGCGGTGCACCGGCTGGTCGGCCGGCCCGGCGTAGTGCTCGTGGGCGAGGGCGCGCCGCACCGGGTACGGGGCCTGATCGCGCAGGAGAAGAAGCGCACCGCGCGCGTCGTCGGCGACACGCCGATCTACGACATCACGATCGGCACCGGTGAGGGCGACGTGCGCCTCGCCAAGCTCAACCGGTACCTGCTCAAGCTGCCCGCGAACCTGTCCAAGGCCGAGGTCGGCGCACTGGAGAAGCGGCTCGCCGCGCTCGGCGGCAGCCGCGCCATGGGGCTGCCGCAGGGGCCGCTGCCGCAGGGCGCCAAGATGCGCAACATCCAGCGCACCGTCCGTCGTCGCAGTTGACCGCCCGCACATGACGGCTCCGCAGGCCCACCGCGGCGAGAAGCTCGGCCTGCCCGGTGACGGGCGGGGCTCGCTCGCATCGACCGGCCCTCGGCTGCTCGCGTTCGTGGTGGACGCGATTGCGTCCGCGCTCGTGGCGGCGTTGTTCGCCCACCGCAGCGGCGGCAAGACCTTCGCCGACCAGCTGCCCGGCACCTGGAGCCTCATTCCGTTCGCCCTCGACTACGTCGTCGGGGTGCTTGTCGCGGGCCGCACGCTCGGCATGTACCTCACCGGCCTGCGGCTCATCCGGGTCAGCAAGGACGCGGCCGTAGACCCGCTGCGGATCGTCGGCCGTACCGCGCTGCTCTGCGCGCTCGTCCCCGCGCTCGTCATGGACCGCGACGGCCGGGGGCTCCACGACCGGCTGACGGACACCGCCGTGGTCCGGGCCTAGGCCGATGTGCCAGGCTGAGGCCTTCCGTGAAACGTCCCGGAAACATGCGGGACACCCCGAAGCAACCGCGCCGACGTAGGTTCGCGGCTCCAACACTGGTCAACGGAGGACGGATGTTCACTAGCTCCGACGAGGTCCTGAGCTACATCAAGGCGGAGGGCGTCGAGTTCGTCGATGTCCGGTTCACGGACCTTCCCGGGCAGCAGCAGCACTTCAATGTGCCGGCGGCCGATCTACCCGAGGACTTCTTCACCAACGGCGTCATGTTCGACGGTTCGTCGATCCGCGGCTTCGCTGCGATCCACAAGTCCGACATGAAGCTGATCCCGGATCCCGCGACGGCCTACGTCGACCCGTTCCGGGCCGCGAAGACACTGAACGTGAACTTCTCGATCATCGAGCCGCGCACCGGCGAGCCGTACGGCCGCGACCCGCGCCAGGTCGCGCTCAAGGCGGAGAACTACCTGCGCACGACCGGCATCGCCGACACGATGTTCGTCGGCCCGGAGGCCGAGTTCTACGTGTTCGACAGCGTGCGGTTCGAGACGAAGCAGAACGAGGGCTTCTATCACATCGACTCGATCGAGGGTCAGTGGAACACCGGTGCCGTCGAGAGCGGTGGCAACCTCGGTTACAAGACGCGCTACAAGAGTGGCTACTTCCCGGTCCCGCCGACCGACCACTACGCCGACCTGCGTGACGCGATGACGAGCACGCTCATCAAGGTGGGGCTGCCGGTCGAGCGCGCGCACCACGAGGTCGGCACCGCCGGCCAGGCCGAGATCAACTACAAGTTCAACACCCTGACTGCGGCCGCCGACGACCTGTTGAAGTTCAAGTACGTCATCAAGAACGTCGCGTGGACGGCCGGCAAGACCGTCACCTTCATGCCGAAGCCGCTGTTCGGCGACAACGGCTCGGGCATGCACTGCCACCAGTCGCTCTGGAAGGACGGCGCGCCGCTGTTCTACGACGAGCTCGGGTACGGCGGCCTGTCGGACGTCGCCCGCTGGTATGTCGGCGGCCTACTGCACCACGCGCCGAGCCTGCTGGCGTTCACGAACCCGACGGTGAACTCCTACCACCGCCTGGTGCCGGGCTTCGAGGCGCCGGTCAACCT
>JAICKR010000153.1 GCA_025927835.1 Jatrophihabitans sp. | reverse complement strand
TTCCAGGTGAAGGCGCCCTACGCCTACGGCACGCTCTCGGTCGAGCAGGGCACGCACCGGCTCGTCCGCATCAGCCCGTTCGACAACCAGGGCCGCCGACAGACCTCGTTCGTCGGGGTCGAGGTGCTGCCCGTCGTCGAGCAGTCAGACCACGTCGAGATCCCCGACGACGAGATCCGCGTCGACGTCTACCGCTCGTCCGGCCCCGGCGGGCAGGGCGTGAACACCACCGACTCGGCCGTGCGCATCACCCACCTGCCCACCGGCATCGTGGTGTCGTGCCAGAACGAGCGTTCGCAGATCCAGAACCGCGCGTCCGCGATGGCGGTGCTGCAGGCAAAGCTGCTCGAGCGGCGCCGCGAAGAGGAGCAGAGCGCCATGAATGCGCTCAAGGATGCCGGCAACTCGTGGGGCAACCAGATGCGCTCCTACGTCCTGCACCCGTACCAGATGGTGAAGGACCTGCGCACCGACTTCGAGGTCGGCAACCCGCAGGGCGTGCTCGACGGCGACATCGACGGGTTCATCGAAGCCGGCATCCGCTGGCGCAAGAGCCGCGAACAGGCCCCCGCCTAATTACTCAGCCGCTCTCGGCCGCGACCAGGCCGGCGCGGACGGCCAGTGCGCTCGCGGCGACCGCGGCACCGATGGTCACCAGCGCGCCGAGGATGAGCGCGGCGGGCTCGCCCGGCTCGAGCAGCTGCAGTTCGGTACCCAGCGTCGCCGCGGCGATAGGGACGCCGAGTTGCGCGGCGGCGAGCACGCCGAGCGGCACCGGCTGACCGGTGACCCGCATCAGCGCGTGCACGACGATCGCGCCGACGCCCAACAGGACACCGAGCCCGATGTAGGACGGATGGGAGCCGAGCGCGCGCACGTCCAGCGAGGCGCCCAGCCAGACGAAGAACAGTGGCCCGAAGAAGCCCTCGGTGATCGCGAACAGCTGCCGGGCCAGCCGCCGCGGAGTGCCGATGCCCGCGATCACCAGCCCGAACGAGAACCCGGCCAGCATGATCGACACGTGCGTCTTGACCGCGAGCGCGGCGAGGGCGAACACGATGAGCAGGCTGATGCGCAGCTCCAGGCCGAAGTTGCGGTCCTCGGAGAGCCGGTGCAGCCGTTTGCGGTAGCCGTGCTGCTCGGCGTAGTTGATCACGATGAACGCGGCCACCGCGCAGCCGATAACGGCAAGCGCACCGAGACCGGCGCGCGCGGCGTGCTTCGGGTCGATCGCCAGCGGCAGCGCGACGATGCAGGCCGCGTCCGCGATCGCGATCTGCGGCAGCAGCGCGAGCACCTGCTCGCCGCCCAAGCCCACCGAATCGACGATCGGCAGGATCAGCGCGGCGGACGAGGACGCCAGCAGCACCGCGTACAGCGCCGCGTGCCCCGTTGCGAACGCCGCGGACAGCGCAGCGCCGACGCCCACCGACAGCACACCGATCGCGACCGCGCGCAGCACGCCGGTGCGCAACGCCGAACGCAGCCGCGCATCGCGCACCGGCACGTGGGTGCCGGCGACGAACATGACCAGCGCGAACCCGACGTCGGCCAGGAAGGTGAACGTCCCGTTGCCGGTGTGCAGGGTGTGCGTACCGGTACGTCCGAGCGCGATGCCCGCGATCAGCTCGCCGAGCACCACCGGCAGGTGCCAGCCGCGCGGCGTGGCGAGGACCGGGCCGAGCACGGCCACCAGCCCGATGAGGGCCAGGGTCGCGAAGTCCACGGGCCGCAGTGTCCCGCGAGTCGGCTCAGCGGAGCAGGAGGCGATCGAGTCGACGCGCCGTGACGACGAGGCCGACCGCGGCCATGCCGACGAAGTACGCGGCGTGCCCGACCAGCGACCAGTCGAGGGCGCCGGAGTTGAGCGCGCGCATCAGCTCGATGCCGTGCTGCAACGGCAGGCACTCGACCACCACCCGCAGCCACGCCGGGTAGACCGACAGGCTGTAGAACGTGCCGCTGAACAGGAACAGCGGCAGCACGGCCAGCTGGACGATCTCGAGGCCCTGGATGGTCTTCAGGTAGGACGTGACGGCCATGCCGACGGCCGCGAAGCCGAGCGCGATCAGCAGCGCGGCGGGCAGCAGCAGCACCGCCCACCACGACACCGTCAGTCCCATCGCGGCCATCACCACGAGGAAGCCGACCGAGTAGAGGCCACCGCGGATGAGTGCCCAGCTGATCTCGCCGATCGCGACGTCGAGCGGGCCGAGCGAGGTGGCCAGCATCGCGTCGTAGAGCTTCGCGTACTTCAGCTTGAAGAACACGTTGTTCGTCGCGTCGAGGATCGCGCCGTTCATCGCTGACGCGGCGAGCAGCGCCGGCGCGATGAACTGGGTGTAGGTGATGACGTGCCCGCCCGGCCCGACAACCTTGCCGACGAGCTGATGCAGGCCGGTGCCGAGCGCGAACAGGTAGAACAGCGGCTCGAAGAAGCCGGAGAAGACGACGAGCCAGCTGCGCCGGTAGACCCGGAACGCCCGCTCGAGCACGACGTGGCTGCGCGCGCTGTACATCCCGGGCGGCAGGATGCGCAGCGCGGTGCTCGTCCGCGGCGCGTCGCTCAGCAGTGTCATGCCGTCAACCTGACGCGATAGCGCCAACGGGCCAGCCCGAGCCCGACGACCAGCCACACCAGCAGGTAGCCGACGTGCCCGAGCGCGGCGAGGGCGGACAGGTCGCCCAGTGCCGCGCCGCGCGCCAGCTGCGTGCCGTGCCACAGCGGCGACACGTAGGCGATGACCTCACCCCAACGCGGCAGTCGGCTGATCGGGTAGAACGTGCCGGAGAACAGGAACATCGGCGTGACGACGAACCGGAACAGCACGTTGAACGCCTGCCCTTCGGCCGAGACCGACGCCGACAGCGCGAGCACCGGCGCCGCGAACGCGAGCCCGGTGAGCACCGCCGCGAAGATGCCGAACACGCCCTGCCAGCGGTGCAGCCCGCCGAAGGCCGCCATGACCGCGAGGTAGACGGTCGAGCCGACCAGCGTGCGCAGCCCGACCCAGAGCAGCTTCCCGTCGCAGATCTGCCGCGGGGTCAGGGGCGTGGCCGCCATCCCGTGGTAGAAGCGGATCCACTTGAAGCCCGCCATCACCGGGAACGTCGCGCTCGTCGCCGCGACCTGCAGTGCGGCGGCGGTGAGGAAGGCCGGCGCCACGAACTGCACGTACGGCACGCCGAGGCTGTTGCTGTGCTTGTTGACGATCGTGCCGAGGCCGATGCCGAGCGCGAGGACGTAGAGCAGCGGCGTCGCGAGCCCGGTGATCAGGACGCCCTTCCAGTACCGGCGCGCCTCGATGAGCTCATGTTCGACGACCTGCCACATCGTGGTCCGGTACGGCGCTTCGAGTGCGGTCATGTCAGTCGATGAGGGAGCGGCCGGTGAGGCGGAGGAAGACGTCCTCGAGCGTGCTGCGGCGCACGAGCGAGGACACCGGCGACAGGCCGAGATGGTGCGCACGGCGCAACGCGGCCTCGCCGTCGGAGACGTAGAGCAGGACGCGGTCGGGCAGCGCCTCGACGCGTTCGCGGTCGCCGCTGATCGCCGCGGCAAGGGCGACCGCGGCGTCTGCGTTCGCGCCCGGTGCGAAGCGCAGCTCGGCGACCTCGCGGGTCGAGTGGTCGGCGATCAGCGAGCGTGGTGAGCCTTCGGCCACGAAGCGGCCGCCGTCCATGACGACGAGCCGGTCGCACAACTGCTCGGCCTCGTCCATGTAGTGCGTGGTGAGCACGAGGGTGACGCCGTCCTGTTTGAGCCGGTAGAGGCGATCCCACAGCACGTGCCGCGCCTGCGGGTCGAGGCCGGTCGTCGGTTCGTCGAGCAGCAGGATCTCGGGGTCGTTGATGAGCGATCGCGCGATGGTCAGGCGGCGCTTCATGCCGCCGGAGAGCGGGTCGACCGTCGACTTGGCGCGGTCGGTGAGCTGGGCGAACTCGAGCAGGGCGTCGACCTTCGCCTTCAGCTCGGCGCGCGGCATGCCGAAGTAGCGGCCGTAGATGTAGAGGTTCTCGCGCACCGTCATCTCGATGTCGAGGGTGTCCTGCTGCGGCACCACCCCGAGCCGGGCACGGATGCGCGGCCCGTCGGTCACCGGGTTCATGCCGAGGATGCGCAGCGTGCCGGCGGTGATCGGGGCGACGCAGCCGATCATCCGCATCGTCGAGCTCTTACCGGCGCCGTTCGGCCCCAGGAACCCGAACGCCTCGCCGCGCTCGACCGCGAAATCGATGCCGTCGACGGCGGTGAACGTGCCGAAGCTCTTGGTCAGGCCTTGGGCCACGACGAGCGGCCCGCCTGCCGCTGCCGACACGGCTGCCGCCTCGTGCCGCGTCGCCGTCGCTCCCACGTTCACCGACGCTAGCAACCCGCTGCGACAGCGTTTCCATAACGGACAGGTAAACTCCGAACCCGTGATCCGGCTCGATAACGTGACCAAGGTTTACCCGGCCGGAGCCCGTCCCGCCCTCGACAGCGTGTCCCTGGACATCGACAAGGGCGAATTCGTCTTCCTGATCGGCGCATCCGGCTCCGGGAAATCGACGGTGCTCCGGCTGCTGCTGCGCGAGGAATTGCCCACCAGGGGCAGTGTGATGGTCGACAGCCGCAACGTGGGCCGGCTGCCTGCGCGCAAGGTGCCCGATCTGCGACGCAAGATCGGCTGCGTGTTCCAAGACTTCCGGCTGCTGCCGAAGAAGAGCGTGTTCGAGAACGTCGCGTTCGCGCTCGAGGTGATCAACAAGTCGCCCAAGACCATCCGGCGCACGGTGCCCGAGGTGCTCGATCTCGTGGGCCTCACCGGCAAGGCTCAGCGGATGCCCAGCGAGCTCTCCGGCGGCGAACAGCAGCGCGTCGCCATCGCGCGGGCGTTCGTCAACCGGCCGCTCGTGCTGATCGCCGACGAGCCGACGGGCAACCTCGACCCGGACACCAGCCAGGGCATCATGAGCCTGCTCGAGCGGATCAACCGAACCGGCACCACCGTCGTCATGGCGACGCACGACAACAACATCGTGGACGCGATGCGGCGGCGAGTCATCGAGCTCGATACCGGTCGCATCATCCGCGACCAGAACCGCGGCGTCTACGGAGTCGGCCGCTGAGCGTGTGTCGGCCACCCCGAACACCAGTGAGGAACTACTAAGTGCGAGCAAGCTTCGTGATGTCCGGCGTCGCGTCCGGCATTCGCCGAAATATGACCATGACGGTCGCGCTCGTGCTCAACACCGCGATCACGTTGTTCTTCGTCGGCGGGTCGATCCTGGCCAGTCGCGAGATCAACAAGTTCAACCACGACTACGAGGGCAAGCTGAACGTCTCGATCTATCTGTGCCCGAAGCCCGTGCAGGGCCAGACGCCGCTGGGCAATTGCCGCAGCCGCTACACCGACGCGCAGCGGACCTCGTTGGAGGAACAGTTCAAGAAGGACCCGATCATCAAGACGTGGGCCTTCATCTCCGAGACCGATGCGGTGGTGCGTTACCGCAAGACGGTGCCGCAGATCGTCGGCAACAACACCACGATCGGTGATCTGCCGGCGTCGTTCACGATCCACCTGAACGACATCAAGAAGGACTATCCGACCTTCGTCAAGGAGTACAGGACCCAACCCGGCGTATCCGGGACGAGCTCGCAGAGCACCGTGCTGAAGACGTTGCTGAATGTGATCGGACGGGTGCGCCTCGGCTCGTTCGTGCTCGCGATCGTCGTCCTGATCGCCTCGGTCCTGTTGATCGCCAACTCGATCCAGGTGGCAGCTGCCCAACGCAAGAACGAGACGAGCATCATGCGGCTGGTGGGCGCGTCCAGATGGATGACCGAACTGCCCTTCATGATCGAGACGATCATCGCCACATTCGTCGGTGGGCTCATCGCGCTCGGCTTGATCACGCTGGGCAAGGAATTCACCCTGAACAACATCTTCAAGGTCCCGGTGCAGAACGGGGTGATCCCGAATCTGGACGCGAACGACATCCTCATCGCCGGCGGACTCGGCATGATGGCCGGCCTCGTCCTGGCTGCGCTTACTGCTTTTGCGACGTTGCGCTTCTACGTGAAGCTGTAGCGGTGAACGTGCAGGCCGCGTCCAGCAACCGCAAGGGTGGACGCAAGATGATCGCGCAGAACCGCAAGGCGCGACACGACTACGCGGTGCTCGATACCTACGAGGCCGGCGTGATGCTCACCGGCACCGAGGTGAAGTCGCTGCGGCTGGGCCGCGCCTCGCTCGTCGACGCGTTCGCGACCATCGACGACGGCGAGGTCTTCCTGCGCAACGTGCACATCCCGGAGTACGAGCAGGGGTCGTGGACGAATCACGAGCCGCGCCGGGTGCGCAAGCTGCTGCTGCACCGCGCCGAGATCGAGCGGCTCATCGGCAAGACGAAGGAGAGCGGGCTGACCCTGGTGCCGCTCGCGCTGTACTTCTCCGACGGCAAAGTGAAGGTCGAGCTGGCCCTGGCCCGCGGCAAGCGCTCCTACGACAAGCGCCAGGACCTCGCCAAGCGCGACGCCGACCGTGAGGTGCGCCGGGCGATGGGCCGGCGCAGCAAGGGCATGGACTGACGGCAGCTTCCGGCCTGCCGGGGCGGGTCGGCTAGCGCGTCGGCGGTGAAACGTTCATATTGGGCAGGCGGAGCGGGGGAGCCGGTGCCTCCGCTCGCTCGAAGGGGAGTCGTGCTGGCGGCCGGGATCCAGATCGCGCAGGTCGTCGAGGGTGCCGTCGGTGGCCTCGTCGTCATCGCTGTGCTCACGATCGCCGTCATCCAGCTCTCGCGCTGGTGGAAGCAGCGGCGCGAGGCCGCCGTGGTCAAGCCCGGTCGCCCCGCGCTCGCCGTGTTCGCCGACTCGGAGAGCACCGACCCGACGACGTTCGGCGGCGGAGCGTGGTCGGCGCGGGTGCGCGACCGGCAGGACACCGTCACCTACGGCTATCTCGCCGTCGCCGAGGAGTACTACAGCCCCGACACCGGCGGGCGCTGGTGCACGCTGACCGTGACACTGCCCGGCCGGGTGCCGTCGCTCGTGATCGACAACCGCGCTGCCACCGGCCGCTCCGGCGTGCCGATGGAGATGCCCTACCGCGGCACCGTCGACGACCCGCCGTTCGACGCCACCTACATGGTCGGTGCCGACGACGAGGGACTGGTCGGACGCATCCTGAACCCGCCCGCGCGTGACGTGCTGCTGCGGGCGCCGGTGCAGCGGCTGTTGCTGCGCGAGCGGCAGCTGCAGCTGCGCACCTTCGACGGGGTCTCGCTCGACGACGAGATCATCGCCTCGCTCGATTCGCTCGCCGCGCGCTTCCTGGCCGCGACGCCGTCGTTCGTGAGCACGACCCGCGAGCCGGCCGCCTCCAACGGTGCCGCCGCTACGTCCGACGAGCCGCTCGCGCCGGGGATGTACGGGCCCGACGCCGAGTAACGCGCCCTGTTTGGCGGCGTTCAGTACGCTGGACGGTGTTCCCAACAAGGGGGTGAATGGTCTCGACTCCGGCCGTGGAGTCAGGTGAAGCGGGCCGAGGTACGTGTTGCTGCCCTCGTAAAACTAGCGACACACAAAAAAATAAGCGCCGATTCCAATCGCGCTGACTTCGCTCTCGCTGCCTAAGTAGCAGAGCGGGTCTGTCAGCCCGGGTTCGTCACCGGCCCGGATCCTGGCATCAGCTAGGTGACTCACCGCCAGCCGCGGCCGCGGCAGCCGGCGGGACAACTCACAGCGGCTGGGCCTGTCACGACGACTTGTGTGCTTGATCGTCGGGGCCGAGTAGAGGCGAGGCACACTGCGCCCGGAGAAGCCCTGGTGAAGCGACGGAGGACGCGGGTTCGATTCCCGCCACCTCCACCGAGACACCGCACGA
>JAICKR010000008.1 GCA_025927835.1 Jatrophihabitans sp. | reverse complement strand
CTCTCGCCGGAGCAGGCGCGCGGCGAGACCGTCGACGCGCGCTCGGACGTCTACTCGACCGGCTGCCTGCTCTACGAGCTCATCACCGGAGTGCCGCCGTTCCAGGGCGACTCACCGGTCGCGGTCGCGTACCAGCACGTCCGGGAGAACCCGGTGATGCCCTCGGCGCGCAACCCCGAGGTGCCGCGCGCGGTCGACTCGATCGTGATGAAGGCGCTCGCGAAGAACCAGCTCAACCGCTACCAGTCGGCCGGCGACATGCGGCAGGACCTGCAGCGTGCCCTCGCCGGGCAGGCGGTCAGCGCCGAGGCGGTGATGACGGATGCCGAGCGCACCCAGTTCATCGCACGCACGCCCCCGCCCCCGGTGGCGATGCGACGCACCGACTACCGCCCACCCGACGACGAGGACGACAGCCGGCGCACCGGGCTCATCTGGGCCGCTGTGGTGATCGCCCTGCTCATCGTCATCGGCGTGGCCAGCTACCTGATCGTGCACTTCGGCAGCAACGGCGGGCCGAAGCTCGTAGCGGTGCCCTCGGTAGTCGGGCAGTCGAAGCAGGCCGCGGACACCACGATCCGCAACGCGAACCTCAAGCCGCGCCAAGGCGCCGACACGCACGGCCCGTGCGCCGACGGCCAGGCCGGCCGCAAAGGTTTCGTCTGCACCGTCGAACCGAACGAGAACACGAACGTGCAGGACGGCTCGACCGTCACGTATCACCTGTACACGCCGGCCATGGTCCAAGTGCCGGCGGTGACCGGACTGCAGGTCAACGACGCGGAGACCAAGCTGCACGCCAAGCGCCTGCAGTGGCGCATCAAGCATGTCAACACTCCGGATCCCGCCGGCACGGTGCGCAGGCAGGACCCGGTCGAGTTCACCACGGTGGCGCCGAACAGCGTCGTCACGCTGTACGTGTCGACCGGCAAGATCCGGCTGCCCGACGTCACCGGCAAGAAGTACAGCGATGCGCAGTCGCAGTTGAACCGCCTGGGTTTCACGAACGTCGTGCAGAGCAACACTCCGGTGCCCACCACCGACCAGACGCAGGACGGCAAGGTGCAGTCACAGAACCCGTCGCCGAACAGCGCCTACGCGCCCGGCCAGCTGATCACGCTGACCGTCTACCAGTACCAGGCACCGACGACCTCGGCGTGCGTGCCCACCCCACCGGCCACGACGACGACTCCGGCGCCGCCGACCGGCACGCCCACCTGTTAGCGACGCCTACGACCGCGCGGGCGGCTCGTCCGCGGGCAGGATCACCACTGCGCGCAGGCCGGGCCGCCCGTCGTCGCGGTCGACGAGGCGGACCCGGCCGCCGTGGTTGCGGCTGATGTCGCGCACGATCGGCAGCCCGAGACCGGTGCCGCCGCTCTGCCGCGAGCGCGACTCCTGCACGCGGTAGAACCGGTCGAAGACCCGCTCGCGTTCGTGCTCCGGGATGCCCGGCCCGTCGTCGGTCACTGTCAGCACGACGACCGACCTGCCGCCGCGCCGGCCAGGTTCGACGCGTACGTCGACCTCGGACGCGGCGTAGCGCACGGCGTTGTCGGCGAGGTTGATCACGACCCGGCGCAGCGCGTCCGGATCGCCTGACGTGTGCGCGGGCCGGGTCTCCAGCCGGACCGGTACCCGCGCGTGCGCGTAGGCGCGGACGACCTCGGTCACGAGTTCGTCGACGGCGACGGGCTCGCGCCTCGTGTGACCCCCCGACTCGTCGAGGCGGGCGAGGGTGAGCAGGTCGGCGACAAGCCGGTCGAGCCGTTCGACGTCGACGAGGACGTCGTCGATGAGCGCCGCCCAGTCGACGGCCGGGCCGAGCCGTTGCGCGACCTCGAGTTGCACCCGCAATGACGCGAGCGGCGAACGCAGCTCGTGCGCCGCATCGCCGACGAAGGTGCGCTGCCGGCTTGTCGCCGAGTCGATGCGGTCGAGCATCGCGTTGAGCGTGACGGCCAGTCGGTTTATCTCGTCGCGCGCCGCGGGCACCGGCAACCGCTGCTCGGCCAGTCCCGCGGCGGTGATGTCGGCGGCACCGTGGCGCAGCGCGGCCACCGGGCGCAGCGTCAGTGCGACGACGCCGTAGGAGGCGAGCGCCATCAGCAGAACCGCGATCGGGCTGCCGATGAGTGCGGCGCGGGTCAGGATCCGGATGCTGTCGTCGACCCGGCTCACGTCCGTGGCGACGAGGATCGTCCGGCTGCCGAGCTGGCGGCCGATCACGCGCAGGTCGAGGTCGGACGTCGAGCTCGTCACCGTGGGCCGCGCGCCGTTGCGCACGTCCTTGAGTTCCTTCGGGGTGATCACCGCCGTGTGCCGGTCGGCGCCGGGCGATGCGGAGATGACCAGGTCGTTCGCGTCGACGACCTGCACGGCGGTGATGCCACCGCTGGTCGGCGGCAGCGTGGTGGGCTGCTTGCCGCTCTCGAAGAGGTGCGCAACCTGACTGGCCGTCTTGTTCGCCGACTGGTCGAGCACCCGGGTGAGTGCGGTGCGCTGCAACGTCACCAGCAGGATCGCGCCGCTGATGACGGCGAAGGAGAACAGCGCCGTGGCGAGCAGGGTGAGGCGTGCGCGCAGCGACTGGCGAGACCACCAGCGTCGCGGCCAGCGCACCACGCGCGCGGCAAAACGCACGAGGCGAGGCCGGTGCTGGCCCCCCCGTGTCATGCGCTCAGGCTTCAGCCGTCAGCCGGTACCCGGCGCCGCGCACCGTCTGCAGGCTCTGCCGCCCGAACGGCGTGTCTATCTTGCGGCGCAGGTATCCGACATAGACCTCGACGACGTTGGCGTCGCCGTCGTAGTTCGCGTCCCACACATGGTGCAGTATGTCGGCCTTGCTGACCGCATCGCCGGCGCGGCGCATCAGGAACTCGAGCAGTGAGAACTCCCGCGGGGTCAGCTCGACGCTCGTGTCGCCGCGGCGCACGGTGTGCGCGGCCGGATCGAGCACCAGGTCGTCGACGGCGAGCGACGCGGGACGCGGCCGCACACCGCGGCGCAGCAGCGCGCGGATACGCGCGAGCAGCACGACGAACGAGAACGGTTTGGTGAGGTAGTCGTCGGCGCCGAGATCGAGCGCGTCCGCCTCGTCGTACTCGCCGTCCTTCGCCGTGAGCATCAGGATCGGCACCCAGTTCTCCGCGGAGCGCAACTGCTCGATGATCCGGTACCCGGACAGCGCGGGCAGCATGATGTCCAGGATCACTGCGTCGTACTTGGTCTCCTGCGCAAGGTGCAGGCCGTCGGGGCCGGTATGGGCGACGTCGACGGTGAAACCCTCGGCCGACAGACCGCGCTGCAGGGCGGACGCGAGGCGGACCTCGTCCTCAACGATGAGCAGGCGCACAGCGTGCCTCCTTCAGCCACGTCCTCTGAGACGCTCCCGAGTCCCCCACGGGATCAGGTAGGTGCCGTGTCAGACTGCCAGTGTGACCCCGGGCTGATAGGGAAATGCCTCAGCCCCATCACAGTGGGAGCTTCGCATCCTTGATCCAGTGACCATCCCCCCGAGCTTGCGGCGCCGCCGGTCGCTGCGTTGGCTGGTGCCGTTCGGGGTGGCCGGTGTTGCCGTCATCCTGGGCACCGGGGCGTTCAGCACCGGTGGTGGCCCCGACTCCGCCACGCTGCCGAACATGTCGCCGGCCGCGCTGCTCGCGCAGGTGCGCAACACCGACGTGACGTCGTTCTCCGGCACCGTGGTGAGCCATATCGCACTCGGTCTGCCGCAGCTGCCGAACATCGGCGCCGCTGCCGACGACACCTCCCTCGCGACGCTGCTGTCCGGCTCGCACACGCTGCAGCTCTGGTACGGCGGCGTCGACCAGCAGCGCATCGCACTGCTCGGCGCGACGGACGAGACCGACATCTTCCACAACGGCCGTGACCTGTGGCAGTGGAGCAGCGCCAACCACACCGCGAAGCACGTCGTGCTGCCCGCCGAACACGATGCGCACCCGGTCTCGACCGCGACGGCGCTGACCCCGGCCGAACTCGCCCGCCGCGCGATCGCCGAGGTGAACCCGACCACGCGGGTCGCGGTCGGGCCGACGCACACCGTCGCTGACCGTGCGGCCTACGACCTCGTGCTCACCCCGCGCACCTCGGTGAGCAAGGTGGGCTCGGTGCACATCGAGGTGGACGGCAAGACGAAGGTGCCACTGGGCGTACAGGTGTATGCCCGCGCGGCCGCCTCGCCGGCGATCGACGTCGCGTTCACCAGCGTCCACTTCGGCGCGCAGTCCGATCGGAACTTCGAGTTCACCCCGCCTCCGAACGCGACGGTGCATGCAGGCGGCCCGCCGGCCCCCGCCGGGCGAAGCAGCACGAGTGCCGAACCCTCCGCGTCCGGTTCGGGCTGGACGCGGGTCGTCTCGCTGGCGGCGGACAAGGGCACCATCCGGATGTTCGGGCACGGCGTCCTGCAGAAGGCGACGACGCCGGTGTCGGGTACCTGGGGCGAGGGACAGCTGTTCGAGTCGACGCTGCTGTCGGTCCTGGTGACGCGCGACGGCCGCATCTTCGCCGGCGCGGTCGAGCCGGCGCTGCTGTACGCGGCTGCCGCGAAATAATCGCGACGTGGTCGCCGCGATCGCGTCCGAGGGACTCACCAAGCGTTTCGGGTCGCTGAACGCGGTCGACGGCATCGACCTCGCGGTGCCGGCGGGATCGGTGTACGGCTTCCTCGGCCCGAACGGCTCGGGCAAGACCACCACGATCCGGGTGCTGCTCGGGCTGGTGTTCGCCACCTCGGGCAGCCATGTGCTGCTCGGCACGTCCACCCAGCGCGCGCTGCCGAAGGTCGGCGCACTGGTCGAGGGCCCGGCATTCCATCCGTACCTGTCCGGCACCGCGAACCTGCTCCGCCTCGACGCCGCCGACCGCACGGCGGACGCGTCGACGGCGCGGGCGCGGGTCGGCTCGGCACTCGAGCGGGTCGGGCTCACCGCCGCCGCGGGCAAGCGCTACCGGGCCTACTCGCTGGGCATGCGGCAGCGGCTGGGCATCGCTGCCGCGCTGTTGCGGCCGCGCGAGTTGTTGATGCTCGACGAACCGACGAACGGGCTCGACCCGCAGGGCACCCGCGAGGTCCGCTCGTTGATCGCCGCGCTCGCCGGGGAGGGCGTGACCGTGTTCCTCTCCTCGCATCTGCTCAGCGAGGTCGAGCAGCTGTGCTCGGACGTCGGGGTGATGAGCGCGGGACGCCTCGTATGGCAGGGTGCGCTCGCCGACCTGCGCGCGCAGCAGGAACCGTACGTCCGGGTCGAGACCGTGCAACCGGCCGAAGCCCGCCAGGTGCTGGAATCGGTCGGCCTGGCCGGGGTCGAGGCGGCGGACGGGCACGTGCGGGCGCGGCTCGGGGAGGCGCGGCCCGAGGACGTGGTGGCCGCGCTGGTACGCGGCGGCGTCGGAGTTCGCGGCTTCGCGGTCGAGCGCGCCAGCCTCGAGGAGCAGTTCGTGGCACTCACCGGCGAGGGCTTCGATGTCTCGGGCTGACCTGCGCTTCTTCGGCTCCGAGCTGGGAATGGTGTTCCGGCGGCGGCGCAACCTCGCGCTGCTCGTGATCCTCGCGTGCGTCCCGCTGCTGATCTCGATCGCGGTGAAGGCCAGCGGCCACGACGCACCTGGCGGGTCGATCTTCGGCGGCATCACCGACAACGGGTTGTTCGCTGCGCTGGCCGGGTTCCTCGTGCTGACGCCGCTGTTCCTGCCGCTGATGATCTCGGTCGTGGCCGGCGACTCGATCGCCGGCGAGGCGAGTTCGGGCACGCTGCGTTACCTGCTCGCGATCCCTGCCGGGCGCTCCCGGTTGCTCGCCATCAAGTTCGCGGCGATCGTCACCTGGTGCCTGGCCTGCGCGCTCGTCATCGCGCTGTCCGGGCTGCTCGCCGGGCTCGTCTTCTTCCCGTCCGGCGAACTCACCCTGCTGTCGGGGCGGGTGGTCTCCTACGGCGACGGCGTGGTGCGGCTCTTGCTCGTGCTGCTGTACGTGACGGCATCCGTCGTGACGGTCGGCGCGATCGGGCTGTTCGTGTCGACGATGACCGAGGCGCCGATCGCGGCGATGGCCGCGACGCTGACGCTGACGATCGTGAGCCAGGTCGCCGACGCGGTACCGCAGCTCGGCCGGATCCACGGTTGGCTGCCCAGCCATTACTGGCTGCAGTGGGTCGACCTGTTCCGCGACCCGATCATCACCAGCCGGGTCGGCACCGGGCTGCTCGTGGCGCTCGGCTACGTGCTGTTCTTCACCGCATTGGCCTGGGCCCGGTTCGGCGGCAAGGACATCACCGCCTAGCTGCCCTTACTGCAGGTAGGACTCGACCTCGTCGACCGAGCGCTGCTTGGCGTCGTCCGGGTCCTCGCCGAACTCCTCGCGGGCGCGCCGCTGGCGAAGCAGGTCCCAGCACTGGTCGAGCTGGCGTTCGATGGTGTCCAGGCGCAGCCGGTCCTCGCCGGCCAGCCCGTGGCCACCGGCGCGCAGCCGCTTCTCCTCGTCGACGAGCTCGTTGATATGCGTCAGCAGCGACTTGTCGTCCATACGTCAAGGATGCACTCAGCGGGCGTGGTATTCCTCGTTGGGTTGCTGGCCGAGCGCGAGTGCCATCCGGGTCGTGAAGTTGTACATCGACGCGATCTCCGCGACATCCCATACCTCGTGGTCGGACAGCCCGACCGCGCGCAGCCGGTGCAGGTCGTCCTCGCCGAGCTCGTGCGGGCGGGCGGTGAGCTTCTCCGCGAACTCGCAGATCGCGCTGCGCCGCGCGTCGAGGCCGGCGTGGCGCCAGTTCGTCGCGATGTAGTCGGCGAGCACCCGATCGCCGAGCTCGTGCGCCAGCGCGTGCCCATGCGCCACGATGCAGTAGGTGCAGCGGTTGTACGCGCTCACCACGACCGCGATCATCTCGCGGTCGGCGGCGTCGAGGTTCGCCGTCGGCTCGTGCAACTGGCGGTAATGCCCGAACCACGCCGAGAAGCGCTCGGGGCGGTAGCTGTACGCGCGGAAGACGTTCGGGACGAAGCCGATCGCCTCGCGGGCTTTGGCGAACAGGCCGCGTACCGCCTCCGGCGGCTCGGGCGGAATCGGGAAGAACCAGGCGGCGCGGGCGGGCATGACCCGAAACTACTGGGAATCGGCAGCGTCACAGTGCGGGTTGAAGTGTTTGGACGTGGGGAAACCTAAGTGGACGGGAGGGGTCTACGAGGCGTCGGTGCTGATTGTGAACCAGGAGGAGCGAGTCGTGACTGGTGCCGTGACCATTCCGCAGACACCGTCCGAGTGGCTGCTGGCTCGGTACGACCGGGTGCTGCGCCGTGAATTCGGCCCCCAGGGCGACGGGCGACGGCTTCGGCGCGACCGTGGTTCGAACTTCGATCGGCGCATCTACGACCTGCTCGACGACCATCCGGGTTCGGCCTGCGAGCTCGGCCCCGAGGGTGAGTGCGTCGACTGGTCCGGCCAGGCGTCCTGGCCCGCGGCCTCGGTCGCCGACGACATGTACGACGACATGCTGCTCGCGGAGTTCGCCGACATCGCCTGACCCCGGTCGGTCACAGGCGGTCGCGCCAGTCGAGCCACCGGCGCAACCGGTCGAGGTTGAAGTCGGGTCCGCCCTCGCCCACCGTGAACAGTGTCGCGCCCGCCTCGACGAGCGGCGGCCCGAGTTCGCCCGGATCGCCGAGCGGTGCGCCCACGGAACGCACGATCTCGTCGGGGTTGCGGTCGAGGTCCTTGCAGTGCCGGACCAGCACGTCGGACTTGCGCGTGAACGTGTCGAGGTCGCTGAACGAGTGCCAGATATCGCCGTGCTGCGCCACGAGGCGCAGCGTCTTGCGTTCGCCACCGCCGCCGATGAGGACCGGGATCTTGCGGGTGGGGGCCGGATTGAGCTTGGCCCAGCGCGACTCGATGCGCGGGAGGTCGTCACGCAGTTGATTGAGCCGGCCACCCGCCGTGCCGAACTCGTAGCCGTACTCGTCGTAGTCCTTCTGGAACCAGCCGGAACCGATTCCGAGGATGAGCCGGCCCCCGCTCAGGTGGTCGACCGTGCGGGACATGTCCGCGAGCAGTTCCGGATTGCGGTAGCTGTTGCAGGTGACGAGCGCACCGATCTCGACCCGACTCGTCTGCTCGGCCCAAGCGCCCAGCATCGTCCAGCATTCGAAGTGCTTGCCGTTCGGATCGCCGCCGTACAGCGGATAGAAGTGGTCCCAATTGAAGATGATGTCGACGCCCATATCCTCCGCGGCCGTGACCGTGTGGCGGATGGCGGCGTAGTCGCCGTGCTGGGGTTGCAGCTGGAGTGCGATACGGATTGGGTGATTCGTCACTCACTCCACAGTAGCCGTTAGCCGAGCAGCACCAAGCTGATTTCCGCGTCGCCACCGTCGCGCACCTCGACCGGGACTCCCCAGTCCTGCCGCGCGAGGTAGCACGCCGCGTGCTCGCCGCTCTCGTCGCACGAGGCGGCCTGCGCGGTCACGTGCAGGACCCCGCGGCCGGGCCCGAGTTCGAGCGTCCTGCGCAGCTCGGTCGACTCCCCGGCGCCGGCGCGCAGCAGCTCGGGCGGCGACGCGGTCACCGAGAGGCTGTGGGACGGTCCGTAACGATCGTCGAGCTTGCGTCCGGGCGCGGGCGAGAACATGACGTCGAGCGTCACCGTGCCCGCGCGCAGCACGCTCACCGGACGCTCGCTGTGGTGCGCGGGGCCGCGGACGAGTTCGGCGGCCGGGACCGGGCGGACCAGGCGGTGGGCGGCCGACTCGACGACCACCAGGTCGGAGCCGACCAGCAGCGCGCCGGACGGCTCGGCCAGCCCGCGCGCGAGCGTCGTCACCTCGTCGGTGGCCGGGTCGTAGCGGCGCACCGCACCGTTGTAGGTGTCGAGCACGGCTAGCGCGCCGTCCGGCAGCAGCGTCACGCCCAGCGGGTGCTGCATCCGCGCCTGGGCCGCGGGTCCGTCCGCGTGGCCGAAGTCGAACAGTCCCTCGCCGACCGCGGTGCCGACGGAGCCCGCCGCGGTGAGCCGGCGCAGGGCGGACGACTCGGCGTCGACGAACCAGAGCCGGTTACCGTCCACGGCGAGCCCGGACGGCTGGGCAAGCCACGCGTCCACGGCAGCTCCGTCGCGCAAGCCCTCGACCGTGGTGCCGGCGAGCACCGCAACGCTGCCGTCGCCCGGGTCGACGGCCAGCAGGAGATGCACCCCAGCCGCCGCGACGACGAGACGGGAGATCGCCGGCCACCAGGCGACGTCCCAGGGTGACAGGACGGCCGGGACCGGCCCCGTGACCGTGCGTGCGGCGGCGAGCCCGGCCGGCAGATCGAGTGTCGTAATAGCACCGTCAGCGAGCCGGATACCACGCAGCACGTGGTTCGCGGTGTCCGCGACGGCGACGTCGTAGGGAGCGAGCCCGGCCGGCAGCAGCGCGAGCCCGTTCGGCTCGGCGAACGGGTCGCCGCGTGTCCCGGAACCGAACCGGCGCAGCTCCGTCTCGCCGTCGAGCTCGGTCTCGACGATCTGATGGTGCCCGGCGTCGGCGATGAGCAGCGTGTCGGCGGCTCGGCCGGTTCGCGCCGCCGGCAGCACGATCGCCTTCGCCGGGAAGCGCAGCGTCGAGGGTTGCGCGGCGGGCGGCTCGTACGGTCCGTCGCCGCGACGCAGCGCCCCGCGGGCGTCATATTCGGGCACGAAGGCGCGCACCGTGGCGGCCAGTGCGCTGGCCTGCCCCTCGCCGGCCGCTTGCGCCACCACGTAGCCCTCGGGGTCGATGAGCACGAGCGTGGGCCAGGCCCGGACCGCGTACTGCCGCCACAGCGCCAACGCGGGGTCGTTGAGCACCGGGTGATGCACCTCGTAGCGCTCGACCGCGGCCCGGACGGTGCCCGGCTCGGCCTCGTGCGGGAACTTCGGCGAGTGCACGCCGATGACGGTGAGGACGTCGGCGAACTCGGCCTCGAGTGGGCGCAGCTCGTCCAGGACGTGCAGGCAGTTGCCGCAGCAGGACGTCCAGAAGTCGAGCAGCACGAACCGGCCGCGCAGCCCGGCCAGCGTCAACGGCTGCGCGGTGTTGAACCAGTCTCCGGCGACCAGCTCGGGGGCACGCACCCGCGGTCCCGTCCGTACGGCATCCACGTCTGGTCAAGGTAGTGGCGGGCGCCGCTGTTCCACGCCGAAGTAGAACGTGTTCCAGTAAGCTCGCGCGCGTGACCACGGACCCGCACGACCGGCTCGGTGCGTCCGTCCGCGCGCTGAACGACGCAGCCGTGCGCACCGGCGCCGACGCAGAGGAGCTCGCCGTCGCCGCCGCCCGGATCGAGGCGGTCGCGGCGCACCTGGACGCCCAGCCGCCGGGGCAGCGCGTGCACGACAGCCCGTACCACCCGATGAGCATCGTCGGCGGCACCGCGCATCCTTGGGCGCCGCAGCTGCACACCGCGCCGATCGAGGGCGGCGTGGCCGGCACGGTCGTGCTGGGGGCGGCACACGAGGGCGGGCCTGGGCTCGCGCACGGCGGGGTGCTCTCCCTGCTGCTCGATCACGCGATGGGCCAGGCGGTGTACGTGTCCGGCCACTCCGCGATGACGGTGTCGCTGGAGTTGCGCTACCGCGCGCCGACACCGCTCGGCCGGCCGCTCACGGTCAGCGCGACCGTCGACCGCAGCGAGGGCCGGCGGGTGTTCGTCACCGGCCGGGTCGAGCTTGCCGGCCGAGCCACGGTCGAGGCCAGCGGCGTATTCCTGAAGCTCACCGCCGAGAACGTCGCGCAGATCTTCCCGGCGAACCGCATCCCCTCCGAACCCTAGGGCGGAAAGCTGAACACCCCCTGCACGCCGCTGGTGGCGGGTGAGGGGGTGCCGGTTGCGCGGGTTTCGTTACAGGAACCTGAAACCCTGGTGGGTCGCCGCCGCGTAGAGCTCCTGCTGCATCGCGGGGGATGCGTTGCGCAGGGCGCGCTCGAAGTCGCGGCGGTTACGACGCTGCCGCATAGTGCGGGACAGGCGGTGCATGACGGCTCCTTCGTGAGTGTTCTGTTAGCCAGTGTATGTGCTTCAACAGAACAAATCACGGCTACATGCCGTCTGGTGTCTAACGTCACTAGGGTCTAGAGCAGTGACATCCCCGGATCAGTCAGGACGGCGGCGACATCGGCCAGGAATCGTGAACCCTGCTGCCCGTCCACCAGCCGATGGTCGAACGACACCGCCAGCTGGGTGACCCAGCGCGGCTCGATCCGCTCGTCGCTGCCGCCACCCACGACCCACGGCATCCGGCGCACCGCGCCGAACGCCAGGATGCCGGACTCACCCGGGTTGAGGATCGGGGTGCCGGTGTCGACCCCGAACACGCCGACGTTGGTGATCGTGAACGTGCCGCCGGACATGTCCGCCGGCGGCGTCCTGCCGGAGCGTGCGGTGTCGGTGAGCCGGCCGAGTGCGACGGCGAGATCGTGCAGGGACAGCTGATCGGCGTCCTTCACGTTCGGGACGATCAACCCGCGCTCGGTCGCGGCGGCGATGCCAAGGTTGACGAAGTGCTTGAGCACGATCTCGCCGGCCGCGTCGTCCCAGCTCGCGTTGATCTCCGGGGTGTTGCGGACGGCGAGCAGCACCGCCTTCGCCACGAACAGCAGCGGGCCGACCTTGACGTCGCGGAAGTCGCGGCGGGCGGCGACGCGGTCACGCAACTCCATCGTGGCCGTGACGTCGCAGGTGACGAACTCGGTGACATGTGGCGCGGTGAACGCCGAGGCGACCATCGCCGCCGCGGTGTGCTTGCGCACCCCCTTGATCGGGATGCGCGTCTCGCGGCTGCCCGGCGCTGCGTGCCGGCCGACGGACCCGACGCCGACGGCGCCGTCGGGCTGTTCGCCGCTCGCCGATTCCACGTCAGAGCGGGTGATGGTGCCGTTCGGGCCGGTCGGGGTTACGTCGCCGAGGTCGACGCCGAGCGTCTTCGCGAGCTTGCGGACCGGCGGCTTGGCCAGCACCCGGTGCGGGGCGGCGCGCGGCGCCTCCGCCGGCGGTTCCTCGTGCCCGGGTGGCGGCGCGGGGTGCTCGGTGCTCGACGGCGGGATGTTGAACGACGCGTGCGCGCCGGCGGCCGTGGCTTCGGCACGGCGGCGGCGGCGCCGCCCGCCGGACTCCTCCTTCGGGCCGTAGCCGACGAGGGTCATCTGCTTCTCCTCGGCGGCCGGGCCGGCCAGCCCTGTCTCACCGGGCAGGCCGGGCACCAGGTCCTCGGCGACTCCCGGCGCCGTGCTGCCGCCCACGTCGATCGAGATGATCGCGGTGCCGACCGGCACGGTCTCGCCCTCGGCCGCGTGCAGCGCGGTGACCACGCCCGCCCACGGCGAGGGCAGCTCCACCGCGGCCTTGACGGTCTCGACCTCGGCGATCGTGTCGTTGACGTCGACGGTGTCGCCGACGGCGACCGTCCACTTGAGGATGTCGCCCTCGGTGAGTCCCTCGCCGAGGTCGGGAAGCTTGAACTGCTGGACAGCCATGTCTTAGAACTCCAGGGCCTTGTCGACGGCGTCGAGCACCCGGTCGAGGTTGGGCAGCCACTCGTGCTCGAGCCGGCTCGGCGGGTACGGGGTGTCGTAGCCGGTCACGCGCAGCACCGGCGCCTCGAGCGAGTAGAAGGCCTGCTCGGTGACCCGCGCCGCGATCTCTGCGCCGATGCCGAAACTCTGCGGCGCCTCGTGCACGACGACGAGACGTCCGGTGCGTTGCACCGACTCGATCACCGTGGCGATGTCGAGCGGGGACACCGAGCGCAGGTCGATGACCTCGAGTTCGATGCCGTCCTCGGCGGCCACCTTCGCCGACTCGAGCAGCGTGCTCATCGTGCCGCCGTAGCCGACGACCGTGACGTGCTGACCGGGACGTACGACGCGCGCCTGGTACAGCGCCGTCGGGGCATCGGCAATGTCGGCCTTGGCCGCGTGGTAGAGCCGCTTGGGCTCGATGAAGATCACCGGGTCGTCGTCGGCGACCGCGTCCTGGATCATCCAGTAGGCGTCGGACGGGTTCGAGCAGGCGACCACCTTCAAGCCGGCGGTGTGCGCGAAGTAGGTCTCGACCGACTCGCTGTGGTGCTCGACCGCGCCGATACCGCCGCCGGACGGGATGCGGATGGTGATCGGCATCTTCACCAGCCCGGCCGAGCGGTTGTGGAACTTCGCGACCTGATTGACGATCTGGTCGAAGCCGGGGAAGACGAAGCCGTCGAACTGGATCTCGCAGACCGGCCGGTAGCCGCGGATCGCGAGGCCGACCGCGGTGCCGATGATGCCCGACTCGGCGAGCGGGGTGTCGATGACCCGGTCCTCGCCGAAGTCCTTCTGCAGCCCGTCGGTGATGCGGAAGACGCCGCCGAGCTTGCCGACGTCCTCGCCCATGATCACGACCTTCGGGTCGCGCTCCATGGCCTTGCGCAGGCCCTCGTTGAGCGCCTTCGCCATCGTCATCGGGGTGTCGCTCATGCCGACACCTCCGCGACGAACTCGGTGAAATCGGTGCGCTGTTCGCGCAGCTCGTCGGGCATCGTCACGTACACGTCGTCGAACACCGACTCCGGTGTCGGGTCGGGCAGCTCGCGGCAACCGCTGCGGATGTGCTCGGCGAGCTTGCGCGCTTCCTGCTCGACGTCGTCGAAGAAGTCCGGGCCGAGCTTGGCCTCGCGGGTGAGGTAGGCGCGGACGCGTTCGATCGGGTCCTTGAGCTTCCACGTCTCGCGTTCGCTGCCCAGCTGGTAGCGGCGCGGGTCGTCGTTGGTGGTGTGCGGGTTCATCCGGTACGTGTACGCCTCGATCAGGGTCGGGCCCTGCGCGTTGCGCGCATCGTCGAGGGCGCGGCGCGTTACTGCGTAGGAGGCGAGCACGTCGTTGCCGTCGACCCGCACGCCGGGGAACCCGAAGCCCGACGCGCGCCGGTACAGCGGCACCCGGCTCTGCCGCTCGACCGGCTCGCTGATCGCCCACTGGTTGTTCTGGCAGAAGAACACGACCGGCAGGTTGCCCGCTGCGGCCCACACGAAGCTCTCGTTCACGTCGCCCTGGCTGGACGCCCCGTCGCCGAAGAACGCGAGTACCGCGGTGTCGCGAGTCGGGTCGCCGGTGCCCACCGCACCGTCGCGGATCACACCCATTGCGTAGCCGGCTGCGTGCAGGGTCTGCGCGCCGATCACGATCGTGTACAGGTTGAAGTTGTGCTCTCGCGGGTCGAAACCGCCGAGGTTGGTGCCACGGAACAGGCCCAGCAGGGTCAGCGGATCGACGTTGCGACACCACGCAACCCCGTGTTCGCGATAGGTCGGGAATGCCATGTCGTGCTGGCGCAGCGCGCGGCCGGCGCCGATCTGCGCCGCCTCCTGGCCGAGCAGGCTCGCCCACAGGCCGAGCTCACCCTGGCGCTGCAGCGCGATCGCCTCGGTGTCGATGCGCCGCACGAGGACGAGGTCGCGGTAGAAACCGGCGATCTCGTCGTCGCTGATGTCGAGCGGGTAATCCGGATTGTCGACCCGCTGCCCTTCCGGCGTCAGCAGCTGGACCATGTCCGGTTCCGGGTGCACCGCATGGACGTGTTCGCTCAACGAGCAACTCCTAGTGTCAGACGCCGGCCGGGGTGTCCGTCGACGCGCCAACTTCGGTGGGTCGTCCGTTGGTACAGGGGTGGCGTACCGGCCGGACTACCCAGGGGTTCCTACCATATCCGTGATCGCGGTCACTCCGCCGGATCGGCGCCGGGTTTGCGGCCGAGTGCCGCGACGACGGTGGGTGTGAACACGTGCCAGTCGTCCGCCTGCAACCGCCCCCGCATCGCGGTGACGTCCGCGTCGGTGAGCAGGCCCGCCTGCACCGTCGCGGGTGCGAGTTGGTCGAAGGAGAGCGTGAAGAAGGCCGAGCCGGGGTGCCCGCTGTCGATCACCAGCGCGCGTGCCTCGCCGTGCACGTCCGTCAGCCCGCGGGCGGCGAGCTCGCTCACCACGCGGCGTCCGAACGTGGCGTCGAACCCGGCCTGCGTCATCAGCGCGACCACCGCGTTGGCGGCCCGCGACTCAACCTCACCGTCCGGGTCGAAGCCGAACGACGTCCAGTCGTAGTCCTCCACGACGAGCCAGCCGCCCGGCTTCAGGGCGCGGACGAGCCGATCGAGCGCGGCGTCGCGGCCCGACAGGTGCTCGAGCACCAGCCGGGTGTGCACGACGTCGAACTCGCCCACGGGCAGCTCGTCCTCGACGACGTCTGCGCGGCGCACCTCGACGACGTCCGAGGCGAGCGGCTCGACGAAACGCGGGTCCAGGTCGGTGGCCAGGACGCGACCGCGTGGGCCGACCTGCTCGGCGAGCCACGCGACGACCGAACCGCCACCGGCGCCGACCTCGAGTGCGGCCGCGCCCGGCTGCGCGCCGTGCCGGGCCAGCACGTCGCGGGTACCGACGTCCCACATCGCCTCGATGCCGGCCAGCCGCGCCCGCTCCTCGCTCCAACCCTGGTCGTACAGGTACTTGCTCGTCATGCGCCGGGAGCGTAGACCGTTAGCGCCGCCCGTACGATTCGCGCACGAGCCGAGGGGGAGCCGATGAGCCAGCCGTCGCAGCCGGGTGATGAGCCGCCGCCGGGGCAGGCCCAGTGGCAGCAGCCGCCGGGCTACCCGCCGCCCGCATATCCACCACAGAGCTACGGCTACGGCCGTCCGGGGTACGCGCCGCCGCCCGGTTACGGCCCGCCCGGTTACGGTCCGCCGCCCGGCTACGGCCCGCCGCCTGGCCACGTCGGCTGGGCGGTCGTCGCCCTGCTCCTCTTCTGGCCGCTTGCGATCCCGGCATTCATCAGCTACTCGAAGATCGACAGTGCGTTCTACCGCGGCGACGTCGCCGGCGCGCTGCGCGCCGCTCAGGACGTCAAGCGGTACGGCGTCATTGCGCTGGTCATCGGCATCGCGTTGGTGGTGTTCTTCCTCGTGTTCTCGGTAGCGGTGTTCTCGTCCGCCAGCGTCATGTGAGTTCGGCGGGCAACGGTTCGTCGTGGACGATGCGCAGCCGCGACACCGCGCGGGTGAGCACGACGTAGAGCCGGCGCAGTCCACCGACCCGGGTCGCTTCGGCCGCGACGATCGCGGCAGGCTCGACGAGCACCACCGAGTCGAACTCGAGCCCCTTCGCGGTGGACGCGGGCACGACGGCCACGCGCGGGTCGGTGTCGTCCTCGAGCGGATGCGCGTCGATACCCGACCCGCGCAGTTCCGTCAGGACGGCCGACACGTCGGCGTCCGGTGCGATGACACCGATCGAGCCCTCGACCGCGAGGCATTCGCGTACCGCGTCGGCGAGCGCGCCGCGCGATGTGATGCCCAGCGTGCCCTCGCCCTGACGCACCGACGTCGCGGCCGGGACATCGACGGTGATATGCGGCAGCAGTCGGTTCGCCAGCTCGAGCACCTCGCCGGGCACGCGGTAGCCGACGGTGAGCGGTTGCAGCACGGCGCCGTCGTGACCGAGGTGGGTGAGCGTCGCCGCCCATGAGCCCGGCGCCCACGGCGTCGTCGCCTGGGCGAGGTCGCCGAGTACGGTCAGCGAACCGAGCGGGCAGCGACGCGCGACCGCGCGGCACTGCATCGCCGACAGGTCCTGCGCCTCGTCGACGACGGCGTGCACGAACGTGTCGGTGCCGTTGATCAGCGCGTCCAACTCGTCGAGCAGGACGCAGTCCGCGGGCGTCCAGGTGATCGACTTGAGCGAGGGCGAAGCCGAGCGGTGCAGCGCGTCCCGTTCGTCGTCGGTGAGCGCGGTACGTGAACAGCGCGCGAGGAACTCGCGATCGTCGTAGAGCCGGGCGAGCAGCTGCGGAGCGGACAGCTCCGGCCACACCGCGTCCACCCATTCGCGGGCTGCGGGCGAGCGGGCCACGCGTGCGGTCTCCGCGTCGCTGGGCGCGCCGCCGGCGTCCTCACGCTGGCGGCGGACGTCCTCGGCGACCTGGGTGCGCAGCCGCTCGCGCGCCACCGACCAGCGCAGCCCGGCGCCGAACGCGCGGCGTGCGTCGTCGACGTAGCGGCGCAGGTGGTGTGCGCCGACCCGGTAGCGGCGGGTCCCGACGATCGCGACGAGGTCGTCCTCGGGCTTCGCGACGTGCGTGACGATCGCGCGGCGCAGGACGTCGGCCAGCCGTGCGTCGCCCTTCAACACGGCCAGCTGCTCGTCCTCGTCGCCGCGTGGCGTCCAGGCGAGCAGCCCGGCGATCGTGCTCTGCGTGATGCCGACCTCGCCGAGCGAGGGCAGCACCTGGCCGATGTAGTGCAGGAACGCCGTGTTCGGCCCGACGACGAGCACGCCGGAGCGGCGCAGCCGGTCGGGGAACGTGTAGAGCAGGAACGCGGCGCGGTGCAACCCGACCGCGGTCTTGCCGGTGCCAGGTGCGCCCTGGATGCACAGCGAGGTGTCCAGGTCGGCGCGGACCAGCGCGTCCTGGTCGGGCTGGATGGTGGCGACGATGTCGCGCATGGGGCCGACGCGGGGCCGTTCGATCTCCTCGCGCAGCAGGTCGGACGCGAGGCCCAGCGACTCGCCGCGGTCGAGGTGCTCGTCCTCGAACGAGGTGAGCTCGCCGGCTGCGAAACCGAACCGGCGGCGCAGTCGCACGCCCATCCGGTCGTCCGGGGTGGCGCGGTAGAAGGCGCGGGCGAGCGGCGCGCGCCAGTCGATCACCACCGGTTCGCCGGCGTCGTCGCGCACGTGCCGGCGGCCGAGATGGAAGACCTCGACGCCGGGGCCGCTGCCGAGGGGAGCTTGCGACGCGTGCATGTCACTGTCCCGATCACGGTCGATGCGGCCGAAGAACGGGGGTGCGTCGGGCTCGGCGCTGAGCGCGGCGAGACGTTGCGCGCGAACCTGGCCGAGCGCGTAGCTCGCGAGCTCGTCCACGCCGTAGTCGGCGATGTGGGACGCGGACTCGCGCATCGCGACGAGGCAGCCGCGGGCGAGCTCGAGGTGGGAACGTTCGGCACTGAGCGGATCAGCCGTCACGGTTGTTCGACGCTACGCCGGTGCGCCAAGCGGAAATGCGCACGTTATGGCGGATGCTCAGTCGGTGCCGAGCACCCTCGAGCGGGCCGCCGCGCTGGCCGCCCGGCCGGGCCGCACCGTGCTCGGCATCGCGGGCGCGCCCGGTGCCGGCAAGTCGACGCTCGCCGCCCGGCTGGCCGTCGCGAACGCGGCCTCGGTCGTCGTGCCGATGGACGGTTTCCACCTCACGACCGCCGAACTCGCCGCGCACGGGTGGGTGGCGGAGCGGGGCACACCGCGTACGTTCGACGCGGCCGGCTTCGTCGGGCTGCTGCGCGAGCTTCGCGGCGCGGCGACGGTGCACGCACCCGGCTTCGACCGCTCCCGCGAAGAGCCGGTGCCCGGCGCGATCGCGGTGCCGGTCGATGCGCCGCTGGTGATCGTCGAGGGCAACTACCTGCTGCTCGATGCGCCACCGTGGTCGCAGGCCAAGGAGCTGATGGACGAGGTCTGGTTCGCCGAGGTGGCCGAGGACGTCCGGCTCGCACGGCTCGTCGCGCGGCACGTCGAGTTCGGACGCACGCCCGGCGAGGCGTGGCAGCGCGCGACCGAGGGCAGCGACGGTGACAACGCGCGGTTGGTCGCTGCGTCACGGGTGCGCGCCGATCTCATCGTCGATACGGCACAGTTGCTGACGTGACGACCGGCGAGATCAAGCAACTGTCGACGACCGAGGTGCACCGGACTCCGTGGCTTCGGGTACGCGAGGACGAGGTCGAGTTCCCTTCCGGCGCGCGCGGTACGTACACGGTCATCGACAAGCAGGATTTCGCCGTCGTGCTGCCCTACGCCGACGACGGCTTCTGGCTGGTCGAGCAGTTCCGCTACCCCGTGCTGCGACGCGAGTGGGAGTTCCCGCAGGGCGGCTGGTCACATGGCAAGTCCGGCACTCCGGAGGAACTTGCCGCGCTCGAATTACGCGAGGAGACCGGCTTCACCGCGGGTTCGCTCGTCCACCTCGGTCGGCTCTACGCCGCGTACGGGTTCTCGTCCCAGGCCTACGACGTGTTCCTCGCGTCCGATCTCACCGCCGGAGAGGCCGCGCGAGAGATCACCGAAGCGGACATGATCCACGAATGGCGCTCGGTCGCCGACGTGCGCGACATGGTCAGGCGCGGCGAGCTCGCCGACGCCCACAGCGTCGCCGCGCTCGCGCTCTACGACCTCAGGACTCCAGGCGGAGCTTGAGGGCGTCGAGCTCGTCGCGCATCGAGGACGGCAGCGCGGCGCCGATCTTGTCGAACCACTCCTCGATGAGCGGGATCTCGCTCTGCCACTCGGCCACGTTCACCGTGAGCGCGTCGAGCAGATCCTTCTCGTCCATGTCGAGGCCCTCGACATCGAGCGAGTCGGGGGACGGCACCCGGCCGATCGGGGTGTCGACCGCGGCGGCCTTGCCCTCGATGCGCTCCAGCGCCCACTTGATGACCCGGATGTTCTCGCCGAATCCGGGCCACACGAACTTGCCGTCGTCGTCGCGGCGGAACCAGTTGACGTAGAAGATCTTGGGCAGCTTGACCGCGTCCGCGCCCTTGCCCATCTGGATCCAGTGCGCGAAGTAGTCGCCGGCGTTGTAGCCGATGAACGGCAGCATCGCCATCGGGTCACGCCGCACCACGCCGACCTGGCCGGTGGCCGCGGCGGTGGTCTCGGAGGACAGCGTCGCGCCCATGAACACGCCGTGCTGCCAGTCGCGCGCCTCGGTCACGAGCGGCACCGTGTCGCGGCGCCGGCCGCCGAAGAAGATCGCGTCCAGCGGCACACCCTTCGGGTCGTCCCATTCCGGCGCACGGGTCTCGCACTGGCTGATCGGCGTGCAGTAGCGCGAGTTCGGGTGCGCGGCAAGTTCCGGCGACCCTGGCGTCCAATCCTGCTTCTTCCACGACGTCAGGTGCGCGGGCGGCTCGCCCATGCCCTCCCACCAGATGTCTTTGTCGTCGGTGAGCGCGACGTTGGTGAAGATCGACGAGCCCTTGGCGATGGTGCGCATCGCGTTCGGGTTCGTGTGGTAGTCGGTGCCCGGCGCGACGCCGAAGAAACCGTTCTCCGGGTTCACCGCATAGAAGCGGCCGTCGTCGCCGACACGGATCCAGGCGATGTCGTCGCCGATCGTCTCGACCTTCCAGCCGGGCAGCGTCGGCTCGAGCATCGCTAGGTTCGTCTTGCCGCACGCCGACGGGAACGCCGCGGCGATGTAGTACGCCTTCTTCTCCGGCGAGGTGACCTTCGCGATGAGCATGTGCTCGGCCATCCAGCCCTCGTCGCGCGCCTTCACCGAGGCGATGCGCAGCGAGTAGCACTTCTTGCCGAGCAGCGCATTGCCGCCGTAGCCCGAGCCGTACGACCAGATCAGCCGCTCCTCGGGGAAGTGCACGATGTACTTGGTGTCGTTGCACGGCCACGCCACGTCCTGCTGGCCGTCCTCGAGCGGCGCGCCGACCGAGTGCAGGCCGGGCACGAACGGCTGCTCGACGCCGTCCTTCGTGAACAGCTCGAGCGCCTTCGTGCCGAGCCGGGTCATGATGTGCATCGACGCGATCACGTAGGGCGAGTCGGTGATCTCGGCGCCGAGCATCGGCTCGTCCGCGGTCAGCGGGCCCATGCAGTAGGGCAGCACGTACATCGTTCGGCCACGCATCGACCCGCGGAAGCGCTCCACGAGGATCGCCTTCATGTCGTCCGGGTCCATCCAGTTGTTGGTGGCCCCGGCGTCACGCGGATCGCGGCTGCAGATGAAGGTCCGGTCCTCGACGCGGGCGACGTCCGTCGGGTCGGAAGCACACCAGAACGAGTTCGGCTTCTTGTCGTCGTCCAGTCGCACGAACGTGCCGCTCTCGACGAGCAGGTCGGTGATGCGCGTCCACTCCTCGGGCGAGCCGTCGACCCACTCGACCCGGTCCGGCTCGGTGAGCTCGGCCGTCTCGCGGACCCAGGCGAGCAGCCCCGCGTGGGTGGTTGGCGCGGTATCGAGACCCGGGATCGTGCTTGCCGTCATATGCGAACTCTCCTCGCCGGTCAAACAAAGGTCGACGCACCGGGCGCGAAGCCCGTGCGGTCCTTGATTGGGTTGTTCGTACGGTAACTCCCGAGAGCGCTTTCAGGCCTAATTGTCGGCGTGCGGGAAACCTCACATGGACATCGCGTTTGACGCGCGACTCGCCTGTTTACGGGCCTGCGTGCGGGTGGCCGCGCGCGCCCGTCCCGAACAAATTCCCAAGATCACATCGGGGACGTCACGAAGCCGTTCTCACAGTGCCTTGCTGACGGTGGACATGTTGAAGTCCGGGATCCGCAGTGGCGGCATCGCAGTGCGCATGAAGTAGTCGCTCCACTCGCGGGACAGCGTGTGCGCGGTTCGGCCGACCTCGCTCGCCCGCCGCAGCAGGCTCAGTGGCGACTCGTTGAACCGGAAGTTGTTCACCGCGCCGCGCACCTCGCCGTCCTCGACGAGGTAGACGCCGTCACGGGTGAGTCCGGTCAGCAGCAGCGTCTGCGGGTCGACCTCGCGGATGTACCAAAGGCACGTGAGCAGCAGCCCGCGCTCGGTCGACGCGACCATGTCCTCGATCGACCGCCCGGCCCCGCCGTCGGCTCCCTCCAAGATCAGGTTGTCGATGAACGACCGGGACTCGCTCGACGACTTGCGCGCCCACGCCCTGGTGCGGATGAGGTCGGCCAGCTTGCCCTCGTCGATCCAGCGGGTGGCACGTGACGGGTGCCCGTTGTCGAACACCGACTGCAGCCCGCCCTCGGACGCGGTGACGATCTCGAACGGCGGGCACTCGAGCCCCGGCTCGGCCGGATCGGAGCGCAGCGTCATCGGCAGCGTGGAGATCTGCTCGCCGATGCGGGTGCCGCCGGTCGGCGACGCGTACACGTTGCGCCCCTCGTCGGCATCGCGGGCCGAACCGGTCCAGTAGGCGTAGATCATCAGGTCCGCGACGGCGGTCGGCGGCAGGATCGTCTCGTAGCGCCCGGCCGGGAGGTCGACGCGTTTCTCCGCCCAGCCGAGCCGTTCCTCGAGGTTCTCCGCCGCGGCGGTGATGTCGACGTCGGTGAAGTCGCGGGTGTGCACGCCCGACCACGCCGAGCGCTGGTAGTCGTCGGACTTGCCGTTGAGTTCGAGCCGGCCCTGCGGCTGGTCGAAGCGCCGGCGCAAGCCGGTCGACGTCGCGAGGAAGTACGACGACATCTGGTGCTCGGCGAAGCCGAACAGCAGCCGGTTGCCGTCACGCCAGCGCCCCATCACCGCGCCGAGCGCCGGCGCGAACGCGTCGAACACCTCGACCGAGGTCTCGGCCGGATCGGCGTCCCAGTCGTCACCGGACTCGTACGGCTCGACGAGCGGGCTCGCGTCGTCCGCGACGCCCTCGTCACGCCCGGCGGCTTCGGAGGCCTGTACCAGATCGGCGACCTCGTCGACCGTGCTCACTGCGCGGGTCACGACGCCCGCGCTGGTGCCGCTGCCCCGGTCGAAGGTGGAGATGACGGTCAGCGAGCGCGAGCGCATCTGTCCGTTCGTCGTGAGCGTGTTGCCCGCCCACCGCAGGTTGGTCTCGGTGTGGTCGGCGCCGATGACGATGCAGCCGTCGGCCTTGGACGCGGTCAGTGCCGCCTCGACGAGCTCCTGCGCTCGGCTCATCGTCCGCCTTCCTTCTTCGCGTTGAGCACGTTCACACCGCGGAACAGCGCGGCGGGGCAGCCGTGCGAGACGGCCGCGACCTGGCCGGGTTGGCCCTTGCCGCAGTTGAACGCCCCACCGAGCACGTAGGTCTGCGGGCCGCCGACGGCCTCCATCGAGCCCCAGAAGTCGGTCGTCGTCGCCTGGTAGGCGACGTCGCGCAGCTGGCCGACGAGCTTGCCGTTCTGGATGCGGTGGAACTGCTGACCGGTGAACTGGAAGTTGAACCGCTGCATGTCGATCGACCACGAGCGGTCGCCCTTGATGAGGATGCCGCGTTCGACCCCGCCGATCAGCTCGTCGAGGCTCGGCCCTTCGGGCCCGGGTTGCAATGACACGTTCGCCATGCGCTGCAGCGGGATGTGTCCGGAGGAGTCGGCGAACGCGCAGCCGTTCGACCGACCGAAGTCGTTCGCGTGTGCCATCTGCCGGTTGAGCTGGTAGCCGACGAGGACGCCGTCGCGCACGATGTCGAACTGCTGACCGGCCACGCCCTCGTCGTCGTAGCCGATCGTGGCCAGTCCGTGCTCGACGACCCGGTCGCCGGTGATGTTCATGACGCCGCTGCCGTACTGCAGTTCGTTGAGCTTGTCGAGCGTGGCGAAGCTGGTGCCCGCGTACGCCGCCTCGTAGCCGAGCGCGCGGTCGAGTTCGGTTGCGTGCCCGATCGACTCGTGGATCGTCAGCCACAGGTTGGACGGGTGGATGACGAGGTCGTAGCTGCCGGGTTCGACGCTGGGTGCCTTGACGTGCTCCATGAGCAGCCCCGGCAGTTCCGCGATCTCCGCGTCCCAGTCCCACCCGGTGCCGGTCATGTACTCCCAGCCACGGCCGACCGGCGGCGCCAGTGTGCGCATGGACGAGAACGATCCGGCGCCGCGGTCGACGTTGACCGCGGTGAACTCGGTGTGCAGCCGCACCCGCTGCTGCGTGGTCATCGTGCCCGCCGTGTCGGCGTAGAACTTGTTCTCCAGGACTTGCATGAGATGCGCGTCGACGTGGTCGACGCCGTCGGAGGCGAGCAGCCGCTCCGACAGCTCCCCCAGCCGGGCGACGCGTTCGGCTTCGGGCACGTCGAACGGGTTCGTCTCGTACGAGGACACCCACACCGCGTCCGCGTAGACCGGCTCGGCGGCGAGCTCGACCGGCTCGTTGCTCAGCACCCGGCTCACCTTGGCGGTGGCCACCGCCTGCTCGGCGAGCGCGGCCGCGGCCTCGGGGGTGCGGGTGATGCCGCTCGCGAAACCCCAGGTGCCGTCATGGACGACGCGCACGGCGAGGCCGACGTCCTCGCCGTCGGAGGACGAGTCGAGCCCGCCGTCGCGCAGGGCGAGCCGGGCGGTGCGGACGCGCTCCAGCCGGAAGTCGGCATGCTCGGCGCCGAGCGCTTGCGCGCGCTCGAGTGCGGCGGCCGCGAGCCCGCGCGCCGGCATGGCGAGGAACGACGGATCGATGTCGGCAGGCATGGCTTCGAACCTACTCACGAGCCTCGCGGCGCTCTGGATCAATATCGGTTTCCGGTTTGCCAGACTGGGCCGGTGCTCAGCTATCCGGTCCGGGTGTGCTTCGTGTGCTCGGGCAACATCTGTCGATCACCCACGGCCGAGGCCGTCCTCAACCATCACGCCGCCGACTCCGGCCGCGACGGTCTCGTGCATGCGGTCAGTGCCGGCACCGGGTCGTGGCACGCGGGCGATGACATGGACGAGCGCTCGCGGCGGACGCTCGCCGACGCGGGCTATCAGGTACCGCGACACGTCGCGCGGCAGTTCCGGCCGGCCGACTTCGCCGAGTTCGACCTCGTCGTCGCGCTGGACGCCGGGCATCGCGATGTGCTCTGGTGGCTCGCCGCCGAGACAGCAGATGTCGAGTCTGCGCGCGCGAAGATCGTGATGCTGCGTGCCTTCGACCCGCAGCGAGCAGGCGCCGACGATCTGGACGTCGCAGACCCGTACTACGGCGGGCGTGGCGGCTTCGCCGAGGTGCTCGAGCAGGTTGAGCGCAGCTGCGCCGGCCTGCTGGATGCGGTCGAGCGCGCCGCCGCGTCGGGTGCGGAATCCGTTCAGCAGACCGAGAGCCCGCCACGGTAGCCCTTGACGAACGCCTGGATGCGGTCGAGGCCGGTCGTGTCGCGCGCCCCGAACGCCGCCGCCCGCCCGACCTGGTCGAGCATGGCCGAACTCGCCTCGTCGAGGTCGGCGGGAGACAGCGTGAGGTCCTTGTCCTTGTGCGTCTCCGGATCGACGTTGACGTCCTTCGCGTACGCGCCGGTGTAGCAGATCGCCGCCACCAGTGCGTCCTTGCCGGTCGTGTCGCGCGCGAAGAGCTGATGCCGCACCGCCATGCCCCACCCGATCGCGAACAGCACACCGAGCGCGAAGTCGGCAGGCGTGTTGCTGACCAGCTTCACGTTGCCGGTGTTCTCGTCGAACTCGACGGCCGGCAGGCTGTTGTAGGCCGAGCTGGCGAACGACGGGTCGAAGTAGACGGTGTTGGCGTTCGCGCAGTACCCGAACTTGACGCCCGTCGCGGCGCACGGCGGGTGCGGGGCGGACGCGATCTTGACCGGCGTGAACGTCTTGTTGACGAGCTGTGCGGCGCCCGTCCAGAACCGGTTGAGGTCGTTGACGATGAAGTTGTCCGACGACGTGTCGAGCACGTTCTCGAGCGGGGTGTTGTCGCCACCCTCGTACTCCGCCTGCGTGCGGAACGGGCGCTCGGTGAACGTCCGGGACGCGAAGTAGCCGTCCGAGTAGCAGTAGGTCGGGCCTTTGTCGATGCCGTCGGCGAGCGCGGAGAGCCGGTCGAAGCCGTTGCCGTGCGAGATGTCGTCCGGGGTGCCCGGCGTCGAGTCGCGACCGTCGAGGAAGCCCTCGAGCGCGTCGTCGACCTTCTGCGGCGTGATGTCGCGGAAGTGCGCGGCATTGCCCTGCAACGCCCACGCCACCCATGAGCCGGCCGCGCAGTCGGCCTGGGACTCGAGCTCGATGGTCGCAGTCGCCTCGTCGAAGAAGCCCAGCCGGTGGCTGATGGCGTGCCCGACCTCGTGCGCGAAGATCAGCGCGACCATCAGCGGTCCGTACTTCTGCGCGAGCTGGGCGAACAGGTGGGTCGGCGCGCGGTCCCAGATGATCGAGTCGTCGAGCCCGCAGAACGCACCGTTGTCGATGATGAAGTTCGGATTGCGCTTCGCGCACGCCTCGGTGCTCGCGGCGCCGAGCTCCTTCGTGTTGGCGACCTCCAGGCCGTCGACCGAGTAGAGCCCGCCCTTGAGCGGCGGCAGCGCGCGGCCGCCGGAGACCTTCGGGTAGGCGCCGGCCCAGTAGTCGAGGACGTCGCTCAGCGCGTTCTTGACCGCTGTGTCGAACGAGCTGCCGCTGTCGCCGTGTACGTCCAGCTTCGCGTCGGGCGCGTTGCCCACGCTCGGGTTGCCGTTCACCACGCTCGCGCAGCCGGCAAGCGTCAACGCGGCGATCGCGGCCAGCGCAGTGATGCGGAATTTCGGACGCAGACCTCCAGCCACGACGGCCCCCTCCTGCGGCGCGGAATGCGGGCAGTCTAGACGGGATCGGAGCGGCACGGCTCCAGCTCGTCCGCATTTGAAAGACTGGCCCAATGGGTCGGCACTCGGCACCCGACGACGAGAACGTCGTCGCGCAGGTCGCGACCGCCGACGCCGATGCCGACCCGGGTCGTGGTCGGCATGCGGCTCTGGACGACGCCGAACTCGAGGCCACCCAGGCCGAGCTGGCGCTGCGGGCCGAGCAGCTGCATGCCGAGTGGCTCCAGCAGGAGGAGCGGGCTGAGGCCGAGCGCATCAGGCGCGCGGAACACCTCGCGGCCGAGCGAGCCGGCAAGGCCGGCAAGGTGCGGGCGAGGCAGGCGGAGAAGGCGGCGGCCGAGCGGGCGCGGCAGGCGGAGAAGGACGCCGCGGAGCGGGCCAAGGAAGCACAGCGGGATGCGGCCGAGCGCGCCAAGCAGGAACAGCGGGACGCTGCCGAGCGGGCCAGGCAAGCGCAGCTTGCACAGAAGGGCGCGGCCGAGCGCGTCAAGCAGGAGCAGCGGGACGCTGCCGAGCGGGCCAGACAAGCGCAGCTTGCACAGAAGGACGCGGCCGAGCGCGCCAAACAGGAACATCGGGATGCGGCCGAGCGCGCGAAGCAGGAAGAGCGGGATGCGGCCGAACGCGCCAAGCAGGCCGAGCAGACGGCGAAGGCCAACGCCCAGGCCGCCAAGAAGGCGAGGCGAAGGGGGCCGCCGGTCGCGCGCGGCAACCAGTCGACGGCTGCCGACATCGCGCTGTTGCGTGAGCGGCCCGACGTCCGCAACCGCGTCATCGCCGCGGCCGTCGTGCCGTTCGTCCTCTACGTCGCCGTCCTGCTGCTGACTGGCGGCATCGGCGTGATCCTCATCTGGGCGTGGGTCCCGTTCGTCACCGCCGGTGTCGTCGCCGGCAGCATCGTGGACGCGGCACACCGCAAGCGTGCCCGCCGCTGATCACCTCACCCGTAGGCCCGCGGCGAGCGCGCCGTATGCATCGAGGTAGTGCGTGATCGCACGACGCGCGGCTGTGGCCTCGGCTCGCTGCTGTGCCGTCGCGGTTGCCGAGGCAAGGACGCGGTGGACGTCGAGCAACCGCAAGGCCGGCGTGTCCTGCATCCAGGTGGTGATCGCGACCGCGGCCGTGGCGCGGAACCGGTGCGGTGCGACCTCCGTGAAGGTCACCTCGGGCATGATGCCCTCGCGTCCCTCGGCGATCGGGTCGGCATGGCGCGAGATCTGGTTACCCATGCAGTAGAAGACCCACTTGCCGTGGATGCGCTGCGCGGGCTGCACGACATGCGCGTGGTCGCCGAGGATCAGGTCGACGTCGCGCGATGCGAGCAGCTGGTGTGCCTCGTCGAGCTGCTGCTGGGTCGCGAGGTGGTCGTACTCGGTGCCCCAGTGCAGCGAGAGAACGACGATGTCCGCGCCGGCGCGCTTGAGGCGATGCGCCGCGGCCAGGATCGCCGGCACGTCGATGAGGTTGGCCTCCCACGCCTGCCCGGCGGCCGGTTCGTGGCCGTTGAAGTTGAACGAGTACGCGAGTTGGCCGACGCGGGCGCCGTTGGGCAGCGTGCTGATCAGCGGTCTGCTCGCCTCGCGCTCACTGCGCGCGCTGCCGGTGTGCTTCAACCCGGCTGCGTCCAGTTCGTCGAGCGTGCGCCGGAGGCCGGCGTAGCCCTGGTCGAGGCTGTGGTTGGACGCGGTCGTGCAGCTGTCGTAACCGGCGCGCTTGAGCGCGGTGAGCACCTGGGGCGGTGCGCTGAAGTCCGGCCAACCGACGAACGGTCCCTGCGGCGGTGCGAGCGGCGTCTCCATCTCGCAGACGGCCAGGTCGGCGGCCTGCGTGTCCGGCGCGACGCTCGCGTACATCGGGCCGAAGTCGTAGCCGGTGCGGCCCGCCGCGGCGGCGTCCCGGTGCGCCTGCTGCCACAGCGGCGGGTGGATGAGGACGTCGCCGGAGCCGAGGACGGTGACGGTGCGGCGCACCGGCGCGTTGACGCCGGGCGTGCCGGTGTCGGCAGGCAGCGTCAGCGTCGGCACCTTCGGCTCCGCCGCGTGCACCGCGGGTTGAGCAGTACACCCGGCGACGGCGAGCAATGCAGCGCCGGCACCGGCGACTACCGCGGCGACCAGCCACCTGCTCACGGGCGGAGGTTACCTGCCGAGCTCCGCCGCGCGGGGCGGATTCGCCCCGGCGCGCGAGCAGGTGATCGCGGCGACCTGGCCGGCGTCGTCCAGGATCTCCGCGAACGGCGCGTTCGCGAGACGTGCCGGATCGAGCAGACCGCGGCGGGCCAGGGCGTCGAGCAGCCCGCTCATGAATGCGTCGCCGGCGCCGACCGTGTCGACCACGTCGGTAGGGACGGGCGGGCGGCTCACGTCACCCGCGCGGGTGAACGCGACCGCGCCGTCGCCACCGCAGGTCACCACGACGGCCTGCGCGCCGGCGTCGAGCCACGCGGGCGCGACGTCGGCGAGCGGGCGTCCCGGGTGCAGGTACGCGACGTCCTCCTCGCTCGTCTTGACAAGGTCTGCGACCGCGAGCGCGCGCTCGACCTGGACGAGCGCCGCGGCCGGGTCGGGCTGCAGCTGCGGACGGACGTTCGGGTCGTAGCTGACGAAGGTGCCCGACTCGCGCAGCCCGGCTACCCGCCGTAGCACCGCGTCGTCGCCGGGCGGCAGCCACGAGGTGAGCGAGCCGAAGTGCAGCGCACCGGTGCCGTCGGGAATGCGTGCGAGCTCGGCGTCGGTCCAGCGGAAGTCGGCGGTGCCGTCGACGCCGAAGCGGTAGCGCGCGCCGCCGGCCGGGTCGAGCTCGACGAGCGCCACCGTGCTCGGCTCGGGCGCGGTGACGCACAGCGACAGGTCGACGCCGGAGCGCCGCGCGTGCTTGCGCAGCACCTCGCCCAGCGGGTCGTGCGAGAGCCGGCCGGCGAACGCGGTGGGCTGACCGAGCCGGGCCAGGCCGATCGCCACGTTGTACGGGCTGCCGCCCGGATGGGCCAGTCGTGGCTCGTCGTCGCCGGCCTCGACCAGGTCGATGAGCGCCTCACCGACCACCACGAACGCGGTCACGGGCCGAGCCTAGGCACTAGGGTCCCGGCCATGGCGGACGAGCAACTGGTGATGATGAACGCGGCCCTGGAGCAGCTGATCCCGCGCGCGCACCAGATGGGCGTCGAATTCGTCGAACTGCGGCCCGGCTTCGTCCGTGCCGAGGTCCCGTTCGAGGGCAACGGGAACCACTTCGGCGTCGTCTACGCCGGTGTCATCTTCACCGTCGCCGAAGTGCTCGGCGGCGCGATCCATTTCGCCACGTTCGATGTCTCGACGCACTACCCGCTGGTGAAGAGCGTTGCCATCGACTTCGTGACACCCGGCAAGTCGAAGCTGTCCGCGTCGGCCTCGCTGTCGACCGAGGAGATCGCCCGGATCCAGGCGGCAGCCACTCCCGACGCCAAGGTGCCGTTCGTGCTCGAGGCCGAGGTGGTCGGTGCAGACGGCGCAGTCGTCGCGCGTACCCGCGGCGACTACCAACTACGGCCGTTCGGCCGCTGAAATCACGCGGCGGCAGGCGTTACCGTCGTCCCATGCCTCCGACCGACCGGATGCTGACCTTCGCCCTGGCGGCGCTCGTCATCATCGTGATCCCGGGCCCGAGCGTGCTGTTCACGATCGGCCGCGCACTGACCGTCGGACGCGGCGGCGCGTTCCTCAGCCTCGTCGGCAACGCGCTCGGGTGCTACGTACAGGTGCTCGCCGTCGCCGCCGGAGTGGGCGCGATCGTGCAGCGTTCGAGCGAGGCCTACACGGCGATCAAGTTCGTCGGCGCGGCCTACCTCGTCTACCTGGGCGTGCAGGCGTTTCGGCACCGGCGCGCCTTCAGTGCGGCGATCGGCACGCCGGTCACCGCGCGCAGCCGCCTCCGGTTGTTCCTCGACGGGGTGCTGGTCGGTGTGTCCAACCCGAAGATGATCGTGTTCTTCACCGTGGTGATGCCGCAGTTCACCGATCCGTCGGCCGGGCCCCTGTGGACGCAGATGCTCGTGCTCGGCGCGTTCGTCCCGGTGATCGCCGTCGCGTGCGACAGCGTGTGGGCCTTCGCGGCCGGGACGGCACGCGTATGGCTGGCCAACTCGCCGCGCCGGCTGTCGGCGGTCGGCGGCGCCGGCGGGCTCGCCATCGTCGGGCTCGGCGTGACCGTCGCGGTGACCGGCCGCAGCGACTGAACTAGCGCGAGAGGTGGCGTAGCGCGGACGCGGCGGCGTTCGCGCCGCACATGCCGTGCACGCCCCCACCCGGTGGGGTGGCCGCCGAGCAGATGTACACGCCGGGGATGCCGGTGCGGTACGGGTCGAGCGCGATCCGCGGTCGCAGCAGCACCTGCACCGGGTCGTTCGCGCCGGTGGAGATGTCGCCGCCGACGAAGTTCGGGTTGTACTCGGCGTAGCCCAGCGGGCCGCGTACCGACTGCCCGACGATGCGTTCGCGGGTGCCGGGGGCGAACCGCTCGAACTGGGCGAGCACCGCCTCGGTCGCGTCTCCCGCGTACCCGTTCGGGACGTGCGCGTAGGCCCAGATCGGGTGCACGTCACCCGCCGAGCGGGTCGGGTCGGCGAGGTACTGCTGCCCGACGAGCACGAACGGCCGCTCCGGCATCCGTCCCGCGACGACCTCGGCCTCGGCGTGGGCGATCTGCTCGAACGTGCCGCCCAGGTGCACCGTGCCGGCGCGCCGGGCTGCCTCGTTCGTCCATGGGATGCCGCCGTCGACGGCGAGGTCGACCTTGAATGCGGCGGGCCCGTAGCGGTAGCGGCGGTAGCTGCGCGCGATGCGGCGTGGCAGCCGGTCGCCGGCCAGGTCGAGGACGCCGGTCGGCGAGAGGTCGAGCAGCACGACGTCGGCCTGCGCCTCGTCGAGCGAGGCGACCCGCCGGCCGGTCTCGATCGTGCCGCCGTGGGCGCGCAACTCGGCGGCGAGCGCGTCGGTGATGGCCCGTGAACCGCCGCGCGCCACCGGCCATCCGTAGCGGTGCGCGGAGAGTGCGAGCGCGAGACCGACCGACGCGCTCGTCGGGCTCGTCAGCGGACGGAACGCATGCGCCGTCATGCCGCCGAAGAGCCCGCGCGCCTCGTCGGTGCGCCAGCGGCGCACGACCCACGAGGCCGGGGCGAGTGCGCGCAGCCCGAAGCTGGCCAGCAGCACCGGGTGCCGCGGGACGTGCAGGACCGGGCGCAGGATGTCGCCGGTGAGCGCGTCGAAGCGCCCGCTCTGGCGCCGGAACGTGCGCCGCCAGGTTGCGCCGTCCTCGCCGAGCCCAGCGGCGGTCGCTTCCACGTCGCGGACGAGGACGCCGGCGCTACCGCCGTCGATCGGGTGCACGAGGTCGACCTGCGGCCAGCACCATTCCAGGCCGTGCTGCGCGAGATCGAGGCGTTGCAGGAACGGCGAACCGACCGCGAGCGGGTGCACGGCCGAGCAGACGTCGTGCAGCACGCCCGGCACGGTGAGCTCCTCGGTGCGGGTGCCACCGCCGATCGTGTCGCTCGCCTCGAGCACGGTCACCGTGACACCTTCGCGGGCAAGCGCGACGGCGGCGGCGAGCCCGTTCGGCCCGGAGCCGACGACGATGCCGTTCGTCATGCGAGCTCGGGACGGCGCGGTTGCGGCCTGGGTCTGGGGTGCGGTTGCGGGCGGGGGCGCGGCCGGTCGACTGTCGCCGCCGCGGCAGTCGAGATCGTGCGGGCCGGGAGCACCTGCGACTCGCGACGCGGCGCGCTGAACGTCACGTCGACCGGGATGGTGACGTCGTCGGCGGACAGCCACGGCTGGCGGCTCACCATGTCCGCGACCTGCACCGTGCCGACCTCGAGCAGCCCGTCGGCGGCGTCGAAGATCCGGTACTCCTGGTGCGGGCGGCCGAAGGGCTGCGACTCGAGGGTGATCACCCGCAGCTGCCCGGGCGTGTAGTCGCACTCGAACTGGATCGCCTCGAGCAACTGGTCGTCGTGCAGGTGCCCGTCGCCGAAGTTCCAGCCGAGCGCGACGCCGGCGACCAGCTCACCTTCGCGCACGAGGTAGTGCGAGAGGTCGTCGACCGCGCGGGTCAGCAGGCCGTTGAGTGCGCGGCCGTGCGAGTGCATCGCGCGGAACGCGAGGCCGTTCGCGAGCATGACCTCGGCGGTCGTGTCGTCATAGAGCGCGGCGAGTTGTTTGTGCGCGACCGCAGCCGGCTTGACGAGCGACGAGTCGAGCCGCTCCTCGGCACCGTCCTTGCGGAACAGCCACACGCTCGACGCCCAGTTGCCTGCGTAGTAGCGCATCGAGGGCAGGAACGACACGAGATCGGGACGCAGGTTCCCGACGATCGGCGGGACGGCGAGCAGCAGCACGAGCAGGATCGCCAGCGGTGTCGAGGTCAGCGTCCCGGCGCCGACGTCGGCATAGTGCCCGAACAGGTACAGCACCGAGAAGATGAAGAAGACGTTCCACTCCATCGGCACGCCGAGCGGGAACGTGGAGAAGATGTGCAGGTGGAACAGCACCATCACGGCGACCGCCGCGGTGCTCACCCAGCCGCCACGCGACAGGATCAGCACCAGCGGCACACCGAACTCGACGACGGTGCCACCGTGCGCGAACAGCGCACTCACCGACGACGGGCGTAGGTCGTCCGGCCAGTCGCGGTAGAGCTTGCGCTTCAACCGCTTCGAGCGCTGCCACGGCGTGTTGCTGATCATCACCGAGACGACGAACGGGAAGTGCTTGTTCAGCTTCGACGTCGCCGCGCCCCACCACATCGCGAGCATGCACAGCTTGAGCGCGAACACCATGTTGTTCGGCGGGAAGAGGAAGACCAGCAGCATCACGGCGTAGTGCTCGGGACGCGCGGCGAGGAATGCGGTCTTGTCGCGCAGCCCGAGCAGCCCGAGCGCGCTCAGCAACACCACGATCGGCCACGTCGGCAACGTGTCGAACGGTTGGCCGTGCGTGGACCCGGACACGAGCAGCACGACGCCGATGCCGAGCACGATCAGGTAGAGCACGACGTCGACCGGCGCGCGGCGATGCCCTGCGGTGAACGGCACCCGCCGCGGCCACGGCGGCAGCCGCATCGTCTCGGGCTGCACCCAGTAGAGGAAGCCGCCCACCGGCGGCACGAAGCGCAACGTCAGCGGGCCGGACGCGCATCCCAGGCCGAGGATCTCCCACAACAGCGTCCAAACGACGAACTTCTGGTAGGTGATCGGTTCGGTCCACCACGATCCGATGTCGGTGATGCCGCCGACGTTCGATGTCGCGGCGATGACGAGGAAACCACCGAGTACGTAGAGCGCGATCTTGACGAGGTAGGCGAGGAAGACCGCGTCCGGTGTGCCGAAGCCGTGCAGCGCCCAGTCCTTGGCCAGCGGTTCGAGGCGGCGGTGGTGCGGCAGCGTGCGCCACGTGGCGATGTCGACGTCGGGCAGCCTCGGTTTCAGGAACCCCATCGTGCCTGCCTCCCGTCCCAGTACGGGGTCACGTTAACCCTGCGCAGGCGTCCAAGCACCTCGAGGGACGGAGCGCCCGCCGGCGCGGTAGAGCGAGCTGGGCAGCTCGTGCCCGACCGCGCGTTCGGTGACAGCGGCGGCCGCGACCACCGCGGCGAGATCGATACCGGACGCGATGCCGGCGTCCTCGGTCCAGTAGACGAGCTCCTCGGTCGCGATGTTGCCGCTCGCGCCTGGCGCGAACGGACAGCCGCCGAGCCCGCCGACGCTCGCGTCGAGTTGCCGCACACCGTTGAGGATCGCGGCGAGCGCGTTCGCCTGCCCGGTGCCGCGCGTGTCATGGAAATGGACGCCGACGTCCAGCCCCGGCGCCTCGGCACGCACCGCGTCGATGAGCGTGACGGTGCGCTGCGGGGTGACCGTGCCGATGGTGTCGCCGAGGCAGAGTTGGTCGGCACCGTGGTGCGCAGCCGCGCGCACGACGTCCAGCGTCCGGGCGGGATCGGTCGGGCCGTCGAACGGGCAGTCCCACGCCGTCGCGATGATCACCTCGAGCGAACCGCCGGCGTCGTGCGCGAGCGTGGCGATCTCTCCGATTGCCGCGGCGGCGTCGGCGGTCTTTCGTCCTGCGTTGGCGAGGCTGTGCGAGTCGGAGGCCGACACGACGTACTCGAGGTTCGCGATGCCGGCGTCGATCGCGCGAACCGCACCGCGGGTGTTCGCGACCAGGGCGGAGAAGTGCACGTTCGTCCATCGGCCGAGGTGCTTGGCGACGTCGTCGGCGTCGGCGAGCGCGGGCACCGCCTTCGGCGACACGAAGCTGGTGACCTCGACGCGCTGCACACCGGTCGCGACGATCGCCTCGAGCATCGCGAGCTTGCCGTCGAGCGGCACCGGAGCCTCGAGCTGCAGCCCGTCCCGCATGCCGACTTCGCGGATGTCGACGCGCTCAGGCAGGTCCAGTGTCATGGTCCGACGGTAACCCTGAGGTGTGGTCGAGCAGGTAGGCCTTCACCTGCTCGGTGAATCCGCGCAGTGTCAGCGGCTCGGTCGGAGTGGCCGTCCAGCCGCGCAGACCGTCCAACAGCTCGGTGCTCACCAGGATCTGACCGGGCTCGGCCGTGGCGACCAGGCGCGCCGCGAGATTGACCGGGTTGCCGAAGTAGTCGCCGTCGAGCGCGAGCATCGGCCCGTACGCGAGACCCGCGCGCACCTGCAGGTCGGCCGCGCGCGCCTTCGGGTGATCGACCATGTCGCGCGCGGCCCGCGCGAGCTGCTCCGCGGTCGGGCTCACCCACATCACCGCGTCGCCGATGAACTTCACGACTCGTCCGCCGTCGGCGTGCACGACGTCGCTTACGGTGGCGCTGAACTCGCTGAGCAGCCCGGACAGCTCCGCCGGCGTGAGGACCTGGGTCATCGACGTGAAGCCGGACAGGTCGACGAAGCCGACCCCGCAGTACACGGTCGGCGAGGTATCGCGCAGCACGTCCTCGAAGTACATGCGTGCGCTCTCGAGATGCTGGCGGTGTACGGCGTCGATGAGCCGCCCGATGCGTGGCACGAACGCGGCGACGGAGGCGTAGGCCTGCGCCGTGGTCAGCTCGTCCTCGGTGTAGTTGATCTGGATAGCCGGCACGCCCGCGCGGATCGCGGACGATTCCGCCTCGGCCAGCCTGGCCATCGCACCGCCGAGGACGCGCAGCACGCCGAAGGACGTGTCGGTGCCCGTGGACAGGCCGAGTTCGAAGACCGTGCGCAGTCCGTCGATGTCAGCCTCGCTCAATGCGATCTGCTCGGCGTCCGCGGCAGTGAGCCCGAGTGCGGCCCAGGCTTGTTCGACCTCCGGGAGCGAGCGCCCGACCGCCTGGGCGGCGCTGCGCAGGCTGTGCACCGGTGGCCCCGACCGCATGACCGCGTCGCCGGACAGTGCGAACAGGCGTCCGCGCCGCTCCGCCTCGACCATCTGCTCGGTGCTGAAGCCGAGCCCGTCGAGGTATTCGAGCAGCCCGCGTCGGCGGTGCGCGTCGCGGATGCCCGCGGCTTCGAGTGCGTCGAGGTCGAGCACACGTGAAGTAGAGCATGGAATGCGAGCCGGGCGCCGCTGAGTTGCACCGGTGTGAAGATTCCCGGTGTGGCCCATCCGATCACCGTCGAGCCGCTTGCGGAGCGCATCGTCGTGCGCGTCGGTGGCCACGTGTTGGCGGACACGACGGCGGCACTGCAGCTGAACGAAGCGAGCTACCCGGCGCGCTACTACATCCCGATCGCCGACGTCGACGAGTCGCTGCTGCGCCGGTCCGACTCGCACACCTACTGCCCGTTCAAGGGCAAGGCGTCCTACTACGACGTGGTCACCACGGACGGCGAGGTCGCGGACGCCGTCTGGACCTACGCGAAGCCCTACGACGCAGTGTCCGAGATCGCCGGGCACGTCGCGTTCTACCCGCAGCTCGTGGAGATCACCCTCGGCTGAGCGGCGGTACAGTCGACGCCCGATGTCGATAGTCGAGCAGCTGCGCGCGGCCGGGTGCGTCTTCGCCGAGGACGAAGCCCGGTTGCTGACGGAGGCGTCGGCGGGCCCGGACGAGCTGACGGAGCTCCTCGCGCGTCGACTGTCCGGTGAGCCGCTCGAGTACATCCTCGGCTGGGCGGAGTTCTGCCGGCTGCGCATCTACGTGACGGCCGGGGTGTTCGTGCCGCGCCAGCGCAGCGAGATTCTCGTGGGCGAGGCGATCAAGCGAGCACCCCAGGGCGGGGTGGTCGTCGATCTGTGCTGCGGCTCGGGCGCCTTCGCCACGGTCATCGCCGCGCACCGCGCCGACCTGCAGGTGCACGCCGCTGACCTCGACCCGGCTGCCGTCGAGTGCGCGCGCCGAAACCTCGGCGCGAACGTGTATCAGGGCGATCTCTTCGATGCGCTACCGGCTGGGTTGCGCGGGCGGATCGACGTGGTCACGGCAAATGCCCCCTACGTGCCGACCGAACGGATCGTGGAGATGCCTGTCGAGGCTCGGTTGCACGAGCCGATGCTCGCGCTGGACGGAGGCACGGACGGGCTCGACGTCCTGCGCCGGGTGATCGACGGCGCCGGCGAGTGGCTCGCGCCTGGGGGCAGCCTCATCGTCGAGTCGAGCTGGGGGCAGGCGAAGGAGGTTTCCGCGCTCATGGTGCGCGCGGGTATGCAGGCCGTAGCCCTGATGGATGCCGGCGACACGATCGTGGCGGGACTCCTCGAACCACTCACCCGAGGTTGAGCGCGTCACCGAGGGTGCGCATTGCCGCCTTCAATGCCTGGCGCTGGTCGGCGGGCCAGGTGCGCAGGAGCTCGTCCTCACCGCGGTGCACCGCGGCCCGAACCTGCACCATGATCCGGCGACCGGCGGTGGTGGCGCGCAGCTCGTTCGCGCGCCGGTCCGTACCGGGCGTGCGGGTGAGCAGGCCACGCTGCCCGAGCAGGTCGAGGTCGGCGATGATGCGGTTCTTGCTGTAGCCGAGCCTGGTGGCGACCTCGCCCTGATTGAGTCCGGGCGCCGCGACCACGACGGCGAGGATCGCGTACTGCCACATCGTGAGGCCGGCGCCGGCCGCGGCGTCGTCCTCGACCCGGCGAAGTGCCCGCGTCAGCGGCGCGAGCGCGGCGAGCAGATCGACGCGCTCTGCGGCCACGAGCAAATGATAGCTATCCCTCTTGCAATCATCACAACATAGTGATGATATCCAAGGATGGCGAACGAGCTGATCGGTTTGCATGCGCGCGCGCTCGCTGTCGCCGACGAGCACGTGGCGCAACTGGGGCCCGGCGATCTGAGCCGACCGACTCCGTGCGCGGGCTGGTCCCTCGACGACCTGCTGGCACACATGATCGGCCAGCACCTTGGTTTCGCCTTGGCGGTGCGCGAACTCACCGCGCCGGCCGAGGCGTATCGCCCGGTGCCTTTCGACCCACCCGCCTGGGACCACTCGGTCCGAGAACTGCGCGCCGCGTTCGCCGCGGCCGACCTGACCGGCTCGGCGGTGGCCGCCGAGCTGGCGCCGAGCCCGCTGCCGATCAGCCAGCTCGTTGCGGCGCAGCTGCTGGACACCGTGGTGCACACCTGGGACATCGCCGAATCGGTCGGCGTCGACTTCGCGCCCCCGGACCAGGTACTCGCCGCAACCGCAGCGATCGCCGAAGCGGTCCCCGACCGGGCGTTCGGGCCGGGCCGGGCGTTCGCCGCGCGGCTGCCTCCCGGCGGCGACACCTGGCAGCGGACACTGGCCCTGGTCGGCCGCCGGCCCGGCGCGTCGATCACTTCGTCGGAAGGGTGATCATGCAGATCGAGTTCATCGCCAGCTTCGCCGCGGTGACGCCGGACACGGCGGCCAGCCGCGCCCTGTACGTCGAGGCGCTCGGCCTACCGCTGACGCACGCCGACGGCGACGACTACCTGCACAGCGGAGACATCGAGGGGAGCAAGCACTTCGGAGTCTGGCCGCTCGCCCAGGCTGCCCAAGCGTGCTTCGGGACCCCGGAGTGGCCGGCGGACACCCCGATTCCGCAGGCGTCCATCGAGTTCGAATGCGCCGACGCGAACGCCGTGCAGGACGCTGCGGACGAGCTGCGCGGACGCGGCTACGCGCTGCTGCACGACGCGCGTGAGGAACCGTGGGGGCAGACGGTCGCCCGGCTGCTGTCCCCGGAACAGTTGATCGTCGGGCTGTCGTACGCGCCGATGCTGCACTAGCCGGCCATGTCCTGGAAGCGGCTGTAGTGCCCCTGGAACGACACCGCGACCGTGCCCGTGGGCCCGTTGCGGTGCTTCGCGATGATCAGATCAGCCTCGCCGGCGCGCTCGGTCTCCGGCTCGTACAGGTCGGGTCGGTGCACGAGCAGCACGACGTCCGAGTCCTGCTCGATCGAGCCCGACTCTCGTAGGTCGGCGAGCATCGGCTTCTTGTCGGTGCGCTGCTCCGGACCGCGGTTGAGTTGGGAGAGCGCGACGACCGGGACGTCGAGTTCCTTCGCGAGCAACTTCATGGCGCGGCTGAACTCGCTGACCTCTTGCTGGCGCGATTCGACACGCTTGCCGCTGGTCATGAGCTGCAGGTAGTCGATGACGACGAGCGAGAGCTCGTGCCGCTGCTTGAGCCGCCGTGCCTTGGCCCTGATCTCCATCATCGTCAGGTTGGGCGAGTCGTCGATGAACAGCGGCGCATCGGCAAGCTCGGACGAGCGCAACGCGAGCCGACGCCAGTCGACGTCGCTCATGTGCCCGGAGCGCATGTTGTTCAAGCGCACGCCCGCCTCGGCGGAGAAGAGCCGCATCATGATCTCGAGCCGGCCCATTTCCAGCGAGAAGATTGCGGTCGGCTTTTGGTTCTTCACCGCCGCCGATCGCGCGAAATCCAAAGCCAAAGTCGATTTGCCGGAGCCCGGCCTGCCGGCCACTGTGATCATTTGCCCGGGATGCAGGCCGTTGGTGATCTCGTCGAGGTTCTGGAAACCGGTCGGAATGCCGGTGCCGATGCCGCCGGTCGCCGAGATCTTCTCGATCTCGTCGAGCGTGGCCTGCAGCAGCGACTCGATGCGGATGTAGTCCTCGGACGTGCGCCGCTCGGTGACGTCGTAGATCTCGGCTTGGGCGCGGTCGACGACGTCATCGACGGTGCCGAGCACATCGGTGCCGCCGGACGAGACGTCGTAGCCCATCTGCACGATGCGGGTGCCGGCCGTGACCAGCCGCCGCAGCGTCGCCCGGTCGGCCACGATCTCGGCGTAGTAGCCGGCGTTCGCGGCCGTGGGCACGAGCGAGATCAGCGTGTGCAGGTAGGGCGCACCGCCGATCCGGTTCAGCTGGCCGGTGCGGGTCAGCTCGGCGGAGACGGTGACCGCGTCGGCCGGCTCGCCGCGCGCGTACAGATCGAGGACCGCGTCGTAGATGAGCTGGTGCGCCGGCCGGTAGAAGTCACCGGGCCGGATGACCTCGACGACATCGGCAATGGCGTCCTTGGACAGCATCATGCCGCCGAGCACCGACTGCTCGGCCTCGATGGCCTGTGGCGGGGTGCGGTCGAACTCACCCGGCCCGGAGCCGGGGGTGTTGCGGGCGTCGTCGATCAACGTCACCGCGGTCGCCCCCCTCCGCGCAAATCGCACCGTCGTTCGGACACGCCTCGACTATCCGTCCAGGGTCCGACAATTCCTGTTCGGTGCGGTTCGCGGCGGCAGGAAGGACGCTAGAGGTGCCGATCCGGCAAGACAAACAGGGCGGTGGACGGCGCTGGTGACAACCTGTGGGAATCGCCGCACCGGCCTGTAGACGGCGGGCCGTTGGCCCGTGGAGAACCTGTGGACAGCGCTCCCCGGACGGCTCCGGAGCCGCGGAATCAGGGGGCGACGTTGTCCACAGGCGGTGGACGAAAACTACTTGGAAAACTTCTGAAGTCGATCTTGAGCCGACCGCAAGTGACGCCTTGACAGACAACGAAAGAGGGCCCCGCACGATCCGTGCGGGGCCCTCCGTGAGCGATGTCGTCAGACGGCGTTGACGGTCACCGGAAGTGACGCCACGACGTCCGGGTGCAGGTCGATCGTGACCGTGTGGGCACCGGTCGACTTGATGTGCCCGTCGATGCGGATGCGCTTGCGGTCGAGCGCAGGGCCACCGGCGTCCTTGACCGCGCCGGCGATGTCGCCGGCGGTGATGGAACCGAACAGCCGGCCGTCGCGGCCGGCACGGGCACTGAGCGTCACGGTCAGCGCCTCGAGGTCGGCCTTGATCTCGCGCGCGTGGCCGAGGTCGCGGATCTCGCGGGAGTCGCGCGCTCGCTTGATCTGCGCGATCTGCTTCTCGGCGCCCTTGGTCCAGTTGATGGCGGCGCCGCGCGGCACGAGGAAGTTGCGGCCGTAGCCGTCGGCAACCTCGACGATGTCACCGGCCAGCCCGAGGCCGGCCACCTCGCGGGTGAGGATGAGCTTCATGGGTTACCTCACCGAGCCGTCGACGTGTAGGGCAGCAGGGCCATCTCCCGCGCGTTCTTGATCGCCTTGGCGATCTGGCGCTGCTGCTGGGCGGTCACCCCGGTGACCCGGCGGGCGCGGATCTTGCCGCGGTCGGAGATGAACTTCCGCAGCAGGTTGGTGTCCTTGTAGTCGATGTAGTCGATCTTGGCCGCGGTGAGCGGATTCTGCTTCTTCTTGGGCTTGCGAATGGGCGGCTTAGGCATGTCCGTGGTTCTCCGTTGATGTCCGAGTCAGCAAAGATCTAGAAGGGGGGTTCGTCCGAGAATCCGCCGGACGCGGGCGGGGCCGAGCCCCACGGGTCGTCGGCAGGGGCGCCGCCGCTGTCCGAACCGGACGCGCCGAACCCGCCGCCCGACGAGGAGCCGCGCTGCGTGCGGTTCACCTTCGCGGTGGCATAGCGCAGGGACGGGCCGACCTCGTCGACCTCCATCTCCACGACGGTGCGCTTCTCACCCTCGCGGGTTTCGTACGAGCGCTGCTTGAGCCGGCCCTGCGCGACGACGCGCATGCCGCGCTGCAGCGACTCGGCCACGTTCTCCGCAGCCTGCCGCCAGATCGAGCAGCGCAGGAACAGCGCCTCGCCGTCCTTCCACTCGTTCGTGTTGCGGTCGAACGTGCGCGGGGTGGACGCGATCGTGAATGACGCGACCGCGGCGCCGGAAGGCGTGAAGCGCAGTTCGGGGTCGGCGGTGAGGTTGCCGACCACGGTGATGACGGTGTCGCCAGCCATGGCGACTACCGCTCGTCCGGCCGCAGGACCTTGGTCCGCAGCACCGACTCGTTGAGGTTCAGCTGCCGGTCGAGTTCCTGGACGGCGGCCGGGTTGGCCTTCAGGTCGACGACGGCGTAGATGCCCTCGGCGTGCTTGTTGATCTCGAAGGCCATGCGGCGCCGGCCCCAGACGTCGACCTTCTCGACGGTGCCGCCGTCCTTCTTGACGACCGACAGGAACGCGTCGAGCGACGGCTGGATCGTCCGCTCTTCGAGGGTGGGGTCGAGGATGACCATGACTTCGTAATGGCGCATGAGCGTGCCATTCCTCCTGTGGACTGATTCGGCCACGGACGGTCCGTGGCAGGAGGGTGTCACCCGAGGGCGACAAGAGTCCTGCCGGGTGGCAAGACAACCGCGCCAGACTACCGGCCGGACGCGCCGATTTCGAAATCGCCCACAGGGCGGAGAGTCAGCTGCCGCGCTTGAGCAGGTACAGCCGCGCGTAGGTTGCCGCGACGAAGGCCAGCGCGATGACCGCGACGATCGCGAGCACGACCCACACCTCGCCGGTCGAGCCCGGCCGGCTGGCGGCCAGATCGATCGTCTTGTGCTTGCCGGTGCTGTCCT
>JAICKR010000155.1 GCA_025927835.1 Jatrophihabitans sp. | reverse complement strand
GTGGTGACGGCCTACCTCGCGCGCGATCCGCAGCGGCGCGGCGTGCTCGTGCACGCCACGTTCTCCGCCGACCGCCGCCGGCTCACGCTGCGCTGCGAGCAGACCCGCACCCTCGTGCTCGGTGCGCTGTTCGGCCGCGCGCACGTGCGCCACCTCGTGACGTCCTCGGCCCGGGCGGCCGTCCTGCACTGAGGAATGATGGCGCCGTGGCGGTCACCGAGGTCGTGCCGGGCGTGTTCCTCTGCGCGGGCACGGACGTCAACTGGGTGCTGCTGCGCGACGGCACCGACCTCACGCTCATCGACACCGGCTACCCGGGCGACCTGGACCGGGTGATCGCGTCGATCGGCGAGATCGGCTGCCGCCCCGAGGACGTCCGCGCCGTGCTGCTCACGCACGCGCACGTCGACCACATGGGCGCGGCGAACCATTTCGCCCAGCGGTACAGCGTGCCGGTCTACACCGACGAGACCGAGGCCCGCCACGCACGCCGCGAGTTCCTCGAGCAGGCGAGCCGGCTCGACGTTGCCAAGAACCTGTGGCGGCCCGGTGTCGCGCCGTGGCTGAGCCGCGTCATGCGCGTCGGCGTCACCCAGGACGTGCGCATCCCGACCGCGCAGGCCTTCCCTACCGACGGTCCACTCGACCTGCCGGGCCGGCCGGTACCGGTGCCGACCCGCGGGCACACGTCCGGGCACACGACCTACCTGATCCCGGCCGCGGGCGCGGTCGCCACCGGTGACGAACTCGTGACCTGGCACGCGGTGACGCGGCACCGGGGCCCGCACGTGCTGCCCGACTTCTTCAGTCACGGCGACTCGGCCAAGGCCATCGACGTGCTGGCGACGCTGGACGCCGAGGTCATCCTGCCCGGCCACGGCACCGCGCTGCACCGCCCGATCGCCGACGCCATCCGGGAGGCCAAACGCCTTCCCGCCAGCCGTGGTTGATTTCCGGGCCCGATCTCTCACCAGTCCTGGCGGGAAGGCGGGTTGTCAGCCGAACTCCGCGGCGAAACCGTCCCGCCAGGACGGATACCTCGGCGTCCAGCCGAGCTCGCGCTTGGCCTTTGCATTCGACGCGCCACGCTGCTCGGTCACCGACGTGGCCGCGACCGCGCCGCCGACCATCCGCACCACCCAGCGCGGCACGTGCCGCGGCGGTTTGGCGCCGATGATGCGCGCGTACTCGGGCAGCTGGTCGCGGTAGGTCACCGGCTCGTCGTCGACGATGTTGTAGATGCCCGGCGCGCCGTGGTCGAGTGCGCGCACCGTCGCGCGCGCCGCGTCGTCGACGTGCACGAACGACGTCATGCCGGCGCCGCTGCCGACCACCGGCATCATCCGGCGCCGCACCTGTTTGGTCATGTCGCCGTCGCGCGAGTACCAGGTGCCCGGCCCGTACAGCGCGCCGTAGCGCAGCACCACACCCTCGATGCCGGACGTGCCCAGCACCGTCGACTCCAGTTCGGACAGCGCGCCGAGCATCGAGCCGAACGGCTCGCCGGCACCGCTCCAGGTCGGCGCCTCCTCGTCCACGACGGCCGGTCCGGTCGGTTCGTACAGGAAGGCGATGCTCTCCGCGATGACTCGGCGCGCGCCGGCGGCGACGGCGGCGTCGACGAGATGGCGCGTCCCCTCACGACGCAACCGGTTCGTCAGCTCGCTGCCCTTGCGCAGCTTGGCGAACGCGTCCGGCAGTGCGGTGAGTTCGTGCACCACCACTTCGGGCGACGCGGCCGAGACCGCAGCCAGCACGGCATCGCGGTCGAGCGCGTCGCAGACCACGCCGTGCCCGCCATCGGCATCGACGGTCGCCGCGCGCGTCGCGGTACGCGACGTCCCGGTCACCTCGTGCCCGGCTGCGACGAGCGCGCGGACGATCGGCCGGCCCAGCACGCCGGTCGCCCCGGCGACGAACACCCTCATGGCCAGCTCCTTGCCTCGGACCTCAACCACAGGACGAGACGGCCGGGCCGCATGTGACATCGCTGGGTCATGACACGTCCACGTCCACCACGACCGGCGCGTGGTCGGACGGGAGCTTGCCCTTGCGCGCATCGCGGTCGACGTACGCGTCGCGCACCGCGCCGGCCAGCGGCTCGCTCGCGTAGACGAGATCGATGCGCATGCCCTCGTTCTTGTGGAACATGCCGGCGCGGTAGTCCCAATAGGTGAAGGGGGTGTCGTACTTCATCGCCCGCGGCACGACGTCGTGCAGACCCAGGTCGCGCAATGCGCCCAAAGCAGCGCGCTCGGGCTCGGTCACGTGCGTGAGCCCGTCGAACGCGCGCGGGTTCCACACGTCGGCGTCGCTCGGCGCGATGTTGAAGTCGCCGAGCACCGCGAGCCGCGAGTGCGTCGGCAATTCCGCCGCGATCGTCGCGTGCAACGCGGCGAGCCAGCGCAGCTTGTACTCGTAGTGCGCGTGCTTCGGGTCGCGCCCGTTCGGCACGTACACCGACCAGATGCGCACGCCGCCGCACGTCGCACCGACCGCGCGCGGCTCGGTGGCCTCGAGCATCGCGTCCTCGGGTTGGTAGCCCGGCTCGTCGAGCAGGCCGCGCCGCTCGTCCGTCACCCCGACGCGGGACAGGATCGCCACCCCGTTCCACCGCCCGGTCGAGTGGATCGCGACCTCGTAGCCGAGGTCGGTCAGCTCGTCGGGCAGCTCGGCGGTCTTGAGTTCCTGCAGGCACAGCACGTCCGGCTCGACGATGCCGAGCCACTCGACGACCCGGGGCAGCCGTGCGACGACGGAGTTGACGTTCCACGTCGCGATCCGCACGACGCTCAGCGTGGCAGAGCGCAAACCGTTGATCGCGCCCGGGGCTTCGTGGATCATCCGCGGCATGGACGACGCGCAGCTCGCTCCGATCGTGCTCGGCCTGAATGCCGCGGAGGGCTATTCCGGCGCCGACCTGACGAATCCGCGCTACACCACGCTCGCCGGCGAGGTGCCCTACCTCGCCCTCGACGGCAGCACGCCGGACGCCGACCCGGTGCTCGAGCTGCGCATCCACGGCGTCGGCGGCGCACCGCCGCAGGACAACCTCGAAACGCCCGCGACACTGCAGGTCGCCGGCGACGGCACGGCAGGCTTCTACCGCGCGTGGTACCCCGGCGGCAGCGCGAAGGGCCGGCCACGGCGCGAGGCCTACTGCTGGGGCGGGCTCAACACCCGCGCCACGTCACGCGCGTTCTACCTGCTGCTCGTCGCGTTCATGCTCGTCAACGTCGCGCACTGGGCACTGCCGGCCCGGCGCGGCATCGCCAACCTGCTCAGCCGTTCGCTGCTGCGCCTGCTCGCGCTCGCGATCACGCTCGCGTTCTTCGCGACAACCACCACGCTGGTCGGCGACCTCGTCGCCTGGCAGGCCGCGGCAAGAGGCCAGCTGCCGGGTTGGCTCGACTGGTACCAGCTGCGCGACACCGGGCCGCGACTCGCGCTCGCGCTGCTGCTCGTCCTCGTCGTGCTCGGCGCGATGATGCTGCTCAGCCGCTCGACCGAACAGGACTACGAGCAGTGGGGCGGCCCGGAGTTCTCCGACGAGGACCCCGAGTGGCCGCTGACCGCGCGGACGTTCTGGCGCGGCGAGCGCGCGGTGAACCGGCAGCGCAACGTGCACGTGATCGCGGTGTGCGGGCTCGTCCTGTTCTTCGCCGCGCTGCCGCACGGGTCGAACAACGGCCTGCGCGTCGTGCTGCTCTCCGTCGCGGCCGCGTTCGGCGCCATCGCGATGGTCCTCGTCGTCTCGCCGTGGACCGACCGGCTGCGCATCGCCGGCACGTCCGAGCAATGGTCCGACGTGGTCGTCAAGTGGCTCGCCCGGTTCGCGGTCGGTCTGGCCGCCGGCGTGTGCGTGGCCCGATTCTGGTGGCGGCCGCGGCACACGGTGGCCGGCCTGCCGGGCGATCAGCTCATGCAGGCCTGCGTGATCTTCGCCGAGTTCGGCATCGCCGTCGCGCTCGTCGCGGTCGTGCTGATACAGGCACCGTGGCGCGAGGGGCGCGAGGTCATCGGTTTCGGTTTCGCCGCACCGCTGCTCGCCATGGCCGCCACGGTCATCGGCACGATTTTCGGCTCGTCGCTCACCCTCGCCGCGGCGAATGTCATCGGCTCGCCGAAGGTCACCACCGAGGACCACTCCGTCACGCACAACACCCTGCTGCTGCCCAGCGCGGTCTACGCCGGCGGCTTCGGCATGGTCGCCGCCGTGCTCGCGATCGGGCTGGCCGGCGCGTACCTGTACTGCTGGTCGAGCTGGGAGGGACGCCGGCTCGGCCGCACCGACGACGAGAAACCGGCCGACTCGGTCGAGTCGAGTTATCCGCAGCCGGGTGGTCCGGGCGCGGCGCTATCGGTCGGCAATACGTGGGCGAGGTCCGCACTCACCGACCGCGCCGCGATCGCGCTGACCGCACTCGCGATACCCGCGTCGGTCGCACTGATCGCCTACCTGATCGTCCTTCAGGCCGGTCGCGAGTCGAACTTCGTGCACGACGCCGCGACGATCGGCGGGATCATCGGTGTGTTCCTCACCGTGTACTTCCTCGGCCTGCTGCGTTCCGCGCTCACCGACGCGTCGAAGCGGCGCCGCTTCGGCTTCGTGTGGGACGTGGGCACGTTCTGGCCGCGGGCCTGTCATCCCTTCGGCCCGCCCTGCTATGCCGAGCGCACGATCCCCGAAGCGGTGGGCCGCATCCGCCGGCTCGTCGGCGACCGGGTGCGCGGCTACGCCGACCCGGCCCTGGCGCAGCAGAACGCCGAGCAGCGCGGCCGGCGCGCCGACGACCCGTGCGAGCAGCACAGCCCGGTGCTGCTGACCGGCTACAGCCAGGGCACGCCGATCTCGATCGCGGTCATGGCGCAACTGCCCCAGGACGTGCGCGCGCAGATGTCGTTGCTCACCCTCGCCGCGCCGATCCGGCGGCTGTACGGACGGGCGTTCCCCGCCTACTTCGCAGCGGAACAGCTCGCGAAGGTGCGGGGGTACCTCACCGACGGGCGCGGGCTGCGCTGGCAGAACCTGGTGCGGCGTAGCGACTACATCGGTGGCTGCGCGTTCGACCCCGCCCGGCGGCCGGACGACCATCAGGCCGTCGACCGGTTCATCCTCGACCCGCCGACGCTGTGGGACGACCGCGATCCGACTCCGCCGCCGCGGCACCTGCACTCGGACTGGTTCCCGGACCCGCAGGTGCGTCCCTACGCGGTCGCGCTGCTGGCACAGGCCGCGCTGCCCGGAGGCAGCGCTGGGCTAGCTGGAAACGGCGGTGGAGCGGGTGGCGCCGGGACGGACGGGGTTGCGCAGCCGCCTCCGGCAGGAGGACCGGACCAGCTCGGCGGCTGAGCCGCCGCCGGCGAGCAGCGCGAACGCGATGATCAGGTCTGCCATGCCAGCCAGATACCCGGACGATCTCGAGCGCAAACAGGTTTGTGCGCAAACAGCGGTACCGTGCGCTCGTGGTAGGTGAGCCGGCCGACACGCCGCTGTTGCGGCGCATCCGCGACGCGGTGATCGGCGAGGACCAGGTGATGCACGGGCCGTACGGCCCGCGCCGGGTGACCTACGCCGACTACACCGCGTCGGGGCGCGCGCTCGGATTTCTCGAGGATTTCATCCGCGACGAGGTGCTGCCGCGCTACGCGAACACGCACACCGAGTCGAGCGGCACCGGCCTGCAGACGACCCGACTGCGTGAGGACGCGCGCGCGATCATCGCCGATGCGGTCGGTGCCGACGACGAGTACGCGGTCATCTTCGCCGGCTCCGGCTCGACCGGCGCGATCGCGAAGCTGATCGGCATCCTCGGCATCCGCCTCCCGTCCGAGCTCGGCGATCGGTACGCGTTGGCCGACCACGTGCCGGCCGACGAGCGTCCCGTCGTGTTCATCGGCCCGTACGAGCACCACTCCAACGAGCTGCCGTGGCGCGAGTCGATCGCTGACGTCGTCGAGATCTCGCAGGACGTCGACGGGCACGTCGACCTCGCGCTGCTCGAACGCGAGCTGCAGCGTTACGCGACGCGTCGGGTGAAGATCGGTTCGTTCTCCGCGGCGAGCAACGTCACCGGCATCATCAGCGACACCGTCGCCATCTCGACGCTGCTGCACGAGCACGGCGCGCTCTCGTTCTGGGACTACGCGGCCGCCGCGCCCTACGTCGACCTGCGCGTGACGGCAACGGCCGACCGTCCTGGCGCCTACTGCGACGCGATCTTCCTCAGCCCGCACAAGTTCATCGGCGGTCCGTCCACGCCCGGCGTGCTCGTGATCCGTCGCGAGTTGCTGCGCAACCGGGTGCCGGACGTACCCGGCGGCGGCACCGTCGAATACGTCAACCCGAGCGAGCACGTCTACCTGCGCGACCGTGTCGCGCGCGAGGAGGGCGGCACGCCGGCCATCGTCGAGTCGATCCGTGCCGGGCTGGTCTTCCAGCTCAAGCAGGCCGTCGGCGTGGACGTGATACGCGCGAAGGAGGACGAGTTCCTGCGGCGCGCGATCGGCGCGTGGAAGCAGGAGCCGTCCATCGAGGTGCTCGGAAACCTCGACGCGGCGCGGCTGTCGATCGTGTCGTTCGTGGTGCGCGCGCCCAGCGGGCGCTACCTGCACCACAACTTCGTGGTGTCGCTGCTCAACGACCTGTTCGGCATCCAGTCGCGCGGCGGCTGCTCGTGCGCCGGCCCATACGGGCACCGGCTGCTCGGCATCGACATCGAACGCTCGCACGAGTTCGAGCGCCAGATCGCCGTCGGCTGCGAGGGCATCAAGCCGGGCTGGGTGCGGGTCAACTTCAACTACTTCCTGTCCGACCCGGTCGTCGACTACGTGATCGACGCGGTGCGCTTCGTGGCCCGGCACGGGCACCGTTTCCTCGCCGACTACCGCTTCGAGACGGCCAGCGGGCTGTGGCGGCACCGGCAGGGCCTCGTCGAGCCGCCGCTGCGGCTGCGTGACCTCGGCTACGACGCGGACGGGCAGCTGACCTACCCACGGCACACCGACCGCGCCCCGGAGAGCGATCTTGCCCGCTACCTGGCCGCGGCCGAGGCACTGGTTGCGGCCGACCGCGCCGCCGGCGACGACACGCAGGCCAGCGTCTCGTCCGACTTCGACGAGCTGCGCTGGTTCGACCTGCCCGCCACCTGCCTCGACTGACACGTCGAGTGGCCACTCTGGGCGCGAGTGGCTGCCCATGACCGGCCACTCGACGCGTACGTGGCCACTCAACGGGACCGGCTACCCTCGGACGTCGTGGACGTCCCGGCCGAGCTGAAGGAGTTGTCCGCGACCCTGTCGAGCATCGAGGCGGTCTTGGACCTCGATGCGCTGCGCCGCGAGGTCGCCGAACTCGAGCAGCAGGCCTCCGCCCCCGACCTGTGGGACGACGTCGAGAACGCGCAGAAGATCACCTCGCGGCTCTCGTACGTGCAGGGCGAGATCCGCCGGGTCGAGGACCTGCGCCGCCGCCTCGATGACGCAGAGACACTAGTGGCCCTCGCCACCGAGGTAGGCGGGATGGATGGCAGCTCGGCTTTGGCCGAGGCCGAGGCTGAGGTCGGTGGCCTGCGCAAGGCGATCGACGAGCTCGAGGTGCGCACCCTGCTCTCCGGTGAGTACGACTCGCGCGAGGCGCTGGTCACCATCCGTTCCGAGGCCGGCGGCGTCGACGCGGCCGACTTCGCCGAGATGCTGCTTCGCATGTACCTGCGCTGG